>DXDT01000122.1 GCA_019115335.1 Candidatus Brachybacterium merdigallinarum
GCAGTTCCCCGCCACACAGCTGCTGTCGGTGCTCGGCATCATCGTGGTCGCGGTCTTCTTCATCACCTCCTCGGACTCCGGCTCCCTGGTGGTGGACATGCTCGCCTCGGGCGGTCACCCGAATCCGCCGATGTGGTCCCGTGTGCTGTGGGCGCTGCTGGAGGGCGTGCTCGCCGCGGCGCTGCTGCTCTCGGGCGGCCTCACCTCCCTGCAGGCCGGTTCGCTGATGACGGCGCTGCCGTTCAGCGTGATCCTGCTGCTGATGTGCGTGGCGCTGGTGAAGGCGCTGAGCCTGGACCGGGCCGTGCTCTCCGAGTACGAGCGCCTCGACCGTATCGAGCGGCTCACCGACCACATCACCGGCGAGGTCGGCCGCACCCATGCCTCGACCGACGAGATCGCCTCGCTGGTCGACGACCGCATCGACTACCGCCTCACCCGCACCCGCGGGGGGATCGGCCGGGGCGGCCATCGCACGCGGGTCGAGGGCAGCAGGAGCGGGCCGAGCGCTCCCAGCGCGCCCAGCGCTGACGAGTAGCCCGCGCGGGCGCACGGGCCCGACGGCGACCTGTACCGTCGGGGCTGTGACGAGCTCCCTGGATCTGTATCTCGACCGCCTGCTCACCGCCCTGTCCACCGTGACCGCTGCCGAACATCCCGAGGCAGTGCTCCCGGACCGGGGCATCACCGGCAGTGCGGAGGCCGACGGCGCGGTGCCCGAGCTCTCCTACGTCTCGGGCGCCCGGGAGGACCATCTCGCGGTCGCGATCTGCTCGATCGACGGGGAGATCACGGCCGCGGGCACCGATCACGCCTTCCCGGTGCAGTCGATCTCGAAGGCCTTCGCCTATGGTGCGGCGATCGACCTGCACGGCATGGAGTACGTCGACTCGATCGTCGACGAGGAGCCGACGGGGGAGGAGTTCAACGCCCTCAGCCTCGACCCCCACTCCAAGAAGCCCAAGAACCCGCTGGTCAACATCGGTGCGATCCGCACCCATGCGATGCTCGGCCCCACCCAGGAGGAGCGCACCCAGCGGCTGCGGGAGGTGCTGGACGCCGCCGCGGGCCGCACCCTCGAGCTGCACGAGCCCACCCTGGTCGAGGAGATGGAGCAGGCGGACCGCAACCTGGCGCTCGCCTACATCCTGCGCGCGGCCGGCTCCATGAGCGAGGACGCCGCCGAGGTGGTCGCCGGGTACACCGAGGGCTGCACCGTGCTGACCACGGTCACCGATCTCGCGGTGATGGCAGCGACCCTCGCCTCCGGCGGCACGAACCCGCTGACCGGCCAGGAGGTGTTCTCGCGGGTCGCGGCCCGGCAGGTGCTCTCGGTGATGCTCACCTGCGGGATGTACGACAACGCGGGGGACTGGGTCAGTGACGTGGGCCTGCCAGCGAAGTCCGGCGTGGGCGGCGGCATCATCGCCGCCCTGCCCTCCCGCTTCGGGGTCGCCAGCTATGCCCCGCAGCTGGACCTGCACGGCAACTCCGTGCGCGGCACCCACTTCTTCGAGCGGTTCAGCCAGGACTTCGCCCTGCACATGCTCGACGGCGTCGAGCCGCTGGACCTCGAGGAGCGGGCCCGGGAGCTCATGGACGTCGGGATGCACCCCGCGACGCCCTGAAGCCGCCTGCCGGTCGGTAGACTTCCCGGCATGAGTTCCCCTTCGACCAACGACCTGGTGCGCCGCCCCTTCGAGGGACTGCCGAACGAACGCGATCTGGTGGCGATGCGTCAGCTGATCCCGGCGGCGACGATGAGCGTGCAGACCACCTCCGAGCACGGCGCGGCCGATGTCGTGATCGCGACGATCCTGCCGATGGCCTGGCCCGCAGTCCGCCGCTCGGACGGCACCATCACCGTCGGCATCCAGGCCAGCTACCCCGGCGGTGACCTCTCCCGCGGCCTCGGCCAGGCGATCCTCGACGCGCTCGCCGCCGAGAACGGCACTCCCGTCCCCACCGTGCAGGTCACCGCCGAGTCGCCCCGTCTGCAGGACATCCTGGACCTGGACGGCGACTTCGAGATCACCCTCCACGACACCTTCGATTTCTGGATCGATCCGGGCGCGGAGCGCACCGCCGAGGTGGAGCACTCGCTGCAGCACGCCAACGAGTCGATCCTCCCCACCGCGTCCGTTCCGGGCCTGCCCCACGCCTACTGGGTGGACGCCGGCGCCAAGGAGCATCTGCGCTGGGTGCTCGACGCCGACGAGGATCGCGTGATCGACGCCGTCACCCGCCTCCACGCTCGGCGCGAGTCCGGCGTCGGCGAGGGCACCAAGTATGCGGGCTCGTTCCGGGCCGACGGCCTCTCGGTCCCCGTCTGGGACCTGCCCAAGGGCACGGGCGTCGAGGGTCTCGCGGGGGAGATCGAGGCGTTCCGCACCCGCTTCGAGGAGGCGCTGGCCGTCGAGGAGCCGCTGACCGCCCTCGAGCGGCGTGCGCGCGGCGGCATCGTCGCCCGTCAGGTGACCCTGCGATGAGCAGCGAGGGACCGCTCACGGCGCACCGCCCGGAGCGGGTCGCTGTGGTGATCCCTGCCAAGAACGAGGCCGACCGCATCGAGGCGACCATCGATGCGGCGCGCGCCCTGCACGGCGTGGACATCGTGGTGGTCGTCGACGACGGCTCCACCGATTCCACCGCGGCGGTCGCCATGGGGGCGGACGCCCTAGTGGTGCGGCACAAGACCAACCGCGGCAAGGCCGCGGCGATGGCGACTGGCGCCCAGCTGGTGCAGATGCGCGAGGACACCGACCGGGCCGACGGCGGCGACAGCTTCATCGAGGAGCTGCATGCCGAGCCCCGCGAGCCCGGCCACACCGGCCCGCTGCCGGTGATCGACCCCGCCCCCGCCCAGCCGCGCGCCCTGCTGTTCCTGGACGCGGACATGGGAGCGAGCGCGAGCGGCGCCCAGCCCCTGGTCGACGCGGTGCTGGAGGACGGCGTGGACATGGCGATCGCCCTGCTGCCCCCGCAGGAGGGTGCCGCCGGGATGGGCTTCGTGGTCCGCACCGCCCGCCGCGGCATCGAGAAGGCCACCGGCTGGACCCCCACCCAGCCGCTGTCCGGCACGCGCTGCATCACCCGTGAGACTTGGGAGGCGTGCCAGCCGCTCGCGGCCGGCTGGGGGGTGGAGACCTCCCTGACCATCGACGCGCTCACCGGCGGGTTCTGGGTCAAGGAGATCGAGGCGGAGCTCCATCACCGCGCCACCGGCAGCGACCTGCGCGGTCAGTTGCACCGCGCCGCCCAGCTGCGTGATGTGCTGCGCGCTCTGGCCCGTCGGCGCACCATCGCCCCGGAGCCGCCGGTGGAGATCGAGCCGGAGACCCCGCTGGACGACATCGAGGAGACCGGGGAGCACGAGGTGCGCAGTGCTCCTGATGCCCCGGTCGCTCCCGGCCGTGACGCGGCGGACCTCGCGGACCTGCCCGTGACCGGCACCTTCTCCGACGAGCAGACCCGGGCCCTGGCCGATGCGGACATCGCTGCGCTGGACCGTCTGCTGCGGGACCTGCCGGTGGATGCCGACTTCGCCCCGGACGATGCCGTGTTCCTCGCAGGCACGGATCTGGACCTCCTGGCCACGCGCCTGCACGACGCCCCGGTCTCGGGGACCTTCACCCCGGAGCACGCGGTGATCATCGCCAGCCACCTCGACGCCGGCGAGCCCGAGATCCCGCCGAGCCTGGACTCGCCGCTGACCCCTGACGAGTACGCCTCGCTGGTGGTCCACGCCGCGGTCGACGCGGAGAACAGCGCGAAGAGCGACTCCTAGACGTCCTCCCGGCGGGGCAGCACCGCGGGCAGCAGCGCGAGCCAGATCCCGAAGATCGAGGCGACCAGCACCGGACCGGTGTCGTTGACCAGGTAGCCCACCCAGGTGCCGACCACCAGGCAGAGGCGCACCGCGTAGGCGGTGGGATGCTGCTGGTCGAGTGCGGCGAGGCTCCGCCAGCGCAGGATCCTGGGCATCAGGACCGCGACCGAGGCGAGCAGCGCCAGGATCATCACCACTAGCAGGGCCGGATAGCCGGTGGTCATCGCGACGTTCTGGGCGAGCTTGCGGATGATCACGGTGAGCAGCTCCCCGCTCAGCAGCTCGTCGATGAACCGGCCCAGGTGGGTGCGGTCCTCGGCGGGCCGCAGCCAGTCCACGAACGAGACCCCGAGCACCGCCGCTCCGCCGCCCGCGCCGAGGGCCAGCACGTGCCACAGCCGCAGCCGGATCCCGGAGACCAGCAGCGCGAGCAGTCCGAAGGCGGGGACGGTGGCGAGCATCGACCCGAAGTCGGCCCCCATCGAGGGGGCCACGCACACCGCTGCGACCAGCCCTCCGACGACCAGGGTCCAGAGGGTGCGGGCCCGCGCCGTGGCGAGGACCGTGAACAGGCACAGCAGCGCCATCATCGCCGCCGCCAGAACCATTCCGAACAGGTGGTTGGACAGCCCGTAGAAGCGCCCGCCGGAGATCGGCTGCGACCCGAGCGGCGAGGACAGCTGGAACCGGGACCCGGTCGCGGACTCGCCGAGCATCAGCACGGCGATCAGCGCCGCGGAGACCCCGACCGGCCCGAAGGGATGACGGCGCCACGGCCCGCCCAGCACGATCGCGGAGAGCAGCAGGCAGCCTCCCCACACCACGCCGGTCAGCGCGAGCGTCGGGTTCTCCGACCGCCACCACGGCACCAGAGAGGCGAACAGCCCCACCGGCAGCGCGAGCGGCGCGACGGCCGCGAGCGCCCGGCCGATCGCCCGGACCCGGGGCCGACGGGCGAGCGGTGGCACCAGGATCATCACCAGGCCGATCACCCCGAGCGCCAGCCAGGATCCGAGCGCCGGCACCGTCGCGGCATCGACCTCGGCGGCGGCCAGGGAGCGGTCCAGGGCCAGCTGCTGCGGATCATCGTGATCGACGCCGCGCAGCGGCTGCCCGGGGATCAGCCCGTCGGCGCTCGCGTCGTGGGAGCCGAGGAGCGTGGGGAGCACGTCGGTGAGCACGACGACACCGGTCTGCTTGGTGGCGCCGCTGGTCAGCGTCTGACCGGGGAAGGCGGTGTCCATCACGACCTGCAGCCCGACGGTGCGGGAGGCGACCGCGCCGGTGCGCTCGACCTCCGCGGGATCCTCCGGATCGGTCGCGGCGACGGAGACCAGCAGGGTGCGCGGCAGGCCCGCGGCCTCGCAGCCGCCGAGCTCCTCGAGCACCGCGGCGACCGTCCCGTCGAGCGCCGTGAGGGCGTCCGCACGGGCCGGGTCGCCGTTCTCAGGCAGGGACGGCGCGATGACCTCGACCAGATCTCCAGCGCCGAGCGCCTCCGCGACGTCGGTGCCGTCTGCGCCGCTAGCCTCTGCTCCAGATCCGCCGAGATTCAGGGTCGTGACGTCGACGGGCAGCTGCTCCCACTGGTCGGTGGGCGGGGTGGGGATGCCGCTCGTGCGCGGCGCCTCCTCGGCGAGGCCGCGGTAGCCGGTGCGCAGCGTCTCGACCCCCTGCCGCTGCGTGGAGACGACGGTGGTCGAGGTGGTGTTCATCGCGCCGAGACCGGAGCGATCGGCCAGGCACTGCAGCGTCGGAGTGGCCTCGGGGGAGACGTCCTCCCAGCCGAGGCCCGAGGTGACGATCACCAGGCCCACCGGTTCGTCGGGCCCGTCGGCCCGTGCGGGGGAGGGGCCGCTCAGCAGGACGCCGAGCACCAGCATCACGACCAGCCCGAGCAGCGCGAGCGGTCGGGGGGCGGGGCGGGACGCGGGGAGCACGAGGCGATGCTACGTGGGGAGCCTGTTCGGCCGCGGGGAGGGTGCGGGACAATGTCAGCCATGGCACTGATCCCCATCGACCCCAGCTCCCCGCTCGATCCCTTCGAACAGGTGCGACGAGACGTGATCGCGCAGGTGCTCAGCGGCGAGCTCGCCCCGGGCGACCGGCTCCCGGCGATCCGGGCGCTCGCCACCGAACTGGGGTTGGCCACGGGCACGGTGGCCCGCGCCTACAAGGAGCTCGAGGAGGCAGGGGTGGTCCTCACCCGTCGAGGCGCCGGCACCTGCATCGCACCGGATGCACAGGCGGCCGCGGAGGCGGCCGCCCCCGCCCCGGAGGCGCAGCTCGACCCCGCGCTGCGAGCCCTGCTCGCGGCCCCGATCGCCGACGCCCTGCAAGCGGGCCACACCCCGGCCCAGATCCTCGCCGCCGCCCGTGGGGAGCTCCTCGGCGACTGAGACCTCGTTGCGCGAGGATCGGCGAATCGACCGGATATTCTCGATCGCTGTGCTCGACCGCTATCTCCGGCCGATATTCCCAGTCCCGCGCATTCCTCCCCGCTCCGACAAAATATCACTCGGCTCCGACAATTGAATGCGAATGTCCACATGGGGGTGGTGTGAGCGTCCGTGAGCGGCCGTGGACTGTCGGTGTCGGTGATTTCGAAGGTCGCGGGGTGAACGGTTCCTCCACAATGCCCGGTTATCCACATTTTTGGGGCATTATCGAGAAGCCCTTGTGGGAGTTGGGTGTGCCTTCTAGAATGGGTCATGGCAGAAGATCGAGGGACCTTTCGAGAAAAATCCCACGAGCGTCTCGGGAAATACCCCGAGTGGCAGCCAGGACATGGAGCAGGGACAGTGCGGTCGAGCAGCTGACCGCATTGCGATGACGCGGGACGGAGGTGGCAGGCATGACGGTTCTCGAGCACAGCGAACAATCCAGCGAACGACCCACTGCGCCGCACACCAGCCCGCCCGCCGCGCCGCCGAGACGGCGCGTCCGGGCTCGTCGGCCCCTCACCCCCGAATCTCTCGCTGAGCGCGGGGACGTCGATCCCGGCTCTCCGGAAGCGGCCTCTGCGGAGCGCCTGCTGTCCCTGCAGGCCGCCGCCTCCCGGGCGTACGCCGTGATGCTCCTGGAGCTCTCGACCCTGTGGGTGGAGCGGGATCAGGCAGATCTCGCCGACGATCGCGAGGAGAACGATCTCGTCATCGCGATCGCTCTGCGCACCACCACCCGGGAGGCCGGCACCCAGCTGCGTGACGCGCACATCGCGACCTCGGACATGCCGCAGTGCTTCCATGCACTGTCGGCGGGGGAGATGCCCGCGGCCTGGTTCACGCTGCTGCTGCGCTCGGTCCGCCACCTCGACCCGGAGCGGCGCGTGATCGTGGACGAGCAGATCGCGGGCTGGGATCTGCGATCGATCCCCCTCGAGCGCTTCCGCACCGAGCTGCGCCAGCTGATCGCCTGGTTCGACGCTCATGCTGGGCGCACCCGGCCCGAGGACACCCGAGACGTCGCCCTGTCGATGCCGCACGAGGGCGAGGGCACCGCCTGCCTCACCATTACCGGGCCGATCCCCGAGATCCTGGCCCTCAGCCGCCGCCTCGACCGGGCGGGGCACGCGGTCCAGGCCGCCCAGCGCCACGCCCTCGCGGAGGACTCCGAACCGGCCCCGATCCCCTTCGATCTCGACGGGGACGTCGCTGCACAGGGCCGCCCGATGCGGCTGGCCGCCCTGCGCTACGCCGTGCTCACCCGCAGCGTGCTGGACACCGGCGGCATCGAGGTGCCCCGCGAGAGGTTCCGCCTCAACGTCACCGTCCCCGTGCTCTCGCTGCTCGGTCACTCCGAGGCTCCCGCCACGCTGGACGGCACCATCCCGATCCCCGCAGACATGGCCCGCCGCCTCGCCGCGGAGGAGTCCACCCTGTATCGCGTGCTCACCGACCCCGTCGCCGGGCGCTTCCTCCCCGCCGCACCGAAGCAGTACCGGCCCGGTCGCGAGATGGAGGAGTACCTGCGGTTGGTCGACCCGCTCTGCGCCGCTCCCGGCTGCGACCGCTCCACCAGCAGCATCGGGGAGAACGACCACATCGAGGAGTACCGCCACGACTGCCCCGAAGCCGGTGGCCCGACCAGCATCGAGAACCTCCACCGATTGTGCTGGAGGCACCACGACCTCAAGACCAGGCGCCGAATAGACCCCTCTCGCGACCCGGACGACCCGACCACCACCACCTGGACGGTGCGCCGCCATCGTGCCCGCGCGGTCCTGCGGCAGAACCGGGACCTCACCACCCCGCTGCTCGCCGCGGCCCTCCAGGACTCCTGGGACACCTTCCAGTGGCATCTCGAGCTCGATGCCCTCGAGGCCAACGGGACCTTCGCCCGGATCATGGACGAGATGCGGGCGCTGGACGCGAACGACTACGGCGAAGACCCCGGCGACGAGCACTGCGCTGAACCCCCGCCGTTCTGATCGTGCAGGTGTCGTACCCTTGCGTTCCATGCGGTACGGATTCCTCGGCCCCGAGACCACCTTCACCCACCAGGCTCTCCTGCAGGCCCTCACAGAGGTCCCCGAGGAGTTCGCACAGCAGGATGCGGAGCTGGTGCCGTTCACCTCCGTCGCCACCGCCACCACCGACCTCCTCGCCGGGGACATCGACGCGCTGATGGCGCCGATCGAGAACTCCGTCGAAGGCGGCGTCTCCGGGACCCTCGACGTGCTCGGCTCGACCGACTCCATCACCATCGTCGCCGAGCAGGTCGTCCAGATCACCTTCGTGCTCGCCGCCCGGGAGCCGATCCCGCTGGAGGAGCTCGAGGTCGTCTCCTCCCACCCCCACGCCCAGGCCCAGGTCCAGGGCTGGCTGCGCGCCCACGTGCCGACAGCCCGTGTCGCCGCGGCCTCCTCCACCTCCGCCGCCGCCCGCGATCTCGCCCAGCAGAGCCCCGAGGAGTCCCGTGGCCGCGCCGCCGTCTGCTCCCCGCTGGCCGCCGAGCACTTCGGGCTGACCGTCCTCGCCGAGCAGATCGAGGACTACGAGGGCGCCCAGACCCGCTTCGTGCTGGTCACCCGCGAGGGTCGGATCCCCGCCCGCACCGGCGCGGACAAGACCACCCTCGTGATCCAGCTGCCCCACAACCGCTCCGGGGCGCTGCTCGAGGCGCTCGAGATCCTCGGCTCCAACGGCGTGAACATGTCCCGCATCGAGTCCCGCCCCGTCGGCGACTTCCTGGGCCGGTACTCCTTCTCGATCGACGTCGAGGGGCACATCGAGGATCGTCGCGTCGCCGCGGCCCTGCGCGCCCTCCACCGGCTCTGCCCGGTGGTGCACTACCTCGGCTCCTACCCGCGCGTGGACGGGCAGCGGCCCGAGATCCGCGAGGACTTCGCAGACACCGCCTACGACGAGGCTCGGGAGTGGGTCGAGCGCCTCACCGGGATGATCAGCCCCCGCTGATCAGCGGGGCATCGGCACCCGCAGGCGCAGCACCCCGGGATCGACCGTCGCGATCATGTGGGTCGCCTCGACGTCCGTGTCCCCATCGAGCTGCACCGGCTGCGGTTTCGTGGTCGTGACCCGCACCCCCGGTGTCAGATAGCGCTTCATGCTCGAGAGCTTCGGCCCGATCCGCGGAGTGAGCTTAGGGTTGATCACCTGGGTCGCGACCTGGCTGAAGCCCGCAGCGCCGCGCCATCCGGCGACCACCACCTCGAGCTGCCCGTTGTCGATCGTCGCATCCGGCATCAGCACGAACCCGCCGGGCAGCTTGCCCACGTTCCCCAGCAGCACCGTGCGGGCCTTGTGGGCGTGCCGGGACTCGTCCGGCAGCTGCACCACCACGTCCACCGAGCGGCCCAGCACCGTGCGCACCCCGCCGAACACGTACGCGATCCAGCCGATCCGCTTCTTCATCTTCGGATCCGTGTAGCCGATCATCTCGGCATCGGCCCCGAACCCTGCGATCACCAGGAAGATCTGCCGTTCAGCGGCGAGCGCCCCGGCGGAGGAGTCGCCCACCCGCAGCCAGCCCACGTCCACCTGCCGGTCCTCGCCGGTCAGTGCCGCCGTCATCGCGGCAGAGGGATCCTCGAGCGGGATGTCCACGTTGCGGGCCAGGAGATTGCCGGTGCCCGCGGGGATGATCCCCATCCGGGTGGAGGTCCCGGCCAGCACCGAGGCGACCATCCGCACCGTGCCGTCACCACCCGCGGCCATCACCAGATCCGCGCCGTCCCGCAGCGCCTGCTCGGTCTGGCCCCGGCCGGGATCATCGATCGTGGTCTCGTAGAACAGGGTCCGGGCACCCTCGATCCGTTCCACCACCTCGCGGATCCGCTGCTGGAACGACTCCGTCTTCTCGAACTTCGACGGGTTCAGCACCACCGCGACCGTGCGCAGACGATCCGGATCGTCCTCGGCGCCGTCGTCGGGACCCGGGTCCGCGGCGGGCTGCCGGGCGGCCTCGAGGGCGGCGAGCTCCCGACGGTGGCGGGCCTGGCGCCGCAGCACCACCGCCAGTAGAGCGATCGTGATGATCGTGGTCAGCACCGAGACGATGCTGAGCACGAGGAGTGTCTGGTCCATGGTGACAGAGTAGGGCCCCGCGACCCGGGTACCCTGAGGCAATGATCGATCTGCGGCACCTGCGCGAGAACCCTGACGCTGTCCGAGACGCCCAGCGGGCGCGGAGGCGCGATGCCTCCGTGGTCGACGCCGTGCTCGAGGCCGACACCCGCTGGCGGGAGTCCACCACCGCCTTCGAGGCCAAGCGGGCCGAGCAGAAGTCCTTCGGCAAGCAGGTCGCCCAGGCCCAGGGGGAGCAGAAGCAGGAGCTTCTCGCCCAGGTCAAGGAGCTCGCCGCCGAGGTCAAGCGCCTCGAGGGCGAGACCGCCGAGCAGCTCGCCACCCGCGACCGTCTGCTGCGGTCCATCCCGAACCTCTCCGACGGCGCCCCCGAGGGCCTCGAAGAGGACTTCGTGGTGCGCGAGATCGTCGGCGAGACCCCCGTCTTCGACCACCCGGTCAAGGACCACCTCGAGATCGCCGAGGGTCTGCGCGCGATCGACATGGCCCGCGGCGCGAAGGTCTCCGGGGCCCGCTTCTACTTCCTCACCGGGGTCGGCGCACAGCTCGAGCTCGCGATCCTGAACTCCGCGATCGACCAGGCCACGAAGGCCGGGTTCACCCCCATGATCACCCCCACCCTGGTGCTGCCCGAGTCGATGGAGGGCACCGGCTTCCTCGGTGAGCACGCGGACGAGGTCTACCACCTCGACAAGGGTGATGACCTCTACCTCGTCGGCACCTCCGAGGTGGCGCTGGCCAGCTACCACAAGGACGAGGTGCTCGACCTGTCCGAGGGACCGCTGCGCTACGCGGGCTGGTCCGCCTGCTATCGCCGCGAGGCCGGCAGCTACGGCAAGGACACCCGTGGCATCATCCGCGTCCACCAGTTCCACAAGGTCGAGATGTTCTCCTATTGCCGCATCGAGGACTCCTACGAGGAGCACGAGCGGCTGCTGGACTGGGAGCGGGAGATGATGGCGCGGATCGACGTGCCCTACCGCATCATCGACACCGCCGCCGGCGACCTCGGCACCTCCGCGGCCCGCAAGTTCGACTGCGAGGCGTGGATGCCGTCGCAGGAGACCTACCGCGAGCTGACCTCCACCTCGAACACCACCCAGTTCCAGGCGCGTCGGCTGAACATCCGCGAGCGCACCGAGGACGGCCTGCGCCCCGTCGCCACCCTCAATGGCACCCTCGGCACCACGCGGTTCCTCGCCGCGATCCTCGAGAACCACCAGGAGGCCGACGGCTCGGTGGTGGTCCCCGAGGGTCTGCGGCCCTACCTCGGCGGTCGCGAGATCTTCGAGGTCGTCGCATGATCCGACGGCTCCGGGAGGCTCTGCGTCACCGCCGGTTCACCCGCAGGTCAGATCACGCTGACACACTCCCCGCCATGGAGACGACCACGAGCGCCCTCGCCGACTCGCTGCACGGCCTCGCCGGGGAGGAGCTGCTGATCGGCCTCGACGTGGACGGGACCCTGGTCGATCACGACGGCGTCATGTCCCCGCCGATGCGGGAGGCGCTGCAGGCCGCGGCGCGCGAGCACACCGTGGTCATCTCCACCGGCCGCTCCCTCGGCGCGACCCTGCCGATCGTCGAGGCCGCCGGGATCACCCGCGGCTACGCCGTCTGCTCCAACGGGGCCGTCACCGTCGAGATGGACCCCGAGGCCGACGGCGGCCACCGCGTGATCGACACCCGCGCCTTCCAGCCCGGCCATGCGCTGGCCACCCTCCGGGATGTCGCCCCCGATGCGCACTACGCGGTCGAGATGGCCGACGGCAGCTTCCACTCCACCGCCGGGTTCCAGGACGCCAGCTTCGGGGTGCAGGCCATCGAGAGCCCGCTGGAGGAGCTGATGGGGCTGGAGGCGGTGCGCGTGGTCGTCCACGTCCCCGACCTCACCCCCCAGGAGTTCTCCGAGGTCATCGCCGAATCCGGGGTGCACGGCGTCGAGTACTCGATCGGCTGGACCGCCTGGCTGGACATGGCCGCGCCCGGGGTCTCCAAGGCCTCCGCCCTCGAGGTGCTGCGGGAACGGCTAGACATCGAGCTCGCGCACACGGTGGCGGTGGGAGACGGCTTCAACGACACCGAGATGCTCGCCTGGGCCGGAGTGGGAGTGGCGATGGGCCAGGCGCCGCAGGGCGTCAAGGACGTCGCGGACGTGGTCACCGGCTCGGTCTACGAGGACGGCACCGTGCGGGTGCTGGAGCTGCTTCAGCGCTGACGGCGCAGCATCGGTCGGGCCCAGCGCGGGTAGAGGAAGCCGGGCAGGGGGATGAACGGCAGGATCGTCACCAGCACGGGGATCAGCAGCAGGAATCCCACCGGGATCGTGATCACCAGCAGATACCTCCCGACGACCGGTAGCAGGCTCGCCGCGACGCAGAGGCAGATCAGCGCGATGGCGGGTGCGCCGAGCACCGTCATCCGCTCATCGAACCAGTTCCAGCCGCCCGTGTGCCCGTCCATCCACTGACGGGCTCGAGGGCTCCCGCCGTGGCGGGCCCAGGCGCAGTAGCCGAGCATCGACAGGGCCACGAGCGTGAGCACGGCGGAGACGATGAGGCGGGTTCCGATCTGGTCCTCGTACATGGCCTCAGTGTCGCATCGGAGCGGGATGGGGAGTGCTCCCCATCGACCCGTGAGCCACCCTGCGTCAGAATGATCCGCATACGAATCTGACAACAGGGGATGACGTGGCCTTCTACGGAATGGATACAGCGCAGGGCGAGACCTTCGCCGAGCGCCTGGCTGAACGCAAGGTGACGATCTCCGAGCGGGCGGACGAGCTCGGCTCGGTGATCGGGGGCATCGACGCGTTCTGGATCGGCCCGGACGCCGAGGACTTCAGGTCCCAGTGGGATTCCGTGCGCTCGGGGACGATCGACCCTGCCGTCGAGCAGCTCTGGAAGCTGGCCCGTGAGCTGTCCGAGCATGCGCAGGAACAGGACATGGCCTCGGTCGCCAACGCCCTGGAAGGGTTCCTGGAAGGACTGGGGAACATCTTCAAGGTCGGGGACTTCGACTGGGGCGACATGCTCCCGAGCAGTCCCGCGGCATGGATCAACTCCATCGCCACCGCCCTCGCCAACGGACCTATGGGTGCGAGGCCCGACCGGATGCTCAAGGAAGCCTGGAAGATCTTCGCCCACCACGGCGAGAAGGGGATCGTGCCCTGGCTCCGCAGCGCCTACGGCCTCAAGAGCGCCGCGAAGTGGCTGGGGCCCATCGGGAACGTCGCCACCGGACTCTTCTCCGGGGTGGAGAGGCTCATCGAGGACTGGAACGACCCGAGCCTGAACCCTCTCGAGCGCGGGCTCCGAGCCGTCGCCGACGGGGGCGCGAACGTTGCCGGAGGCGTCGCCGGCGCATGGGGCGGGGCGAAGGCCGGGGCCGCCCTCGGCGGCCTCATCGGCTCGGTCTTCCCGGGCGCCGGCAACGTGATCGGTGCGGCGGTCGGCGGAGTGGTCGGAGCAGCGGTCGGCGGCTTCGTCGGAAGCGGTGCGGCGAACGCAGTCGTAGACTGGTTGCTCGGTTGATGCCGATCGACGGCAGGAACAGAGGACATCTTGACGAAGTCAGTGGAGCTCATCGAGCACGAGTTCTCCCTCCCCGCGACCGACGGGCTCACGGTGACAGTGGGAGCCCCGGCCGGCTGGCACACCCAGCTCACCTCGGAGCCCGACTCCTTCCTCGCGAACCTCGACGGGGAGGAGGCAGGACCGTTCGGCGACAACCTCATCGTGACCGTCGAGCGCCTGACGGAGGAGGCCCCCACCGATCTCGAGGAGCTGCAGGGGCTGTTCCTGATCCAGGCGCACGATGCCACCCCCGATCTCCACGTGATCGATGACCGTGAGATCGAGGTCGCCGGCGACCGCGGATGGTTCCGCGCCTCGCTGCAGACCGCCCCGGCCCCGACGGAGATGACCGTCGTCTCCCGCCAGATCTTCACCGTGCGGGAGGGCTTCGTGGTCTCCCTGGTGCTGACGTCGATGTCATTCCGGGATTCCCTGGCATCGGCGCAGTTCCGCGCCATCGTCGACTCCGTGCAGATCCGCGTGCCCGAGGAGGACCGCTGATGGCGACCACGTACGACCCCACAGGTGCATTCCGAGGCACCCCCGGACGTCTGGAGAAGCTCCGTGAGCGACTCGGCGCGCTCCCGGACGCCTCCGGACTCGCCGCGGTGCTCCGCGAATCGGGGGTGCAGGGCGGTGCCAGCCCGGACGACCCGTTGCTGGACGCCATGCGAGAAGCGCTGACGAGGACCGTCTTCTCGGTGACGATCGTGAACTCCGGGCCGGGCGGGAGCCACCAGCACCACATCGATGCCGGAGCCAATGCGGTGTCCGTCCGACTCAGTGACGGGGGAGAGGACCGCGGGGAGCTGGCCGTCAGCCCGTTCCCGATCCTCCACGGCCAGATCGCACGACTGGTGCGCTTTCAGCCGGGCACCGCGCCGGAGCAGGGCCAGCCGGCGCTCGAGGTGGATCCGGGGCTGATCCTCGACCTCTCCGCCGAGGACGGCGAGACGAGGGAGGCGGCATTCGCACGCCTGCTGCTCGCCGTCGGGGACAGCATCGATCCCGAAGCAGCCAGTGCGTCCTGGCAGCTCGTGCAGAGTCGCGCCGCATGGACCGGCACCGAGGGACAGCCCGTCGAGAAGCTGTCGGTGTACCTGCGAGCCGGGGATCGCTACTTCGTGCTCGAGGAGACCTCGGACGGGGCCTTCCTCCTCGTGCCGGTGCCCTCGATCGAGGCCTGGGAGGCGATGACGCACGTGCTCCCCGGCAACGACGAGGTCAAGGACCCTCGGAGCTGACCTCCAGGATCACCTTGCCGAGGTGACCGCCCTCGCGCAGGATCGCGTGGGCATCATTGCCCCGCTCGAGCGGCAGGCGGGCGTGGATCGGGATCCGCAGGGTGCCGTCGGCCAGCAGCGGCCACACCAGCTCGCGGGTGCGCTCGAGGATCTCGCCCTTGGCCTGCGGGGCGCGGGAGCGCAGCGTGGTGCCGATGACCCGAGCCCGCTTGCCCATCAGCTGCCCGATCGGCAGCTCGCCGCTCGCACCGCCCAGGGTGCCGATGATCACCAGGCGCCCGTGCTCGCGCAGCATCGAGACGTTGCTGCCCAGGGCCGAGCCGCCGATCACATCGAGGATCACGTCGGCGCCGCCGAGCGCCTCGACCTCGCCGGGCAGATCGGTCGTGTGCCGGTTCCAGGCATGATCGGCGCCGAGCTCGCGCAGCTGTGCGGCGGCGGCGTCGGACCCGGCGGTGGTGAGCACCCGCGCACCGAGGGCGGAGGCCAGCTGGATCGCGGTGGTGCCGATCCCGCCCGTGCCTCCGTGGATCAGCACCGTCTCACCCGCGCGCAGCCCCGCCTCGATGACGAGGTTGGAGACCACGGTCGCGGTGACCTCGATGACGCCGGCGGCGTCAAGGAGGTCCAGGTTGTGCGGCGCCGGCAGCAGCTGCTGCTCGGGGACGGCGACGACCTCCGCATAGCCGCCTCCCGCGAGCAGCGCCACCACGGCGTCACCGGTATCGCGGCGGTGACCGGAGACCTCGAGGCCGGGCAGGTCGGAGGCTCCGGGCGGCGGCGGGTACTTCCCCGCGGTCTGGGCGACGTCGGCGCGATTGACGCCCGCGGCGGTGACGTCGACCAGCACCTCGCCGGGGCCGGGAGAGGGCTCGGGCAGCTCGGCGAGCTCCAGGGATCCGTCGGTGATCTGCAGTGCGCGCATGGATCCACGGTAATGGCTTGACGGCTCACTGGTTCCGTGGTTCATTAGGGGAGTAATGAACCAAGGAGGTGGGCATGCTCGACGAGTCGAAGCCGCTCTTCATCGCAGTCGCGGAGCAGATCGAGGACGGGATCCTCGACGGCACCTATCCGGAGGACACCCCGGTGCCCTCGACCAACGAGCTGGCCGCCTTCCTGCGCATCAATCCCGCCACCGCCGGTAAAGGGCTGAACCGTCTGGCCGACGCCGGTGTGCTGGTCAAGCGCCGCGGGGTGGGCATGTTCGTCGCCCCGGGAGCCGCCGACCTGCTGCGACAGCGCCGCCGCGACGACTTCGCCCGCGACTACATCGTCCCCCTGCTGCGCGAGGCCGCCCACCTGGGCATCGCCCCCCACGAACTGACCGCCATGATCACCACGGAGGCACCCCGATGACCGCCATCGAGACCCGCAACCTGACCAAGCGCTTCGGTGACGTCGCCGCCGTCGAGGACGTCACGCTCGACCTCACCGAGAACCGCGTGCACGGACTGCTGGGCCGCAACGGCGCCGGCAAGACGACCCTGATGAAGCTCCTGACCGCCCAGCTGTTCCCCACAGCAGGGCAGATGCGGGTGCTGGGGGAGGATCCCCGGGAGAACGTCCCCGTGCTCTCCCAGACCTGCTTCATCCAGGAGAGCCAGAAGTACCCCGACGGCTTCCGGCCCCGGGACGTGCTGTCCATCGCCTCCGGGCTCTACCCGCACTGGGACGAGCAGCTCGCCCGCGACCTCGTCGGCGAGTTCCGCCTCCCCCAGAAGCGGGCGATCAAGAAGCTCTCCCGGGGGCAGCTCTCCGCCGTCGGCATCGTCATCGGGCTCGCCTCCCGTGCTCCGCTGACCTTCTTCGACGAGCCCTATCTCGGTCTCGACGTTGTCGCCCGGCGACTCTTCTTCGACCGGCTCCTGGCCGACTTCGCTGAGCACCCCCGCACCGTCATCCTCTCCACCCACCACATCGACGAGGTCGCGAACCTCCTCGAGCACGTGGTGCTGCTGGACGAGGGCCGCGTGGTGATCGACGAGGAGGCCGAGACGCTGCAGAGTGCCGCCATCGAGGTCTCCGGCCGGGCCGAGGAGGTGCGGGAGTTCGCCGCCCACGGCGACGTGATGCGGATCCAGGAGATCGGCGGCCTCGCCACCGCCACCGTCCACGCCTGCGAGGGCCGCGCCGAACAGGCGGCCCGCGCCGCCGGCCTTCAGGTCGCCCCGGTGTCCCTGCAGGAGTACATCGTCCACCGCACCACCCATGCCACCAGCTCGAGCTGAGAGGAACCCGCCATGAGATACCGCAGCGTCATCGACATGCACTTCGTCAACCGGATGCAGGCCGTCGGCTGGCAGCCGATCGCTCTGGCGATCGCCTTCGCCGTGGTCCTCGCCATCGGCGCGATTCTGGGCGCCCAGGGGCCCGAGGCCGTGGCCGGGATGCACGAGGGGATGAGGTTCAACGGAGCGATCTTCGCGATCCTCGGCCCGATGATCGGGTACGGCTTCACCTCCATGGGCCAGTACTTCCCCCTCGCCCTCGGCCTCGGCGTGACCCGCCGGGAGTTCGCCACCGGCGTGAGCCTGGTGTTCCTCGGCAACGCCGTCGTCTACTCCGTGCTGATCACGATCGGGAAGATCATCGAGGTCGCCACCGACGGCTTCGGCCTGCACATCCGCTTCTTCGACGTGCTCTACGTGGGCACCGGCCCCGCCTGGCAGACCCTGATCCAGTCCTTCCTGGTGCTGCTGGCCACGATGCTCCTGGGGGCCGCCATCACCACCGTGTTCCTGCGGTTCGGACAGGGCTTCCTGTGGACCGCAGGCGCCGTCCTGGCACTGCTGGTGGTGGCCCTGCTGGCCGGGATCGTCTTCTTGGACGGCTTCGGACGCGCCCTGCTGGACCTGCTGACCATGGGCTGGTGGTCGTGGATGGGCGTGATCGCCGCGATCGGCCTCGCCTCGGCCGCGGTCTGGCTGCTGCTGGTCCGCCGCACCCAGGTGCGGTGAGCAGCGACCGACCCGTCATCGCGTCTTTCCAGTCAGCACCCGGCGGCATATTCCCTGGTGAGCGGCCTATGGTGTGGAGTGCACAGCTCATCTGACCGAGGAGGAACACCCCCGATGCGCAAGACCGTGCTGCTCCTGTCCACCCTCGCCCTGTCGACGCTCCCGCTGGCGGCCTGCGGAGGCGAGGGCGAGGAGGCCCCCACAGCGGAGACCGCCCCGACGGCCGCCCCCGAGGACGCACCGGACGAGACCGAGGAGCCCAGGGAGGCCTCCGATGCGGGCGGGGAGGAGATGGAAGAAGAGGCTGAGGCGACGGCCGCCGGCCCCGCGCCGGAGGACGCCGTGATCCCCGCCGCGGCCGTGACCGATCCGCCGCCGGAGGTCGGCGCGTTCTCGCTGATGGACGGCAGCGGCCCGGCCCACATGTACTCCCATGACGAGGAGAGCATCCTCATCAGCGTGGACTCCACCGTGCTCGCCTCCGACTACGACACACTCGCCGGGGAGATCGCGACGGACAACACCCCCGCCGGCACGGGCAGCTGCGGGACGAACAGCTCGGGCAGCTCGATCGTCTGCTACCAGCGCACCGAGGACGGCGTGATCACCGTGACCGCGATCCCCGAGGAGATCAGCCTCGAGGGCACGGCTGCGTTCGTGGACCAGTTCGCCGAGACGGCCGGCGCGGCCTGAGTACGACGGTAGACTCCCGTGGGTGCCTGCGGGCACGAGGAGGGTTGTCAGAGCGGCCGAATGAGATGGTCTTGAAAACCATTGTGCGGTAGCCCCGTACCGCGGGTTCGAATCCCGCACCCTCCGCCGTCAGCGCTCGGTGCGCTCCACCCGTCGCTCCCCGGCCCGGATCGGCACGGGGATGTGGTTGCCGGACGGCGGCCGCGGGCAGGTCGCCCAGGCGCTGAACGCGGCCGGGAAGTTCACGGCCCGGTGGAAGTCGACCCGGATCGACCCGCCGTCGAGCTCCGCCTCGACCACCCGCCAGTCCGCGCTCGTGGACCCCGAGGTCTCGTCCGTGAACAGGATGCTCGACTCGCCGGTCAGCACCAGCTCCACCAGCACGCCGGCGATCTCCAGCGTCGCGATGCCGGGGGAGGGCAGATGATGCTCGAGCCAGGGCACGGCCGCCCCCACCGTCACCTCGGTGGGGCGCTCCCGCCAGGTGCCGGTGACCACGAAGGCGGGGTCCTCCGGGTAGGTGGGCACGCCGCTGAAGCCGGTGCGGCGGGGCGCGGAGGGATCCAGCAGGCGCAGCCCGGTGCGGCCGCCGCGCCGGATCACCTCGATATGGACGTCCCGCCCGAAGCGGGCCCGGTGCACGTCCCCCGGTTCGCCCTCCAGGATCTCGAGCTCCTCGCCCGCGCCGGACACCGACAGGGCGGCTCCGGTGAGCCCCCAGCGGCCCGGGACCCCGTCGAAGGACTGCCCGCCGGCGTCAGGATCCACCCAGTGCAGGCCCACCTGAGCCAGGATCCCGTGCGGTGCGGACAGCTCGCGGTCACGCCGGGCGCGGAAGGTCTCGTGGTCGCTCATGGCAGGAGTCTCGCCCAGCCAGTGCCGGTCGTCGAGTCCGCTCGGCTAGCCTGAACGAATATGACAGCGCACCGCATCCCCCTGCCCGACCTCGAGCTGCTCTGCGCCGATGCCCTGCGCCGCGCGGGAGCATCCGACGCGATGGCCCGCAGCCTGGCAGCGGCCACCGTCGCCGCCGAGCGCCGCGGCAAGGTCGGAGTCGGCGCCGCCCACCTGGTCGACTACCTCGACGCCCTGCAGGCCGGGCGGCTGCACGGTGCCGCCGAGCCCCGGCTCGTCCAGCCCCGCGCCGCGGTGCTCACCGTCGACGCGGACCGCGGCACCGCCCAGCTCGCCGTGGACATCGCCGCCCCGGCCCTCACCGAGGCGGCCCGGACCTGCGGCGTCGCCGTGCTGTCCCTGCACGAGGCCTACCCCGCCGGAGAGCTCGGCCACTATGCGCACCAGCTCGCCGAGCAGGGCCTGATCGCGATCGTCGCGGGGAACTCCCCGGCCCTGATGGCCACCCACGGCGCGACCGCCCCGGTGACCGGCACCAACCCCCTCGCCTTCGCGCTGCCCCTCCCCAGCGGGCCCCGTGTCATCGATCAGGCCTCCAGTGCCACCGCCTTCGTGAACATCCGAGCCGCCGCCGACCGTGGGGAGCCGATCCCCGCGGACTGGGCGCTGGACGCCGAGGGGAACCCCACCACCGATGCGGCCGCGGCGCTGACCGGCGTGATGCTGCCCTTCGGCGGCCTCAAGGGCGGCAACATCGCGATGATCATCGAACTGCTCGCGGCGATGTCCGGCGGCTCCTTCTCCCTCGACGCCGCCCCCTTCGACACCGGCACCGAGTCCCCACGGCTGGGCCTGCTGATCGCCGCGATCGACCCCACCGCCTTCGCCCCCGACTACCCCGCCCGCGCCGAGGCCCACCTGCAGCGACTGCACGAGCGCTTCGGCATCGACATCGGCCGCCGCAGGCCGCCCCGCACCCACGCGGCGCTGCCCGCGGCCCTGCTCCAGGAGCTGAACGCTTGAGAAGCACCCGCATCCTGCACACCGTCGACGCGCACGTCGAGGGGTTGCCCGTCCGGGTCGTCACCGGGGGAGTGCCCGCCCTGCCCGGCACCACCATGGCGGAGCGCCGCACCTGGTTCATCGAGCACTCCGACCACCTGCGCACCCTGCTGATGTGCGAGCCGCGCGGCACCAGCTGGATGTCCGGCGCGATCCTGCAGCCCCCCACCCGGGCCGACGCCGACTGGGGAGTGCTGTTCATCGAGGTCACCGGGGTGCTCCCGATGTGCGGCGCCGGCACCATCGGCGTCGCGACCGTGCTGGTGGATACCGGCATGGTCGAGGTCACCGAACCCGTCACCACCCTCCGCCTCGACGCGCCGATCGGGCTGATCACCGTCGACGTGCAGGTCGAGGCCGGCAAGGCCACCTCCGCCACGATCCGCAACGTCCCCTCCTACGCCCACGCCCTCGACCAGCCCCTCCAGGTGTCCGGCCACGGCACCCTCCGCTGCGATCTCGCCTTCGGGGGGAACTTCTACGCCGTCGTGCAGCTCGAGGAGCTCGGGATCCCCTTCGAGAAGGACTCGGCCGACGCGCTGATCGCCGCCGGCAGAGCGATCATGGACGCGGTGAACGAGCAGTTCCCCCTCACCCATCCCGAATCCGGGTACACCGGCTGCGAGCACGCCGTGCTCCTCGCCCCCGGATCCGACGCCCACCGCGCCCGCCACGTGCTGATCAACCACCCCGGCTGGCTCGACCGCTCCCCGGGAGGCACCGGCACCAGCGCCCTGATGGCCATCCTGCACGCCCGAGGAGAGCTGGACCTCGACCAGGACTTCGAGAGCGAATCCTTCCTCGGCACCTCCTTCACCGGACGGCTCGTGGACACCACCCGCGTGGGTGAGCACGTCGCGGTGATCCCCACCATCACCGGCAGCGCCTGGATCATCGCCACCACCCAGCAGCTGCTCGACCCCACCGACCCGTTCCCCGCCGGGTTCACGCTGTGAGGATCCGCGGCATCGGAGTCAGCCCCGGGAGGGCGGCCGGGCCGGTGCGGCAGATGGGGGAGCCGGTGCCGGCGCCGAGCGACGATGCCCTGCCCGAGGGTGCCGACTCCGCGGCCGAGGCCGAGCGGATCCCGGCGGCGGCCCGTGAGGTCGCGGCGGAGCTGCGACGGAGTGCCGGGCGCGCGGCGGGGGAGGGTGCCGAGATCCTGGCCGCGACCGCGCAGATGGCGGAGGACCCGGCACTTCTGCAGGCCGCCCAGGAGCTCGTGCGCACCCGCCGCACCCCGGCGCCCCGTGCCCTCTGGGCGGCGGCGGAGCAGATCGCCGGCAGCCTCGAGGCGCTCGGCGGTCCCTTCGCCGAGCGCGCCGCCGACGTGCGCGACGTGCGCGATCGTCTCCTCGCCGCGCTGCGCGGGGACCGGCCCCCGGGGATCCCCACCGCCGCGGAGCCCTTCGTGCTGATCGCGCAGGACCTCGCCCCTGCGGACACCGCCGGGCTCGACCCCGCCCAGGTGCTCGCCCTGGTCACCGTCGTCGGCGGGCCGCAGTCGCACACCGCGATCCTCGCCCGCCGGCTCGGCCTGCCCGCGATCGTCGGAGCCGCCGGGGCGAGGGAGATCCCCGACGGCACCGCTGTGCTGGTCGATGCCGACGAGGGCTGGGTGAGCGACGAGAGCACCGCGCAGCCCCGGGCGCTGCGCACCTCGGCACCGCCCTATTCGGGCGGGGGAGCGGTCCTCGCCGACGGCACCCGCGTGCCGCTGCTCGCCAACGTCGGCAGCGTGCAGGACGCCGAAGCGGCCGCGGCCGCCCACGCGGACGGGATCGGACTGCTGCGCACCGAGTTCCTGTTCCAGGATCGCACCCGGGAGCCGAGCATCCCCGAGCAGGTCCGCGCCTACCGGGAGATCTTCGCGCAGTTCCCCGACAGGCCGGTCGTGGTGCGCACCCTGGACGCCGGAGCGGACAAGCCCCTGCCCTTCCTCCCCGTTCCCGCCGAACCGAACCCGGATCTCGGCATGCGCGGATACCGGATGGCGCAGCTGCATCCCGGGGTGCTCGACCGGCAGCTGGCCGCGATCGCCCGCGCTGCGCAGGGAGCGGCCGCCCAGGTGCAGGTGATCGCCCCGATGATCACCACCCTCGCCGAGACCGAGGAGTTCGTGGCCCGCAGCCGGGCCGTCGGCATCGAGCGCGTCGGGATCATGATCGAGACCCCCGCCGCAGCCCTGACCTCCGCGCAGCTGCTCGCCGCCTGCGACGTCGCCTCGATCGGCACCAACGACCTCACCCAGTACACGATGGCGGCGGACCGCCGGATCAGCGGCCTCGCTGAGCTCGGCAGCGTCGCCCAGCCCGCCGTCCTCGCCCTGATCGCCGCGGCCTGCGAGGGCGCCGCCGTGGCCGGCACCCCGATCGGGGTGTGCGGCGAGGCGGCCGCGGATCCCGAGCTCGCGGGGCTGCTCGTGGGCCTAGGGGCGACGAGCCTGTCGATGACGCCCCGCGCGATCCCCGCGGTGGCCGCGGCGCTCGCCGGTCAGACCCGGCAGCAGGCCCGCGATAGGGTGCACAGCGACCTGTGACCGCATCGTTCAAGGAGGATCAGGTGTCGTTACCCGCACCCGTCCGTGCTGTGAGGAGGGGTGGGGCCCTGCTGATCGTCCTCTTCCTCGCGGCGATCACCGGGCTGGCCACGCTGCAGCCCGCCGCCGCCGAGCCGAAGGACACCTACGTCATCGGCACGGACACCACCTACGCCCCCTTCGAGTTCACCGACGAGAGCGGCGAGCTCACCGGCATCGACATCGACCTGCTGCGCGCCATCGGCGAAGACCAGGGCTTCGAGGTCGAGTTCCAGCCCCTCGGCTTCGACGCCGCGCTGCAGGCGCTGCAGTCCAACCAGGTCGACGGCGTCATCGCCGGGATGACCATCACCGAGGAGCGCCAGCAGACCTTCGACTTCACCGACCCCTACTTCACCGGCGGGGTCCAGTTCGCGGCGCTGGAGGGCAGCGACGTCGAGTCCCTCGAGGAGCTCGACGGCGAGGTGGTCGCGGTCAAGAACGGCACCACCGGCAAGGAATGGGCCGAGGAGCACCAGGAGCAGTACGGCTACACGATCGACACCTACCAGGAGACCACCGACGTGGTCGATGCGGTGCGCTCCGGTCACGCGGTCGGCTACTTCGACGACTATCCCGTGATCGGCTACGCCATCACCCAGGGCTCCGGGTTCCGGACCGTGGGCGAGCCGGACTACGGCGGTGATTACGGCCTCGCGGTCAACAAGGGCCAGAACCCCGAGCTGATCGAGGCGTTCAACGCGGGCCTCGCCAACCTCCAGGAGAGCGGGGAGTACGACGAGATCGTCGACTCCTACATCAGCGCCGAGGGCGAGGAGGCCGAGGTCCAGGAGCGCGGCAGCGTCATCGACGTGGCCATCGACTACTGGCCGCGGCTGCTCGAGGGCATCTGGCTGACGGTCCTGTCCACCGTGGTCGCCGTGGTCGTCGCCCTCGTGATCGGGGTGATCGGAGGGTTCGGGCGGATCTCGAGGATCGCACCCTACCGCTGGCTCACCACCGCGTACGTGTACATCTTCCGCGGCACCCCGATCCTGGTGCAGGCCTTCTTCGTCTTCTTCGCGATACCGCAGATGTTCCCCGAGGTGTCTATGAGCCCCTTCGTGGCCGGTGCGATCACGCTCTCGCTGAACACCGGCGCGTACATGACCGAGATCGTCCGCGGCGGCATCCAGGCGGTCGACCCCGGGCAGACCGAGGCGTCCCGCTCCCTGGGCCTGGGCCGCTGGACGACGATGCGCAAGGTCGTGCTGCCGCAGGCCTTCCGGATCATGATCCCCACCTTCGTCAACCAGGTGATCATCACGCTGAAGGACACCTCCCTGCTCAGCGTCATCGGCCTGGCCGAGCTGACGTACCAGTCCCGCCAGATCATCGCGACCACCTATCAGTCCTCGCAGGTGCTGATCGTGGTGGCCGTCATCTACTTCGTGGTGATCACCGCCCTGACCCTGCTGTCCCAGCGCCTGGAGAGGAACACCGCGGTATGACCACCCAGAAGATCGTCATCAAGGACCTGCACAAGAGCTTCGGGGACAACGAGGTGCTCACCGGTATCGACCTCGAGGTCGCCGAGGGCGAGGTCGTGGCCGTGATCGGCCCCTCCGGCTCGGGCAAGTCGACCCTGCTGCGCTGCGTCAACCGGCTCGAGGAGATCAACTCCGGCTCCATCGTGGTGGACGGCATCGACCTCTCCGCCCCCGAGGTGAGGATCGACGAGGTGCGCCAGCGCATCGGCATGGTGTTCCAGCACTTCAACCTGTTCCCGCACATGACCGTGCGCGAGAACATCACCCTCGCCCCGGTGGAGCTGCGCAGGATGACGCGGTCCGAGGCGGACGAGCGCGCCCGCACCCTGCTCGAGCGGGTGGGGCTGGCCGACAAGATCGACGCGAAGCCCGCCTCCCTCTCCGGCGGTCAGAAGCAGCGCGTGGCGATCGCCCGGGCCTTGGCCATGGACCCCGAGGTGATGCTGTTCGACGAGGCCACCAGCGCCCTGGACCCCGAGATGGTGGGCGAGGTGCTGGCCGTGATCGGCGACCTCGCCGAGGGCGGCATGACCATGGTGCTGGTGACCCACGAGATGGGCTTCGCCCGCGAGGTCTCCGACCGCACCGTGTTCATGGACGGCGGGGTGATCGTCGAGGGCGGGGCCCCCTCCGAGGTGTTCGGCAACCCTCGCAGCGAGAGGCTCCAGGACTTCCTGGCCAAGGTGCTGTGAAGGTGCTGTGATCAGCACCCCCTGGTCAGGTCAGAGCAGGCCCTGGTCCTCCGTGCCCGCCGCGATCGGCGTCATGCGGGTGACCAGGGTCGGCTTCTCGATGAGGTCCGCGATGTCGGCGTTGAGGATGCCGACAGGGCCCGCCGAGCCGTGGGCGTCCAGGTCCGCGACCGTCGTCCACTTCTCGATCATCGTGATGGTGCCGTCCTCGGCGTCGTGGATCGCGTAGAGCTCGCAGCCCTGCTCCTCGTGGACGGCGGCGATGCCGCGCTGCATGGCGGCGGCGAGCTCCTGCTTGCGGCCTGCCTTCGGGTAGAACACGGCGGTGACGACGACGGTCATGGTGCTCCTCGGGTCGGTGATCCTGCTGCTCGAAAGCTACCACCGGTGTGTCCGGGAACTCGCCGACGTAGCGTGGGTCACATCGCCGCACACTGAGGCCCGCGATGCCGTAGGGTCGACCCTGTCACCCTGCGGGGTGGCGCGAGCGACGCTGGACCCTGTCCCCTCCGGGGACGACCGACGACGGTCGCACCGCAACGACGACGAAATTGGTTCTGCATACACTCACCGCGGTCACTCGGTCCACGCATCCCCTATCTCCTGGCTGGAGCCCTTCTGCTCGCCGGGACACCCCCAGAGAATTCCGTCTCGGCGCCGTCGGGACGGATACCCGGATCACAGCCGTGATCCACGAACACAAAGGAAACACCGCCATGGCAACTGGCATCGTCAAATGGTTCAACTCCGAGAAGGGCTACGGCTTCATCGCCCCCGAGGACGGCTCTGCCGACGTGTTCGCGCACTTCAGCGCGATCCAGGGCACCGGCCGTCGGGATCTCTTCGAGGACCAGCGCGTCGAGTTCGAGACCGAGCAGGGCCCCAAGGGTCTGCAGGCAGTGAACATCCGCGCCCTCTGAGCGCATCGACTTCTCGAGCCCGGCACCAGGATCTGGTGTCGGGCTCGAGCCCTGTCCGGGCCCCTACCAGGTGAGGGTGGAGGTCCCCGGATCCACGGGATGGTCGCCGGAGGGCAGGCGCACCACGGCGCGGCTCCCGGTGGGGACCGCCAGCTCCAGCCGACGCTCCGCCCGGTCGACCTCCACACTGATCCGGCCGTGGATCGTCTCCCGGGTCATCGCGATGCGCTCCACATCGACCGTGAGATCCGGGGCGACCTCGAACTCGTGCCAGCCGTCCGGACCGCGGCGGAGCCCCACCACGTGCTCGTGGATCCAGGTCACCGGGGTGCCCATGAAGTAGTGGGAGCAGGAGCGGGGCGAGACCCACATCTCCATGAACGTCGCATTGCCCGCCTCCAGCCAGGCCCGCCAGCCCGGGGCGGTCGGATTCTCGAGCACCCGCAGCGCGAGATCCCCATAGCCGTGCCGGGACAGCGCCGGCAGCAGGAACCGCACCCCGATGTGCCCGCAGTCGTGATGATCGCCGGCGTGACGCACCTGCGCCGCCAGGTTCGCGGCGACCGCGTCCACCAGCTCGGCCGGCACGATCCCGGATTCCAGGGCCAGCGCGTTAGGGGTCTGCCGGTACTCGGCCCCCGGCCCGTCCAGGTACATGCCGCGCTCCCGATCCAGGAAGCGCCGGTTCACGGCCGCCTCCAGCTCGCTCGCCTCGTCGCGCAGCTGCTGCACCGGTGCCTGCTCGATCCCGGCTCGCTGCGCCGCGCGTGCCAGGGCACGCAGCGCCCGGGCGACGAACAGGGTGCCGGTCAGGCGCCTGTCCTCCCGGGCCGGTCCCGGGGTGCCGGGGGAGAGGTAGTCCCCCAGCACGCTCGAGATCAGGCCCTCCTCGTCACGGCGGGACAGCTCGTGGTACACGTACCGGGCCGCAGCCGCCCCGTGGTCCAGCACCACCTCGTCCAGGCCGTACTCGGCGGCCAGGTCGTCCAGCAGCACCGGCAGCAGGGTGGTCCATTCCGGGGCGGGGGAGAGCTCCTCGTACCCCCAGCCGGGGTTCGGGGAGATCACCGACAGGGAGCCGTCCTCGCGCTGACCGTCGAGCTGATCGTCCAGCCACTTGCGCAGCAGGCGGCGCATGTCGAAGGCGGTGGTCATCGCCGGCAGCGCGGTGAGCGCATCCCCGGTCCACCCGTTCTTCTCATGCATCGGGGTGTCGGTGGGGACATGGTGCATGTTGTTCGCGAGCGACGCCCGCATCGCCCGATCGAACTGCTCCAGGTACCGGTTCGAGCTGGTCAGCGTGCTGGCGGGGGTGAGCTCGGCGTGGGCGTGGAGGCCGGTGACGCGCAGCGAGCCCAGGCCCCCGCTCTGCAGGGTCTCCAGCTGCACGTAGCGGAAGCCGCGGTAGCTGAACTGCGGCTCGTACCGCGGGGCGAGGGCGGGATCCAGGTGCACATGGTCCTCCTGGAAGCGGCCCGTCCAGATGTGCGGGGTGGCGACGTCGACGCCGCCGTCCGGGCGCAGCTTCTCGCCGTGGATCGCACGGAAGCCGAGCGGCTCCGCGTCGCCCGCCAGCTCGAAGCGGCACCAGCCCGCGATCACCCGCCCCATGTCCAGCACCACCCGGTGCGCCGTGCGGGAGACGACCCGCGGGGCGATCTCGGCGGCGACCGTGACCGGCTCGTGCCGCTGGGGGCGCAGCACCGCGTGCGGGGGCAGATCGGTGGCGAGCACGGCGCGGCGCCAGGTGCTCGCGTCGTAGGAGGCCCGCAGCCAGGCCTCCGGGCCCTCGCGCGGTGCGAAGGTCTCGCCCTCGTACATCGAATCGTGGGTGATCGGGCCCGGCGCGGTGCGCCAGGACTCATCCGTCGCGATCTCGAGCGCGGGATGCTCCGCGAACTCGATCCGAAGCTGCGCCCAGGCCCGCACCGGGCCCCGCCAGGGAGCCAGATCCCACCGCCACTCGTTCGGCGTGGTCATCGCGTGGAAGCCCCGGCCCAGCGCGATCCCCAGCACGTTCTCGCCGGGGTGCAGCAGGGCGGTGACGTCGTGATCGCACACCAGCACCCGTGTGCGGGCATCGGTCAGCCCCGGGTCCAGGCGCGATGCCGAGCTCGGCGCGCCGTTCACGAAGGCCCGGAACACGCCCAGCCCGGTCACCAGCAGGCGAGCGGAGACCGGTGCGGCCGGGAGCTCGAAGCGAGTGCGCAGCAGCGGGTTCTGGGGATCCGCGCCGGGCGCGGTGATCCAGTGGGCACGAGCGGCGTCGATGACGGTCATGCCGGCGAGTCTGGCACGATGAGGCGGTGGAACCACAGCAGATCGGCGAGGAGATCTGGGCCCGCATCACCCCGTCCGCACCGCCCAGCGGCACCTGGCCGGTGCTCATCGCCCTCGGGGTCGCCGCCGGACTGGTCGTGGTGCCCGCCCTATGGCGGCTGACCCGGCCCGCGGTGACGATCGTGCACGAGCTCGGTCACGCCGCGGTGGGCATCCTCGCCGGTCGCCGCTTCACCGGATTCGTGGTCAGCGCCGACATGTCCGGCCACGCCGTCACCGTCGGCAAGCGCCGCGGGATCGGGCGGATCCTCACCACCTGGGCCGGCTACCCGGCGCCGGCCGTGCTCGGTGCCGCCCTGATCCAGATCGCGCTCGCCGGCTGGGCCGGCACCGCCCTGTTCGCGGCGCTGCTGGTGCTGCTGGGCTCCCTGGTCTTCACCCGGTCCCTGCACACCGTCGCCGCCGTGCTCGGCAGCGCCGCCGCGGTGGGGCTGATCTGGTGGTTCGGGGGCGCTGCGGCAGGCGGCCTGGTGACCCTCGCGATCGGGGCGTTCCTGCTGCTGGGGGCCTGGTCCCACCTCGCCGCGGTGATCACCTCCGGGCGCCGCGGCGACGATCCCGCCCAGCTCGCCCAGCTCACCCCGCTGCCCGCCTGGTGCTGGAACGGCACCTTCGTGCTGGTGCTCGGCGCCTGCACCTGGTGGGCGATCCGCGCCCTGATGTCGGGGAGCTGACGAGCATGGACTGGGGCGGGATCCTCGTCGTGCTGGACGGGCACGATCACCTGATCGCGCGCGAGGTCATCCAGCGCGGTGTCGCCGCCATGTTCGTGATCGCCTTCCTGAGCAGCTTCCACCAGTTCCCCGTGCTGCTGGGGGAGCGGGGACTGCTGCCGATCCGGGAGCACCTGGCCCGGCCCGGCGCCCGGCGCAGCCCGTCCCTGTTCCACTGGCGGCGCTTCCCCTACACCGATGCCCGCCTGCGCGCCGTCTGCGTGGTGGGGATGGTGCTGGGAATCTCGGTGGTGCTGGGACTGCCGCAGTCCGGCCCCGCCTGGGCGACGATCCCCGCGTTCGGCGCGATGTGGTTCCTGTACCTCTCGATCCACTCACTGGGCCGCATCTTCTACGGCTTCGGCTGGGAGTCGATGCTGCTGGAATGCGGGTTCGTGGTCGGCTTCCTGGGCTCCCACGCCGTCGCTCCGCCGCTGCTGATCCTGTTGTTCCTGCGCTGGTTGCTGATCCGCCTCGAGTTCGGCGCCGGGATGATCAAGATGCGCGGCGACGCCTCCTGGCGGGATCTGACCGCCATGGACCACCACCACGAGACCCAGCCGATGCCGGGCCCGCTCAGCCGCCTCGCCCACCTCGCACCCCGCTGGTGGCACCGCCTCGAGGTGCTCGGCAGCCATGCCGTGCAGCTCGGCGTGATCTGGCTGGTGCTGCTGCCCCAGCCGATCGCCTCGCTCGCCGCCTGCGCCGTGATCCTCACCCAGCTGTTCCTGGTGCTCACCGGCAACTACGCCTGGCTGAACTGGCTGACCATCCTGATCGCCTTCTCCGCGATCAGCGACTCGTTCCTGCTCGGCACCGCCGCCCCCGCACCTCCGCCCGCCTCCCCGCTGTGGTGGCACCTGCTGATCATCGCGGTCGCCGGATTCCTTGCGGTGCTGTCCTGGCGGCCGCTGGTGAACCTGTTCTCCGCCGATCAGCTGATGAACGCCAGCTTCAACCGCTTCCACCTGGTCAACGCCTACGGCGCCTTCGGCTCGATGACCGAGCAGCGGTACGAGGTGATCATCGAGGGCCGTCGCGGCGACCAGTGGCGGGCGTTCGAGTTCAAGGGCAAACCGGGCGACCCCCGCCGTCGTTCCCGGCAGTTCGCCCCCTACCATCTGCGGCTCGACTGGCAGATGTGGTTCCTGGCCCTGCGGCCGACGGCCCAGTCATGGTTCCTGGAGCTGCTGGAGCGCCTGCGCGCCGGGGACCCCGCGATCCGGCGCCTGCTGGACCGCGACCCGTTCGACGGCGTCGCCCCTGAGGAGATCCGCGTGCGCTACGTCGCCTATCGCTACGCCACCGGGCAGGAGCGGCGGCGCAGCGGCCGCTGGTGGATCGACACGGACCTCGGCGTCATCGCGCGAGTCTGAGCACGGGTCAGGCCTGCAGCAGAGCTCCCCGCACGATCGCGGCGACCAGCACGAGGGAGGGCAGCAGCAGGACGGCGTTCCACCACTTCCGGTAGCTCATCACCGCGATGAACTCGCGCAGCGTGGCACTGGGCACGTAGTACCAGGCGGTGCGCCCGCCCACGGCCTCGTCCGCGTATCCCAGCCGGCGCGCCAGCAGCGCGGCCCGGAAGGCGTGGTAGCGCGAGGTGACCACCAGGTACGGGCCCTGATGCCCCGCCTTCTCCAGGAGCCGGTGCGAGAACGTCAGGTTCTCCTCGGTGGTGGCCGACTCGGTCTCGGCGAGCACCCGATCTGCAGGCACCCCGGCCTCCTCCACCAGGTACTCCGCCATCGCCTCGCCCTCGGAGCGGGGCTCGTCCGCCCCCTTGCCGCCGGAGGGGACCAGCAGCGGATCCAGGCCCTGGGCGAGCAGCTCCGCGCGCACGCCCACCGCTCGGTCCAGGCGCCCGCGCAGCAGGGGAGTGACCTTCCCGCGGATCAGCCCCGCCCCGTGCACGATGACCGCCGTGGGCTGCAGGGGCCGCGGGAACAGCAGGTACAGCACCGAGGCGGAGAGGAACACCAGGAACGCCAGCCCCAGGTGCAGGCTCAGCAGCGCCAGCAGGGTCCCCAGCCCCAGGCCCACCGGATGCAGGGTCGCGATCGAGGCCGCGGAGACCACCGGCGCGGCGAGCAGAGCCACCCCACCCAGGCCCGCGAGGGCGTTGCCGAGGGTGCGGCCCTCCTTGCGCAGCATCGTCAGACCGTTGGCGATCAGGTACCCGGCCAGCACCAGCACCCCGAGCAGCAGCAGACCCGTCCCCGCCAGCACCAGCAGCGACCCCAGGGGAAGGGTCGTCTCGACCACCCGCACCAGCAGGCCGAGCGAGGAATGGGCGGCGATCAGGAACAGCACGCCGTTGCGCACGCGGCGGCGATCCCGGCGGAACACCAGCCAGAACACCGCCCACCAGAAGAGCGTTCCCAGAGCAGCACTCAGCACGCGGGTCCTCTCATCGGCGGCGGGCAGCAGAGCACCACCCTAGTGGGGCGGGTTGAGCGGCGCGTCACACCGTGGGAGGATTCCGGGCGACCTTCTCGCGCGACATCGGAGTACCACGTGAGCACTTCTGCCACCGACCAGGTCGATCCCCCGCGACGGCGACGCCTCCTCGGGCGGATGCTCGACGGCATCGAGACCGTCGGCAACAAGCTGCCCCACCCGGCCACTCTCTTCGCGATCCTCACCGTGGTGGTGGTGCTGGTCTCCTGGCTGCTCGCACGGATGGACGTGAGCGTCCACAACGCCGTCGACGGCGAGCGGGTCGAGGTGGTCGACCTGCTCTCCCGGGAGGGCGTCCAGTGGCTGTTCACCTCCGCGGTGGACAACTTCCTCGGCTTCGCCCCGCTCGGGGTGGTGCTCGTGACCATGATCGGCATCGGCATGGCCGAGCAGACCGGACTGATCAGCACCCTGCTGCGCGCCTTCGTCCTCTCGGTGCCCAGGACCCTGGTCACCGCGGGCGTGGTGTTCGCCGCCGTGATGTCCTCGGTCGCCAGCGACGCCGGCTACGTGGTGCTGCCGCCCCTGGCCGCGATGCTGTTCGTGGCGCTGGGGCGGCATCCGCTGGCCGGGATCGCCGCCGCCTTCGCGGGGGTCTCCGCCGGGTTCAGCGCGAACCTGCTGCTCTCGGGGACCGACGTGCTGCTGGGAGAGCTGACCATCCAGGCCGCCGCCACCCTCGACCCGGAGTACGCCGAGGGCATGAACCTGGCGATGAACTACTGGTTCATCATCGTCGCCACGTTCCTGCTGACCATCGTCGGCACCCTGGTCAGCCGGTACATCGTCGAACCGCGGCTGGGGGAGTGGAAGGGCGAGGGCGTGGTCGCGGGCGACGAGGAGTCCCTCACCCTCAGCGCGATCGAGAAGAAGGGCCTGCTGTGGGCGGGCGTCACGCTGCTGATCACCGCCGCCCTGCTGGCGCTGACGATCGTGCCGCCGAACGCTCCGCTGCGCGGCGAGGACGGCGCCGTGGTCCAGTCGCCCTTCATGGACTCACTGGTGATCATCATCGTGATCGTCTTCTTCGTCCCGGGCCTGGTCTACGGGATCGTCACCCGCTCGGTCAGGAACGACACCGACGGCGTGAACCACCTCAGCCGCACCCTCGAGAGCATGGCCATGTTCATCGTCCTGGCCTTCTTCGCCGGGCAGTTCATCGCCTACTTCGACCACACCAACCTGGGGCTGATGGTCTCGATCGCGGGCGCGGACCTGCTCGAGTCGATCAATCTCGGCGGGTTCCCGCTGATCATCCTGTTCATGCTGTTCGTGGGCGGAGTGAACATCTTCGTAGGATCGGCCAGCGCGAAATGGGCGATGCTCGCACCGGTGATGGTGCCGATCATGATGCAGCTGGGGATCTCGCCGGAGTTCACCCAGGCGGCCTACCGGGTCTCCGATTCGACCTTCAACATCCTCAGCCCCCTGCTGCCCTACTTCGCGGTCATCATCGCGGTGGCGCAGAAGTACGACAAGCGGATCGGGATCGGCTCCCTGATCTCCGTGATGCTGCCCTACGCGATCCTGTTCTTCCTCGCCTGGGGCGCCATGACGCTGGGCTGGTTCGCACTGGACCTGCCGCTCGGCCCGGGGTCACCGGTCACCTACGAGGGGTGAGTGCCGGCTGAGCCCGGGCCGCGGCGGGCTCAGGCGCCGGCAGCGAAGGGCGCCAGGTGCTTCCCGATGTGCTCGGCGACCAGCTCGGTGTGCTCCGTCTGGTTCGCGGCGACCACGGTGAGGAAGCGCTCGCGGATCGAGGTGCCGTCCGCCAGGGTCCCGTTCAGGGAGTCGCCGTATCCAACGTGGAGGATCTGTCGGGCGTCGTCGGAATGGATCAGCGCGGTGAGGTCGACGCCCTCGAGGGTGACCGGAGTGCGGTCCTCGTGCGCGGAGACCTGGTAGGAGGCGCGGGCCTTCGCGTAGGCGGCGCGGGAGATCTCCCAGATCCGGGCGAACAGCTCCTGGTCGTGGCGGGCGACGATCTCCACGGCGCACAGGTAGCTGGTGCCGGAGGTCTTCAGGTGCACCCGGCCGCCGGTCGCAGCGACGCACAGCGGGTAGATCGAGAACTTGTCCGAGCCCGAGTGCAGCGAGATCTTGTAGCCCCCGAACTGCTCGGAGATCGCGTGGTGCGCCTCGAGGTTCAGGCGCAGCTCCTCGGTGTCGCCCAGGAAGTCCAGGCCCTTCTCGAAGCCGTCCACGTAGCGCGGGGCGAAGCTGAACCAGCTCGCCCCCAGCCGCTGCAGCTCGGCGGCGAGGTAGTAGTGCTCGAAGAAGGTGGTCAGCCAGGCGGTCTCGTCGACTGCGAACTCGACCTCGATCTCGTGCTGGGCGTTGTCGGTGACGTGGCGGTACAGGCGGATCGCCTCGGCGACCGCGGCGCCGTACTTCACCGCGGCGGTGACGACGTCCTGCTCGGTGACGGTGATCTGGGAGTGCCCGACGTCGATCGTGCGGCCGGCGAAGCGGGCGATGGTGTCCTCGAGCGTGGTCTCCAGCACGTCCCAGGGCAGGGAGTCAGCATCGGCCGCGGTGACGCCGGCGGTGACGTCGGCGACGAAGTCGCCCGGATCCAGGGTGAACATGGTGAAGCCCGCGGCGAGACCGCGGTCGATGCCCTCGGTGGTCTTGATGTGGTCGCAGTCGGCGCCGAAGCCGCGGTCCCAGCCGGCCTCGAGCAGGCCGAACACGGCGTCGTCCATCACCGACTGCGCCGTGCGGTCCAGCCGGTCCATCTCGCGGATCGACTGCTGGGACAGCACCGGCATCACGCCCTCATGGGCGGTGAAGGCGCGGGCCTGCCCCGGGGTGGCCAGGCCGATGCGGTCGCCGGTGCCCACCGAGACCGGGTGGGAGCCGATCAGCTGGGGCCGCAGGGCGGGGAACACCTGCTGCAGGGCCTTCGCGTTGCGGGTGCTCAGCGGACCGGTCAGGGTGCTCTGCGCGATCTCGCCCTCGAAGGGCTCGAGCAGCTGGGCGTCCTGGGCGGTCACCTGCAGGAAGCGGGTGGAGCCGTCGTGGACGATGTCAGCGGTCAGGGAATCGGTGCTCAGGGACATCGGAACTCCTCGTTCGTCAGGGTGATCGGAAATGGATGGGGGTCAGGCGGGGGTCGGGAACTCGATGAGGACCTTGATGTCCTCGGTCGAGCCGGCGGCGGCGGATTCCAAGGCGGAGGTGGCCTCCTCGAGCGGGACGACGCGGGTGCGGATCGGGGCGAGGTCCACCGCCCCGCTCTGCAGCAAGTCGATGAGCGTGGGGAACACCTCGCGGCTGTTGCGCGAGCCGAACAGGTTCAGCTCCTTCTTGATCAGCAGCGACTGGTTGAAGGTGACCTCGCGGGTGCCGTTGCCGATCAGCACGATCCGGGCGCCGACGGCGGCGGCCTCGACCGCGTTCAGGAAGGAGACCGGCAGCCCGGTCGCCTCGCACACCACGTCGAAGCCGTCCTCCCCGGTCGCGGCGGCGGCGGCCTCCGCGGCGGTCATGGCGGTGAGGTCGACGGTGCCCTCGGCCCCGAGGGCGCGCGCGACCTCCAGGCGGGAGGCGACGACGTCGGCGATCCAGACCTCCGCACCGCGGGAGCGGGCGGCGACCAGGGTCAGCAGACCGATCGCCCCGGCGCCCAGGACCAGCACCCGGTCCCCCTCGCCGACATCCGCCCGCAGCACCGCGTGGTACCCGATCGAGAAGGGCTCCACCATGGCGAGGTCACGAGGGTCCACGCCGTCGGCCCGGTGCAGGTGCTCCAGCGGCATCGTGATCAGCTCCTGGAAGGAGCCGTCGCGGTGCACGCCCATGGTCTCGTTGCGGCGGCAGGCGTTGATCAGGCCGCGCCGGCACGAGTAGCAGGTGCCGTCGTGGAAGTACGGCACGCCGGTGACGACGTCCCCGGGAGCGAACTGCTCGGCCTCGCCGTTGATCTCGAGGATCTCCGCGGAGAACTCGTGCCCGGGCACCCGGGGATAGGTCGCGAAGGGCTGGGTGCCCCGGTAGGTCTGGATGTCCGATCCGCAGATGCCGGTGAGGAGCACCCGCAGCAGCGCCTCCCCGGGAGCGGGGGTCGGGGCCGGGGCGTCGACGACGGCGACGCTGCCGGGCTCGGTCACATGGATGGATCTCATCAGGTGCCTCCGAAATCGTTGATGTATACGGTTACATTCTCGAGACCAGGTGGTCAAGGCGTACCCTGGTGACCGCCATCGCATTGCTGCAATTGTTGCACGGGCGCGGACGGACCACGGAGAGGAGCCACGATGAGCGTGACACTGCGGGACATCGCCGCGCGCGCGGGGGTGTCCGTGGCCACGGCGTCCCGCTCGTTCCAGCGCCCCGAGATGGTGGGCGCCGCGACCCGCGCCGCGGTGGAGCAGGCGGCCGAGGAGCTCGGCTACACGCCCAACCGCTCCGCGCGGGCCCTGATCACCGGGCGCAGCGAGGTGTTCGGGGTGATCGTGCCCGACCTCGAGAACCCGTTCTTCCCGGCGGTGCTGAAGGGAGCTCAGGCCCGGGCGCACAGCCAGGGCCTGCAGCTCCTGTTCGCCGATGCCGAGGAGTCGCCGCAGGGGGAGCTGCCGCTGGTGCAGACCCTGGCCCCGCAGGTGGACGGGATCGTCCTGTGCTCGAGCCGGATGAGCGCGAGCGACCTGCGCGAGGCCGCCTCGCTGCGCCCGCTGGCCCTGGTCAACCGGGTGGTCGACGGCCTGCCGGGAGTGTTCGCCGATCCCGTGCCGGGCCTCCCGGCGGCTGTGCGGCACCTGCACCGGATGGGCCATCGCCGGATCGGATACGTCGGCGGCCCCGAGACCAGCCGCTCCGACACCGCCCGCCGCGGCGTCCTGGAGTCGGTCTGCGCAGAGCTCGCCGTCGGCCTCGAGGACCTCGGGCACTTCTCCCCGACACCGGAGGGCGGACGCGGCGGCGCCGAGGCCGTGCTCATGACCGAGGTGACCGCCGCCATCGTCTACAACGACTTCATGGCGATCGCGCTGGTCGAGCGCCTGCGGGACTTCGGGGTGGCGGTCCCGACCGACATCTCGGTGGTGGGCTGGGACGACATCGAGTTCGCCTCCCTGCTCAGCCCCGGCCTCAGCACCGTCCAGGTGCCCCGCTACGACATGGGCGCCACCGCGGTGGACCTCCTGCGACAGGGGGCTGATCCCGGCACGACCGTCCACCTGCCCACCACCTTCGTCCCTCGCGGCTCCACCGCCGTGGCCACGCCGCCGCGGCCCGATACGCTGAGCGGATGACCCCTCCACCGCTCAAGCTCGCCGTGGGCGACCCCGCCCCGGCTTTCGACCTCCCCACCGCCCGAGGGGGCCGGGTCTCCCTGGCCGAGCTGGCCGGCGCCCCGGCCCTGATCTGGTTCTATCCCGCGGCGAACACCTCGCTGTGCACGAAGCAGGCCTGCGACCTGCGGGACAACCACCAGATGTTCCTCGACGCCGGCTACCGGGTGGTGGGCATCTCCCCCGACCCCGTGGCGGAGCTGGATCGATTCGTCCGCGAGCAGGAGCTGCCGTACACCCTCGCCTCCGACGAGTCCCATGAGGTGATGACCGCCTACGGGGCCTGGGGCGAGAAGAACATGTACGGCAGGCTCGTCGAGGGCACCATCCGCTCGACCTTCGCGATCGACGCCGAAGGCGTGCTGACCTTCGTCAAGTACCGGGTGGGCACCCCGAAGCACATCTCGCTGCTGCGGGAGAAGCTCGCACTGTGACGTGATCCGTACCCGCTCGCTTTGGCGCAGCCCGAGCGAGACCGTATGCTGGTCCGGCCAGGAGACGTGGCAGAGCGGCCGAATGCGCTCCCCTGCTAAGGGAGTAGGTGGTGATAAACCGCCTCGGAGGTTCAAATCCTCTCGTCTCCGCCGCATGAGGAAGCCCTTCCCCGCGAGATCCTCGCGGGGAAGGGCTTCTTCGTGCCCCGGGGCTCAGGGGGTGGAACGGGGGTCGGCCTCGAGGGCGGTCCACTCCGGCCCGTCGGTCTCCAGCAGATCCGGATCGCGCACCAGCTCCTGCTCCTCCCCGCCGCCTCGCAGCCGCGCCGCGAGGTCGCGCAGCGATTCGCGCAGCACCTTCCGAGCCGTGGAGGCGTCCCCGGCCTCGAGGGCGGCTACCAGCGCCTCATGGGTCTCGGTGAGGTCGGCGCGCACGCCGTACCCGCGCGGATCGGAGAAGGTGCCCATCCGGGTGAGGATCACGATCGTGTTCATCGCCGTGGCCAGGAAGCGGTTGCGGGAGATCTCCGCGAGCCGCTGATGGAGATCGAGATCGGCGTTACCCGCCTCGATCACCTCCTCGGCCCGGAGCGCGCGGCGGGTGCGCTCGACGCACTCCCGCAGCGGGGCGAGCAGCGCGGGGATCTGCTCCTCCTCCCCGCTCGTGCGCAGTGCCGTGACGTGCTCGGCGACGTTCGTCGCGGCCTGCATCTCGATGCCGAGCCGGTAGTCGATGAAGTCCGTCATTGTCGCCGCGTCCATCGTCGTCACGAACAGCCCGCGCCCCGGGTGCTGGGTGAGGAGCCCGTCGCGGACCAGGCGCTGGCACGCCTCGCGCAGCGAGGAACGGGAGATCCCCATCTCCCGAGAGACCTGGACCTCCGGCACCCCGTCGCCCGGGCGCAGCTGACCGTAGTAGATGGCATTGCGCAGCTCGAGCTCGGCCTGATCGATGATCGAGGGCCGGCGCAGCGGTTGCATCATGGGCAGCTTCACGCGGTCGGCGCCAGCGAAAGGTGAGGTCACGAGCATTCTCCCGGGAGAACAGGAACAGGAAACGTATAACGACCGGATCACGATACGAAGCGCGGCTCGGCAGTGCCCCCAGTCTAAGGACTACGGTGGACCACGATCCGGTGTCTGTTCATCGGATTGTCCGACACTGATGAGTCTCGAGAGGAATCCTCCCCCATGCTCGATCGACGCAAGTTCTTCCGCGGCAGCGGCCTCGTGGTCTCCGCGGCGGCCCTGGGCGGGCTCGCCGCCTGCACGCAGACCGGCAGCAGCGGCGGTGGTGGCAACGAGGAGGGCGGCGGTGGAGGCCTGCTCGAGCAGCTGCAGGACGCCGGGACGATCACCGTCGGCTTCGCCGGCGAGGCGCCCTACAGCTTCGATGAGGACGGCGAGCTCACCGGCGCCTCGGTGGCCCTGGCCCGCGAGATCTTCGGCTCGCTCGGCATCGACAACGTCGAGGGCACCCTCACCGACTGGAACTCCCTGATCCCGGGCCTGAACGCCGGGCAGTTCGACGCGATCAGCGCCGGCATGTCCGTGCTCCCGGAGCGCTGCGCCGAGGCCGCGTTCAGCGAGCCGGAGTTCCAGTACACGACCGCGCTGATGGTGCCGGCCGGCAACCCCGAGGGCCTGGAGAACATGCAGTCCTTCGTCGATTCCGGCCTCACCGTCGCCACCATGAGCGGCGCGGTCGAGAGCACCTACGCCCAGAGCCTGGGCCTGGACAGCATCGAGGTCGGTGGCCCGCAGGACGGGGTCGACGCGATCAACAGCGGCAACGCCGACGCCTTCGCGCTCACCGCGATCTCCCTGAACTGGATGGCGGAGAACACCGCCACCGACCTCGAGGTCACCGAGAGCTTCGTCGCCGAGATCGACGGCGTGCTCCAGTACGGCGCCGGAGGCACCGTGTTCCGGCAGGAGGACACCTCGCTGCTGGACGCCTACAACGAGAAGCTCGCCGAGATCGTCAGCGATGTGGACCGCTACCTCTCGATCGTCGGCGACTTCGGCTTCACCGCGGAGGAGCTGCCGCCGCAGGAGATGACCGCCGAGATGCTGTGCGAGGGCGATCTGTCCTCCCTGCAGTGATCCCCTGCCCCCAGGCCCACCCCATGAACGCACCCGTGCACACCCCTGTCCCAGCGCGCTCTGAGGGGGTGACCCGCCGATGGACGGTGTGATCGGGTTCTTCGAGCAGCTCGGCCCGAACCTCGAGATCCTCACGGCGCGGATGCCCCAGATCCTCGACGGCATCAAGGTCACGCTGCTGGCGACCGTGCTGGGCGGGCTGCTGGCCCTCGTGATCGCGATCGTGTTCGGCATCGCCCAAGTGGCGAAGTACACGACCGTGCGGATCGTGGCGAGGGTCTTCGTGGAGTTCTTCCGCGGGACCTCGCTGGTGGTCCAGCTCTTCTGGCTCTTCTTCGTGCTGCCGCAGCTGCCCTATCCCTTCGGGTTCAGGCTCGAACCGCTGCTGGTGGGCATCATCGCCCTCGGCCTGAACTACGGCGCGTACGGCGCGGAGGTGGTGCGCGGCTCGATCGGATCGGTGCCCAAGGGTCAGTACGAGGCGGTCAGCGCCCTCAGCCTCAGCCCGGTGCGCGGGATGTTCCGGGTGATCATCCCGCAGGCCTGGGCCCTGATGCTCCCCTCGCTGTCGAACCTCTGGATCCAACTCCTCAAGGGCAGCGCCATCGTCAACACCATCACCCTGTACGACCTCTTCTTCCGGGTCGAGCAGATGCGCGACCAGACCGGCACCTGGTTCGCCTACATCTTTGCGCTGCTGGCCTACTACCTGATCGCCTGGCTGATCGTGATCACCATGAACGCCCTCGAGGTGCGCGCAAAGCACAGCATCGGTCGCGGGCCGGCCCTCAAGCATTCCCTGCGGAGCCTGTTCCAGGCTCCGGGCAGCCCGGCGAAGGGAGGTGTGGCATGAACGACTCCTGGTGGAGCTGGGACCACGCCTTCGCAGTCTTCCCGGTGCTGATGGACGGCTTCCGGTACACGCTGCTGGTGACCGTGGTCGGCACCCTCATCGCCGTGGTGCTGGGCCTGGTCGTCGCGATCATTCGCCGCATCTCACCGCCGATCATCCGCGGCCCGGTCACCTGGGTGGTCGAGTTCATCCGGATGACACCCCTGGTGGTGCAGCTGGTGTTCGCGAGCATGCTGCTCTCGCAGCACCTCGGCGGCACGCTCTGGGTGGGCATCTGGGTGCTCGGCATCCACTACACCACCTACATGGCCGAGGTGTACCGCGCCGGCATCGACTCGGTCGCCAAGGGGCAGTGGGAGGCCGCCACCGCCCTCTCCCTGCCGGCCTCCCGCACCTGGCGCGCGGTCGTCATCCCGCAGGCGATCCGCAACACCCTGCCCGCGCTGGGCAACTACGCGATCTCGATGTTCAAGGAGACCCCGTTCCTGGTGGTCATCTACGTCGGCGAGATGGTGCGCCAGGCGCAGACCTACGGCGGGGACACCTTCCGGTACACCGAGGCGATCACCCTCGCGGGCCTCGTGTTCCTGGCCGCGAGCTACCCGACCTCCGTCCTGATCCGACGACTGGAGAAGAAACTTGCCTGAGAATCCCGCCCCTGCCGGAACCGCCCAGATCGAGTTCCGGGACGTGGTCAAGAAGTTCGGTGACAACACCGTGCTGAACGACCTCAACTTCCAGGTCGCCCCGGGCGAGCGCGTCACCCTGATCGGCCCCTCCGGCTCGGGGAAGACGACGATCCTGCGCCTGGTGATGACGCTCGAGGAGCTGACCGGCGGATACATCGACATCAGCGGGCAGCCCCTGCAGTACGAGGAAAAGGCGGGCCGGAGGGTGCGGGTCCCGGACAAGCAGCGACGCCGCACCACCACCCGGATCGGGATGGTGTTCCAGCACTTCAACCTGTTCCCGAACATGACGGTGCTCGAGAACATCATCGAGGCCCCCATCCACGTGATGGGCCTGGAGCGGCGCGAGGCCGTCGAGAAGGCCGAGTCGCTGCTCGACAAGGTGGGGATGGCCGCGAAGCGGGACGCCAAGCCCGCGATGCTCTCCGGCGGCCAGCAGCAGCGCGTCGCGATCGCGCGGGCGCTGGCGATGGATCCCGAGATCCTGCTGCTGGACGAGGTCACCTCCGCCCTGGACCCCGAGCTGGTGGGGGAAGTGCTGGGCGTGCTCAAGGACATCGCCGCCGAGACCGACATCTCGATGCTGATCGTGACCCACGAGATGCAGTTCGCGAAGGAGGTCTCCGATCGAGTGATGATGTTCGACAAGGGCTCGATCGTGGAGGAGGGCCCGCCCGAGAAGTTCTTCAGCGACCCGGAGCACCAGCGCACACGGGACTTCCTGCGCGCGGTGCTCTGACCCGGGAACCGTTCCCGTCCCGCCACCTGACCGCCCGGCGGCGCCTGTCGGCAGGCGCTGTAGTCTGGGCCCGTTCGTTCCGCATCGACGCGGTCGCCCGTCCTGCGCGTCGGCGGCCGCAGAGTGCCGCTGTCCCCCGAGGAGACCCCGTGCCAGATACCGACGCCTTCCGCGTACCGACCCTGACCAGTGAGTTCCCCGTGGTCGGCGATGACCCGCACATCGATGCGCCGCTGCGGGCCACGGTGCGCAGGCTGTCGACCCTGCTGGGCCGCACGCTCTCCGACCAGCACGGTCAGGAGCTGCTCGAGCTCGTCGAGCAGGTGCGCAAGCTGACCAAGCAGGCGAAGTCCTCGGACGACTCCGCGGACGCCCGCGATGTCCAGGCCCGCCTGGCCGAGCTGCCGCTCGAGCAGGCCACCGCCCTGACCAGGGCCTTCACCCAGTACTTCCTGCTCGCCAACGCGGCGGAGCAGGTCTATCGGGTGCGGGCGCTGCACGACCGCCCCGCCGCGGAGTCCTGGGTGCCGCGCACCGTCGCCGACGTGCACGCGAAGGTCGGCACCGAGGGCCTGCAGAAGGCCGTCGACTCCCTGGACGTGCGCCTGGTGTTCACGGCGCACCCCACCGAGGCCTCCCGCCGCGCCGTGCTGACCAAGCTGCGCCGCATCTCGGACATCCTGGGCACCGACACCGAGGAGGGCACCGAGGCCCGCCGCCGCCAGGACCGCGACCTGGCCGAGATCATCGAGCTGCTGTGGCAGACCGACGAGCTGCGCCGCCAGCGCCCCACCCCGCAGGACGAGGCCCGCAACGCCCTGTACTACCTGCGCCAGATCTACCGCCAGACCATGCCGGCAGTGCTCGACGACCTCCGCGACCAGTTGCGCCTGCACGGCGCGGACCTGCGGGAGCGCCAGGTGCCGCTGCGCTTCGGCTCGTGGATCGGCGGGGACCGCGACGGCAACCCCTACGTGACGGCGGAGGTGACGCGGGAGGTCCTCGAGCTCCAGGCCGAGACCGCGATCGACATCGCCGAGGAGACCATCTCGGAGCTGATCGGCGACCTGTCCGTCTCCAGCGCCCTGGCCGGGGAGGACCCGCAGCTGCGTGCCTCGATCGCCGCGGACCTCGAGTTCGAGACCGGGATCGACGAGGTCGAGCAGCGGCTCTACGAGGAGGAGCCCTACCGGCTCAAGCTCGGCACCATGCGCGAGAAGCTCCGTGCCACACGGGCGCGGATCCGCTCCGGAGAGCCGCACGTGCCGGGACAGGACTACCGCGACGGCGGCCAGCTGCAGGACGACTTCCAGGTGCTGCGGGACGCGCTGAGCCGCCGCGGCGGGGACCGTGCGGCCGATGGCGCCCTCGCCATCGCTCAGCAGACCCTGTCCGGCTCCGGGCTGAGCCTGGCGACCCTCGACGTGCGCGAGCACTCCGAGAAGCACCACGAGGTGCTCGCCCGCCTCTTCGATCGGGTCGGCGAGCTCGACCGCCCCTACACGGAGCTGTCCCGCCAGGAGCGCACCGGGGTGCTGGCCTCCGAGCTCTCGAGCCGTCGCCCCCTCGTCGGTTCGGCGATCACCGAGGACGAGACGATCCTGGACGACGCCACCCGCACCACCTACAACGTGTTCCGCGAGATCCGCGATGCGCATCGCAAGTACGGCACCTCCGTGATCGAGACCTACATCATCTCGATGACCCACGGCGCCGACGACGTGCTCGCCGCGGCGCTGCTGGCCCGCGAGGCGGGCCTGGTGCAGGTCGCCGGGAACGAGGAGAGCCGCGCGGACATCGGCTTCGTCCCCCTGCTCGAGGGGGTCCTCGAGCTGCGCAATGCCGGGGAGATCCTCGACGAGATGCTCTCGGACCCCTCCTACCGCGAGATCGTGCGACTGCGCGGCGAGCGCCAGGAGGTCATGCTCGGCTACTCCGACGGCAACAAGGACTCCGGCGTGCTGACCAGCCAGTGGGAGATCCACCAGGCCCAGCGCCGACTGCGCGACGTCGCCGCCCGGCACGGCGTGACCCTGCGCCTATTCCACGGCCGCGGCGGCTCCGTGGGCCGCGGCGGCGGCCCCACGTACGACGCGATCCTCGCCCAGCCGTACGGTGTGCTGGAGGGCGAGATCAAGTTCACCGAGCAGGGCGAGGTCATCTCCGACAAGTACATGCTGCCCACCCTCGCCCGGGAGAACCTCGACCTGTCGCTCGCCGCCGTGCTCGAGGGCTCCGCCCTGCACACCGAGCCCCGCACCACCCCCGAGCAGCTCGAGCGCTTCGGCGGCGTGATGGAGCAGGTCTCCGATGCCGCGTTCAGCCGCTATCGCACGCTGGTCGACGACCCGGACCTGCCCGAGTACTTCGTGACCTCCACCCCGGTCGAGCAGCTCGGTGACCTGAACATCGGCTCCCGTCCCTCCAAGCGCACCACCTCCGACAAGGGCCTGGACGGCCTGCGGGCGATCCCGTGGGTGTTCGGCTGGACCCAGTCGCGGCAGATCGTGCCGGGCTGGTTCGGCGTGGGCTCGGGCCTGAAGGCCGCTCGGGAGGCGGGCCTGGAGCCGGACCTGCACGAGATGATGAAGCACTGGCACTTCTTCCGCACCGTGATCAGCAACGTCGAGATGCAGCTGGCCAAGACCGACATGCAGATCGCCGCCCACTACGTGCACTCGCTGGCCCCGGAGCGGCTCTGGCACCTCTACGACCGCATCCGCGAGGAGTACGAGCTGTCCGTGGCGGAGCTGGAGCGCCTCACCGGCGTGCTCGAGCTGCTGGACAACCAGCCGATCCTCAAGCGGACCCTGGCCGTGCGGGACCGCTACCTCGACCCGATCTCCTACATGCAGGTCGCGATGCTGCAGCGGGTGCGGGCGGTGAAGGAGCGCGGCGAGGAGCTGGACCCGATGCTGCAGCGGGCCCTGCTCACCACCGTCAACGGCGTCTCCGCCGGCATGAAGAACACCGGCTGATCCTGCCCCGCGCGACCCCGCCTCGCGCGATGCGCAGGTCTGCTGCGCCCAGGACCGATCAGGGGATGCCCACCGGTCCTGGGCGCAGCAGACCTCTCGTGCTCTTGCCCCTGCGTGCGGTTGCCCCGAGTCCTCGTGGCCCTCGCCGCCCGGCCCGCGCTGCCCGGTCCCCGCGTGCTGGTGATCAGGGGATGTGCAGCGGGCGCACCATCTCGTCCATGCGCAGGGTGGGGTCGGCGAGCAGAGCCGGGTCGACCGGGAACGGCAGGGTCCGCCCGGTGGGCTCGAAGCCGTGGCGGCGGTACCAGGCGTGCAGCTCGTGCCGGCCCTGCAGGACCTGCAGGATCAGCCGCGGCACTCCGGCGGCGCTGAGGTTCTGCGCCTGCTGCTCCAGCAGCCGCCCACCGATCCCGCCGCCCTGGGCACGAGGATCGACCGCGAACAGGCCCAGCTCGGCTCCCTCCGCACCGCGCCGCGTGTAGCAGCAGCCGCGGATGCGGTCCTCGGTGTCGACCGCGACCAGCAGCCGGACCGCGGGATCGGTGAGCAGACCGTGGACCTCCGCGGCGTCGGCACGCTGCCCGCGCACCAGACCGGCCTCCGTGGTCCAACCGCCCTCCCCGCGGTAGGCGGCCTGGACGATCTCGAGGATCTCCGGGACATCAGCGGCCGTGGCGGGACGGATCCGGATCTCCTGTTCCGGCGCCGTCATGAGGCACCCATCAGAACATCGCCTCCTGCTCGAGGGCCTCGAGGAGGTGGTGGCCGTTCGGGCCGCGCAGGGATCGGCCGCCGGCGGCGACCAGCGGGCCCAGACCGCCGTGGGCGAGCAGCTGCTCGGACTCGGTGAGCTGCCGGATCATCACCCCGGCCACCCGCTCGGGATGGCGGGAGGAGAAGTCGGCGTAGATCGAGGGGTCGTGCTGGCCGTCGTCACCGACCAGGATCCAGCGGATCTGCGGGAACTCCGCCGCCAGCCGTTCCAGGGAGCGGTGCTTGTGCTCGCGGCCGGAGCGGAACATGCCGGTGTTCGTGGGTCCCCAGTCGGTCAGCAGCAGCGGGCCGTCCGGATATCCGTTCTTGAACAGGAAGCGCTTCAGCACCGGGAACACGTTCCACGCCCCGGTGGAGAGATAGATGACGGGCATCTGCGGGTGCCTGCGCATCAGGTGCTGGTACAACATCGCCATCCCGGGCACCGGCTTGCGGGTGGACTGGTGGGCGACGAACGCATTCCAGAACGCCATCAGCGGGCGGGGCAGGAGCGTCACCACCACCGTGTCGTCGATGTCGCTGACCATGCCGATCCGCTGCTCGGGGTCGAACACGGACACGTCGGCGGTGACCTCGTTGCCCGGCACGGTCCACAGCACGGCCTCGTGGCGCCCCGGCGGGAGCTGGATCTCCAGACGAGCATCGACGATGCCGGAGCGATCGGCGCGGACCGAGAACTCCTGGCCGCCGATCCGGATGTGGACGGTGCGATGCGGGGCGACCTGCCCGGCGAAGTTCCGCCATCCGCGCACCGCGATCGACCGCATGTCGTGCACGGGCTGGTCGTGGAAGTCCGCGGGCCGACCGGGAGAGGCGTACAGCACCTTCGCCAGCACCCGCACCTGCTCGGTGCTGCCGTAGCCGTGGAAGGGCTGCAGGCGCAGGCTCCAGTTCAGGCGTCGCAGCACGCCGCCCACGGCAGTGTTCTTGACGTCCTCGAGCCGGGAGGCCCAGTGGGGACGATCCGTCTGCCCGCCCGGGGTCCGGAGCGGGAGCCTCAAAGGGGGCGGGACATCTTCAGCCAGGCGCCGTCGGGGTCGTCGTCGACGATCTCCCAGCGCTCGCCGGTGTCCGTGAACCCGAGGCTCTCGTAGAGGGACTGGGCAGTGGTGTTGGTGGGGCCGACGTACAGCGTCACCGTGGTCGCGCCGTCCTCCTGCGCCCAGGTGAAGACCGCCTCCGCGAGGCGCTGGGCGATGCCGGAATTGCGGGAGGAGGGGCTGACCCACATCGCCTGCAGCTCGCGCTCGCTGGCGGGGGAGTCCTCCTCGTGCCGCGCCGCGACCAGGGCGACGGGCTGACCGGACTCGAGCGCCAGGAACCAGGCGGCCTCCCGCACCCGCTGCTGCCAGACGGAATCCTCGTACGTGGACTCCTTCTCCCAGCTCTGCCCAAAGGCCGAGGGGTCGGTGCTGAGAGACCTCAGTCGGATCTCGCGCACGAGCGACCAGTCGTCGTCGTGGGCGCGGATGATGTCGGCCATGGCTGTCCTCCTGAGCCGTCGGTCGCGGAACGCGGGGCGGCTGGGCGCACCCGGATGCATTCTATGCAGAGCGGCGCGGCGTTGCCGACGTCCTCTGGCCCTGCCACTGTACCTCTCCGCATCGAGAGTGCTGTCACAATGACCAGATGCGCCTGTACCGAGTTCTGACCGTGTGCACCGGGAACGTCTGCCGCTCTCCGGCGGCTGCCGTGATGCTCCGGGAGGCGGTGCGTGAACTGGGCTGGTCGGAACGGATCGAGGTGGGCTCGGCGGGCACCAGCTGGGAGGCCGAGGGCGAGCCGATGGATTCCCGCACCGTCGTGGCCCTGGAGAACGCCGGCTATCAGCAGCCCTTCGAGCACACGGCCTCGGCGATCCACCTCAGCGCCCTGGCGAACTGGGACCTGGTGGTGGCGATGACGGCCGAGCAGGCCCAGAGGCTGCGCCGGATGGTCGATCAGATGCCGACCGACTCCCCGCGCCCCGAGGTGACGCTGTGGCGCCGTTTCGATCCTCTGACGCCCGCGGATGCGCCGGAGACGGAGATCCCCGTCGAGGATCCCTGGTACGAGGGTCAGCAGGCGTTCGATCGCACCATCGTGGAGATGCGGCGCAGCCTGCCCGCGCTGCTCGAGCACCTGAGCGAGCGCATCGGGGACTGAGCGCGCGGTGACCTGACTGCACGCAGCTGGGGAAGTCGCCGAGACCGCTCAGCGGCGACGGGGGCCGATGCCCCGATTGCGCCAGGTGGCGGCGATGAATCCCGCGGTGGTCAGGAAGCCGACCGCGAGGATGCCCATCAGCACGAAGCGCACGTTGCCGAAGGCCGAGTCGCCGCTGGTGAAGGTGCTCAGCAGCTGGACGAGCGGTCCGCCGCCGCCGTTGGAGGAGGTTCCGGCGGGCGGGAGGGCCTCCTCCTGCTGATCGGCCGTCCCCTCCTCGCTCGGGGACTCCACGACCACCTCGACGCTCTCGGTCTCGGTCTCCGGTGCGGGGGAGGGCTCGACCTCGACCGGCTCGGCGGACGTGGTCTCGTCCTCGGTGGGGGCCGGGGCCTGTCGCTGCTGATCGACGGCCGGCTCGGCGCGCTCGGTCTGCTCCGGGGGATCCGGCTGCTCGTCCTCAGCGGTCTCCTCGCCCGTGCCGTCGTCGGTGACGTCGTCGCCGGGCGTCGGCTCGGTGGGGTCGGGGGAGCCGGACGCGCCGTCCCCTCCCTCTCCCGAGTCCTCGGTGGGGGGATCGGTGGGGTCCGTGGGATCCGGCGTGGGCTCCGGGTCCGGCTCTGAGGGCTCGGGATCCGTGGGATCCGGCGTGGGGCTGGGGTCCGGGTCCGTGGGCTCCGGCTCCGGCTCGGGGTCCTTGGTCGGGTCGGGGGAGGTCGGTGGCGTCGTCGGAGTGCCGGTGGTGGCCGACTGCGTGGTGGTCGGCGTCGTCGCGGTGGGAGTCGGTTCCGTCGACTCGGTGGCCTCTCCAGTGGGATCCCCGGTCTCGGTCTCGGACGAGGACTCAGACTCTTCCACCTCGCCGTCGTCGCCTGCGTCGGGGACCTCCTCCGTGGGCTCCTCGACGGGGGTCTCGCTCTTAGGGGGGTCCTGGGGGCCGTCGTCCCCAGCGTCGTCGACCTGCTCGACGTCCTCCAGCACGACGCCCGCGGGCTCGTCGGTCACGCCCTCCTCGGCGGTCACGGTGCTCGTCTCGACCGTCGGGGTCTGTTCCGGTGGTGTGGCCACCGCGGCGGTCAGTGCGGTGGGGACGGTGAGGGTGAGCGCTGCCGTGCAAGCGCACAGGCGTGATCGCAGGCGCATAGGCGCGGCTCCCCCTCTCCTGTCGTCCCGAACGGACGGTCGATGACTCTTCAGCGGGGTCGGCGATGAAGCATACCCTACCGGCCCTTTACTTACCCTTGCCATGGTGCAAGCCAGCATGGAGCGACGCAAGGACGCTGTGGAGAGCGCCACCAAAGCTACTGCGCAGTCACCTCGGGCTCATTCCGCCAATGCGTCAGTGACCAGGGCCTTCGCGGCCTCCTGGACCTCGGCGAGGTGGTCCTCCCCACGGAAGGACTCGGCGTAGATCTTGTAGATGTCCTCGGTCCCGGAGGGGCGAGCGGCGAACCACGCGGACTCGGTGGAGACCTTCAGACCGCCCAGCGCGCCCCCGGCGGGAGCCTCGGTGATCGCTGCGGTGATCGGCTCCCCGGCCAGCTCGGTCGCGGTGACCTGCTCGAGGCTGAGCGCTGCGAGCTTCGCCTTCTGCGCGCGATCCGCCGGCGCATCGATCCGCGCATACGCGCTGGCGCCGAACTCCTCGAGCAGCTCCGCATGCAGAGTCGAGGGAGAGCGGCCGGTGACGGCGAGGATCTCGGAGGCCAGCAGCGCCAGGATGATGCCGTCCTTGTCCGTGGTCCACACGCTGCCGTCCCGGCGCAGGAACGAGGCTCCAGCGCTCTCCTCGCCGCCGAAGCCCACCGAGGAGTCGATCAGGCCCGGCACGAACCACTTGAATCCCACCGGCACCTCGTGCAGCTCACGGCCGAGCGAGGCCACGACCCGATCGATCAGGCTCGAGGAGACCACCGTCTTGCCGACCTTCGCCCCCGCCGGCCAGTGCGGCCGATGCGTGAACAGGTACTGGATGGCGACGGCCAGGTAGTGGTTGGGGTTCATCAGACCGCCGTCGGGGGTGACGATCCCGTGCCGATCCGCATCCGCGTCGTTGCCGGTCGCGATGTCGTAGTCCGCGCGCTGCTCGAGCAGGGAGGCCATCGACCACGGGCTCGAGCAGTCCATCCGGATCTTCCCGTCCCGATCCAGGGTCATGAACGAGAACTGCGGGTCGACCGCGGGATTGACCACGGTCAGGTCCAGATCATGCAGCTCGCCGATCATCGCCCAGTAGTCCACCGCGGCGCCGCCCAGCGGGTCCGCCCCGATCCGCACCCCGGCTCGACGAATCGCCTCGATGTCGACCACAGAGGTCAGGTCCTCGACATAGGTGTGGAGGTAGTCGTAGCGCCCGGCCTCCTGCAGCGCCTTCTGCCGGCCATGACGGCGCACACCGCGCAGACCGCCGGCCAGCAGCTCGTTCGCACGGTCGGCGATCCAGCGGGTCGCGTCCGAGTCGGCCGGGCCGCCGTGCGGGGGGTTGTACTTGAAGCCGCCGTCCCGCGGCGGGTTGTGGCTGGGGGTGACGACGATGCCGTCGGCGCGCCCCGAGGCGTTCGGCGCCAGAGCGCGGTTGTGGACCAGGATCGCGTGGGAGATCGCCGGGGTGGGGGTGAAGCTGTCCCCGGCGTCGATCCGCACATCGACCTCGTTGCCCGCCAGGACCTCGAGCGCGGTGTCGAAGGCAGGACGGGACAGTGCATGGGTGTCGCGCCCCATGAACAGCGGCCCGCTGATGCCCTGCCCAGCGCGGTACTCGACGATCGCCTGCGTGGTCGCCGCGATGTGGTCCTCGGTGAACTTCGCATCCAGGGAGGAGCCGCGGTGGCCCGAGGTGCCGAAGCTGACCGCCTGTTCCGGATCGGCGGGATCAGGGTGGAGGTCGTAGTAGGCGTCGAGCACGGCATCGACATCGATCAGATCTTCGGGAAGTGCCTTCTGGCCTGCACGGAGGTGCATGAGATCCACTCCATCCTCGAGTTGCGGCTTCGCGTGGAGCCCACTCTAGGCCGCGCAGCCGAGCCCGGGGGAGAGGAGCCGGTCGGTGGGACGACCTCAGCCGGCGGAGCGGGAGCGCAGCAGCAGCACCAGGCCCACGATCGTGAGCACCAGGCCCGCCAGGCCCGCCACGACTCCGATCGCGGGCCCCAGCAGCATCGGGCCGGCCATCTGCAGCACGTTGTAGGGGCCCAGGTAACCGGGCTGCTCGGTGCCCGTGCAGCTGAGGGTGACCGTGGTGTCCTCGAGGGCGAGCAGCCCGAGGGACTGCTCATAGCTGGTCCCGTCGGGGAACTCGACGCTCCCCGAGGTGGGGACCGACGAGACCGCCGCGGAATCCTCCGGCGCGCAGCTCGCCCCGGCGGCGTCCTCGGAGGGGATGTAGACGATCAGCATCTCGTTGGCGGACAGCTCGATCTGCTCGCCCCCGGCGTCGAAGACGGTGGGACCCTGCGCGGTGTCCCCGACCAGGGAGCCGAAGCCCCACACCAGACCGATCACGACGGCCAGGGGAGCGATCACCACCAGCAGCACCAGGCCCAGCACCATCGGCAGCACGCCGCGGCGAGGACCGGAACGACCGCTGCGGCCGCTGTCCGGACCCTCGGGCGCCGGGGGCGGCGAGGCGGGCAGGGCGGTGACCGGATCATCGCCGAACGGGGCGGCGTGCTGGCTGGGCTGTCCGGTCGGACCGGGCAGCCCGTAGGTGGGGCGCCGGCGCGGGGCGGGGGTCGACGACTCGCCGTCGGACATCGGGTCTCCTTCGAGGACGGATCGCACCAGGATAGAGGTCAGGACCTGGATCAGGAGCGGAGCCCCAGGATCGCGAGCACGAGGACGGCGGTCGTCAGCGCGGTCACCAGCGGGGTGGCGACCCAGGTCAGCACCATCGAACGGGCCACCCGCCAGCGCACATGGCGCGGACCGAGGGCGACCCCGGACCCGATCACGCTCGCTCCCAGGGCGTGCGAGGTCGAGACGGGTGCGTCCACCCCCAGCAGTGCTGCCCCGGTCACGGCGGCGGCGGAGGTCTCGGCCGCCAGCCCCTGGGCGGGGGAGAGGTCGGTCAGGCGCCGCCCGATGGTGCGGATCAGCCGGTGACCGCCCATCAGGGTGCCCGCGGCGACCGCCGCCGAGATCGAGACCATCAGCACGATCAGATCGATGCCGGGCAGCTGAGCGGTCGCGCCGAGGACCACCGCCAGGGCGAGCGGCAGGCGCGCATCGTTCATCCCGTGGGCGGTCGCGACCAGGCCCGCCGATGCCGTCTGCGCGAACCGCAGCTCCCGGGTCCCGACCAGCTCAGTGCGGCCCAGGGCACGCAGCAGGTGCATCAGCAGGTAGGCCAGGCTCACCGCGAGCATCGGCACCACCAGCGTCGTCACCAGCACCGTCAGCAGGCCCCACCAGTCCGCCGGGGCACCGATCGCGACCGTCGCCCCCAGGAACCCGCCGAAGAAACCGTGCCAGGTCGAGGAGGGCATCCCGATCCACCAGGTGAGGATCTCCCACAGCAGGGACACCACCATCACCACCACCAGGACCGTGGCCAGCAGGTTCGGGTCGTCGACCAGATGCTCGGTGAGCCTGCCGATGCCCAGCAGGCGCAGTGCCCAGTCGGCGGTCACGACCGTCAACCCCATCCCCAGCAGCGCGCCGACGAAGTTCAGCACCGCTGCGTACGCCAGCGCCGTCGACTCCCGCAGCGAGCGAGTGGTGATCGCGGTGGAGACCGCGTTGGAGGCGTCGTGGAAACCGTTGTAGTAGGCCGTGACCAGGCAGAGGACCAAGGCCATGAGCAGCAGGAGAGGGCTCACCTCACGCGTCCTTGACGCGCAGCAGATCCGCCAGTCGACCCGTGCGCTCCTGCAGGGCGATGGTGCGGGAGATCGACTCGGTGACATCGTGCAGGGCCAGCATCTCGGCGGAGGCGCCGCCGCGGCGGTACAGCTCCCCGAGCGCCTGCCGGGTCAGACGATCCCCCTGACGCTTGTTGCGCCGGATCCGGGCGTAGAAATCGCCCAGCCGACGCTGCTGCCCCAGCTCCCAGGTGGCCTCCACGGTGAGCTCGGCGCTGCGCTCGATCAGCTTCGCGGCCTCCAGCAGCGGGGTGGGGAGCTTGCCGGCCCGGGACAGGACCAGCAGCTCGGCCGTGTGCTCCATCGCATCGAGGGTGTCGGCGATGGTCAGCGCCAGGTCGTAGAGGAGCTCCGCCTCGTAGGGCGTGATCAGCGACTGGGTGATGCGGTTGGAGATCCGCCGGGTCAGCTCCTCGGCGGTGGTGGCGTTCTCATGCAGTCGCGGAGCGATGCGGGCCCGGTCACGCGCAGTGTGGCCCAGCAGGCGCGAATGCGTGTCCGAGGCGCGCACCAGCAGCTCGGCGAGCTCGCCGAACAGGCCGTACATGGGGCGCTCCACCCGATGCGGGAACAGCCGGAACATCGCCGATCCTCCTTGCGCTATCGGGTTGTGCACCCGGGGCATGCGGGTGTTCGTGCACGAAGAGTGCGCCGGACCGGGATGCGCCTGTCGGCGCGAAGGCCGCTCGAAGCGGCAAATGTTGGAGCCCGGGGCAACCGCGGCCCGGCGCACGCACCATCGTAGGACACTCCTGCCCGGTCGCGTCCAGCCCCGGAGCAGGGGGATGCGTCACGGTCCCTCCAGCACGTCCCGCCAGCACGTCAGTCCAGGGTGTCGGCCGCGGCGTGACGACCGGCGAGGGTCAGCTCCTCCCCGGTGCTCAGCAGGCGCTCGGCCTGGCCGGTCAGCACCGTGGCGGCCTCGGGGTCCGTTCCGGCCGTGTCCGCCAGATGGGCGGTGCCGTGGGCGACCAGGGTCGCGATCGCCCCCGCCCGCATCAGCGCGATCGCCAGGTCCCCGGTGAAGGCGCCGCGCAGGATCTCGTCCATGGTGCGGCGCACCTGATCGATCTCCGGCGGCTCGGCGAAACCGGAGAGGTAGCGCAGGCCCGGCACCGTGCGGGTCCCGGCCCGGTAGCGGCGCACGACGTCGTCCCCGGACTGCTGGACCCAGGTGTGCAGCACGTACAGCCGCCACAGCGCGCCGGGCAGGGAAGCGGCCGGGGAGCCGGACCACAGCGCCGCCAGATCGGTGAGGCCATCGGCCGCGGCCAGCTGCACCACCCGTTCGACGACCTCGGGATCGGAGCTGTGGAAGACCCCGTCCAGGAGAGCGCGCGCGGAGTCGTGGGCCAGGTCGCCGCGGGTGGCGGGATCCGGCTCACCCGGGATCTGCTCGGCCCGGGCGGGGAACAGCGGGGCAGGGCGACGGAACGGGGAGGGGGACATGAAATCAGCCTACGCGCCGACTACTGTGGTGGGCATGACGATCCCTCGCCAGCTGGGCCCCGAGACCGGGCCGCGCAGCGTGCTTCCGGACTACTCCCGGTCCAATGCGACCGTCGAGCGCATGGTCGCGAACCTCGACGGCCCGCAGAGTGCCGCGCGGGGACGGGTCCTGCGCACCCTGGCACCGGCCCATGCGCAGACCGACATCCTGATCCGCGGCGGGGCCGCGACCGTCCTCGGCGCCGGATCGATCATCGCGATCATCGCGGTGGTCGCCCTGCTGCTGGGGGTCGAGGAGGGGCATGCCCCGGGGATCGGGCTGCTCCTGGTGGTGCTGGTGCTGGGCCTGCTCGCGCTGGTGCTCGCGCTGCTGGCGCTGCGGTTCGCGGTGGTGGCCCTGGCCACCTACCGATCCAGCGTGGACGTCACCGAGACGGGTCTGCGGATCCAGGGGGCTCTGGGCAGCCGCACGGTGCCCTGGCACGACATCCTCGCGATCGAGTCCCGCGTGATCCATCCGGTGCACTGGCTGACCGTCGCCGTGCGCCGGCAGGACGGCGGACGGGTGATCATGCCCGCCTTCGACCGCCACATCTGGCAGTACGGCGCTCCGACGGGGGAGGACGTGCGCGGGCTGCGGCGCGAGCTGCACCGCCGCACCCACGGGGCGCGCTGAGCGCCCCCCGCAGCACGCGGCCCCGCTCAGGCGGCGGGCGCCTGGCTGGTGCCCTGCTCCCACAGAGCGGCGACCGCCGCGGAGACCTGCTCGCGGGCCAGCGGGGAGACGGTGAGGATGCCCTCCTCGTCCAGCGGCAGGTGGGCGAGCTGCCAGGAGCCGTCCGCCTCGACATGGAACATCAGCGGCGCGGCCTCCTGCGGTGCCGTGGCGTCGGTGCGCCGCAGCGAGACGGTGCGCTGCTCGCCCTCGTCGAGGAAGGCGAGCACGATGTCGGTCACCGAGGCCGCGACCTCCTCCGGGTTCGGCAGCGCCGAGACCACGAAGGAGTCCAGCTCGTCCTGGGTGAGCATGATGATGGCCTGGTTGGCCTTGATCACGAACGCCATCCGCATCGCCTCGCCCTCGCTGAGGGCGATGCCCAGCCAGCGATCGGCCGCGGTCAGCGCGGTCGCGACGACCTGCCCCTCCGAGCCCAGCAGCCACTGGCCGTCCGCTGAGCGCTCGACCTTGCCCCGGGCTCGCAGCCCGGAGGTCACCGCGGCGGTGACGAACTCGCGGGCCTCCTCGGGGGCGGAGCGCAGTCCGACCTGCTCGCGGGTGATCGCCCCCGCCTCGGTCTCGCGCAGGCTCAGCATGAAGTCGATCTCGTAGGCGGTGTAGATCGTGGGCTGCTCCTGGTCGTCCTGCGCAGCGGCGGTGCTCTCGGTCATGGTGTCCCCTCGTCCGGTTCTCTCGTGCGACACCGAAAGCATGTCAGATCACAAGGGATCCCGGGAGCTCGGTGCCATCGGTGTGGATCCAGCGGCTCAGGAGAGGCGCTCGTAGTTCTCGAGTGTGACCTCGGAGCGCAGGGGCCGCCCGCCCAGGAACGCCTCGACCTCGTCGACCACCCCGGCGCCCTGCTGGAAGCGGGCCTCCACCGTGCCGCCGGCCACGTGCGGGGTCAGCAGCACGTTCTCGAGACCGAACAGGGGGCTGTCCGCCGGCAGCGGTTCGACATCGAACACGTCCAGCCCGGCGCGCAGCCGCCCGGAGACCAGCTGCGCGGTGAGGGCCTCCATGTCGATCACTGCCGAGCGGGCGGTGTTGATCACGATGGTGCCGTCGCCGAGCCGGTCGATCATCCCCGCGTCGATCATGCCGCGGGTGGCGTCGGTGACGGGGGCGTGGATCGCGAGCACCTCCGAGCGCTCGCACAGCTCCGCGAGGCCCAGCATCTCGATGCCGAGGGACTCCGCGTCGCGGGGGTCGACGAACGGGTCGTAGGCAGCCAGGGAGGTCACCCCGAGCCCGCGCGCCATCCGGGCGTAGTGCCGGCCGGTGCGGGACAGGCCCACCAGGCCCACCCGGCGGGCATCGAGGGAGTGCGTGAGCCGGCCGACCCCGCCGTGCTTCCAGTCGCGGGAGGACTGCAGGCGGCGGTCCATCCCGTGCACGTCCCGCAGCAGCACCAGCGTCATCGTGATCGCGAGCTCGGCGACGGCCTTGGCCATCGGGTCCGAGCCGCCCTGGACCAGCCGCAGGCCCTGGGCGAGGACCTGCGGGGGGAACAGGCCTCGGATGGTGCCGGCGGTGTGCGCCGCCAGGCGCAGGCGGGAGCCGTGCAGCTGCTCGGGGTCGATCGGCGCGGTGGACCAAGAGGTGATCAGCACGTCCACGTCGTCCGCCAGGCCCGATGGCAGCGGGATCCGGGGGAGGGAGTCGTCCGCCGGGAGCACCAGCTCGCCGAGCGCGCGCAGCCGCTCGAGGCTCGTGGCGTCGTACTGGATGTCCCTCTCCGCGGCGCGCAGGGCGAGGAAGATGCGGGGGGAGTCGATCATGGGGCGCTCCTGGGGGTGGGGGAGTCGGGCAGCAGGCCGAGCTCTCGCAGTCCGCGGACGATGCGGGCGGCGACCAGGTGGTTGCCGATCTGGTTGAAGTGGCCGGGGTCGTTCGAGAGCGCGGGCGGCTTCGCCCCGGCCTCCCGCTCGGCGAGGTCCTCCGCGCTCATCACCAGGCCCGTGCCCGCCTCGACGGCGGGAGAGGTGAGCAGATCCTGGACCCCCAGGTGGGAGGGACCGAAGTGCTCCTCGCAGGCGGTGTTGACGGCCAGGACCTCCGCCCGCTGCTGCTCGTCGGCGCCGTTGTTCGTGAACTGGCCGACGACGGCGACCCGCGCCCCGGCACGGGAGAGATGATCGGCGGTCGCGATGATCCGTTCGACGACGCCCGCGGCGCTCTGGCCCCGGTTCACGTCGTTCTTGCCCATCCACAGCAGGGCGTCCCGGCCCCGCAGCTCCTGGCCGCGGGAGGGCAGGAACGGGTCGCCGTCCACCGCGACCGGAGCGCCCGGGGTGGAGCGGGTGAGGAAGACGCCTTCCTCGGTGCCGTGCACGACCGCCTCGATGCCGGCGACCCGCCCGGCGAAGGGCTTCAGGTGCTCGGAGGCCAGATCCAGCGCCGTCGGCTCCAGTCGCACGGAGCCCGCAGCGGGGAGGTGACCGTCGGGCGTGCGCACCGGCAGCGGGATCGAGCCGATCCGGGCGGCGGTGTGATGGGAGGTCTCCCCGCCGGCGCCTTCGTCGAGGAACAGGGCGCCAGTGCCGTGCAGCGCGACCTCGAGGGCGGGGCCGATCCCGGCCATGGAGGAGGACCCCCAGCCGACCAGCAGGGCGGTCATGCCAGCCACCGGTCCCGGCCCGCGGCCACGAACTCCTCGTCCAGCAGCGCCGGGAATCGCCGACGCACCCCCTGGATCAGCTCGGCCTGGCCGGGGGAGAGCACGTCCGGGCCCAGGCAACGGGCGGTCGAGACCAGGCCCTGCTGGCGCAGCACCTCGTTGACCCCGGGCACGCAGCCGGCGAAGTCGTGCAGGGTGTCGAACACGGCGGCGTTGACCTCGACCATGTCGCTCGCCAGCGACAGCAGATCCTGGCTGACCGCATCGGCCGCCACCGCGGCCTCGACCGCGGCCACCAGCTCCACCGCGGCGCGGGTGCCCACCGCCCACTGGCCCAGCAGCCCGCCCCGGGCCCGCACCTCGCGCACCCGGCCCCCGACCTTCGCGCGGTATGGGGTGATCAGGTCGTGGACGATCGCATCGTCGTTGCCGGTCAGCACCGCGACCTGGTCCCAGCGGTCGTGGACCAGCAGCTCCTGCATGACATCGCCGGTGCGATAGCGGTCGAAGGGGGCGGTCTTGACGGCGACCACGGACTCCAGATCGAACAGCCGCCGCCAGAAGCTGCGGGGCAGTGCGGTCCCGCCCACGCTGTCCTGCAGGTAGAACCCGATCGTCGGCAGGATTTCACCGACCGTGCGGGCGCGCTCGAACAGGGTCTGCGGGCTGCGCTCGCTCATGCCCCAGGGGCTCATCAGTGCCGCGTGGTAGCCGAGCTCGCGGGCGGTCTCCGCCTCGCGCACCGCCTGCGCGGTGTCGCCCACCAGTCCGGCGATCAGCAGCGGGCTTTCCGGCAGCGAGCTGCTGTGGGCCGCGGTGAGCTCGGCGGCCTGCTGCCAGACGGTGCGCAGCAGACCGGGATCGTCGTGCAGCTCGAACTGGGTGGAGTGGACGCCGACCGCCAGCCCGTGCACCCCGGCCTCGAGCTGGTAGCGCGTCAGCGCGGCCTGGGCCCGCTCGTCCAGGGTGCCCTGCGCGGTGAGCGCCAGGGGGTGGGCGGGGATCACCATCCCGGAGTCCAGCCGCGCGTGCAGGTCCCGAAGCCGGTGGGGGTCCTGTTCCTGGCGGGGGGCCCGGCGGGTCGTCGGCGTGATCATCAGAACTTCCCCTCGCGCTGCTGGAACTTCGTGGCCTTGCCCAGCTGACGGCCGCCCAGCGTGACCCACTGGCCCACCCAGCGCACCAGGCGCCGCAGCGGCACCGTGGGATAGCCGTACAGCTCATGGATCGCGGAGGCATCGCTGAGCAGGGCATCGGCGGACTCCTCACCGGTGAACTGCGGCTCGATGCCCATCTCCTCGCCCAGCCAGGTGGCCAGGCGCCGCACCGGGACGGTCTCCGGGCCGGTGGCGTTGAGGATCCGCGGGGGAGCGGAGGCATGCTCGATCGAGCGCAGCGCCCAGGAGTTGATGTCCCCCTGCCAGGCGACGTTGACCGCGGGCATGCTGACATCCACCGGCTCGCCCGCTGCGATCGTGGTGGCGAGGTCCGCGATGACCCCGTACCGCAGCTCGCAGGCGTAGTTCAGGCGGAAGACCGTCACCGGGGTCTGCCAGGCATGGGCGGCATAGGTGAACAGGCGCTCGCGGGCCAGGCTCGACTGGGCGTACTCGCCGAGCGGCTGCGGAGGGTCGGACTCGACGCTGCCTCCGTGGGCCAGCGAGGTCAGGGGGTAGACGTTGCCGGTGGAGTACACCAGGGAGGGCACCCCGCGGTAGCGATCGGCGACCAGGGCGGGCATCGCGGCGTTCGACCACCAGGTGGTGTGCTCCTGCCCGGTGGTGCCGAACTTCATCGCTGCCAGGTAGAAGATCCCTGCGGCATCGGGCAGGCCCGCATAGCTGCCGGACTCCGCGAGATCTGCGGGATGCACGATCACCCCGGCGCTCTCGAGCAGCTCGCGGCTGGTGGGGTCGGAGAAGCGCGAGACCGCGATGACCTTCGCGTCCGAGCCCACCTCGTCCAGCGCGCGGCGCGCCATCAGCGACATGGAGGGGCCGATCTTGCCGCCCGCCCCCAGGATCACCAGGTCCCCGCCGAGCGCGGCGAGGGCCTCGCCGACGCCCTCGGCGGGGCGGGAGAGCAGATCATCGAGCTCCTGCTCGGAAGCAGGGGAAGTGGTCGGGGTCGGCACCGGGACATCCTCACGTCGTTGTGGCCAGCAGGGGAGAAAAGCATTTCCCTCGCCTGTCAGAGTAGGCCGGGGAGGTCGGGTCCGTCAAGAAGGCGGTTGCACCGAGTAGTCTCCCGGCATGGCAGTGACCCTCAAAGACGTGGCGCAGCGAGCGGGCGTCTCCGTGCCCACGGCCTCCCGAGTGCTCTCCGGCAGCAACTATCCGGTGGTCGAGGAGCTCCGCGAGCGCGTCCGCGCCGCCGCGCGCGACCTCGACTACGTCCCCAACGCCCAGGCCCAGGGCCTGCTGCGCGGCAACACCGGGATGATCGGGGTGCTGGTGGGCGACGTCGGCGACCCCTACTTCTCGGAGATCGTCAACGGCATCCACGAGCGCGCGACCGCGGAGAACCTGCTGGTCACCATCTGCCACACCGAGCGGGACCCCGACCGCGAGCTCGGCTACTTCCGCATGCTGCAGTCCCACCGGGCCCACTCGGTGATCCTGGCCGGATCGGGCCTGGAGGACGATGTCTACCGTGCCGGCATGGAGACCCGTGTGAGGTCCTTCCTCGGCACCGGCGGCCGCGTGGTCGCCATCGGCACGCCGGTCGTCGACGTCGATCACGTCCTGGTCGACAACCGTGAGGGCGGGCTGCGACTGGGCCGGTACCTCACCGATCTCGGGCACCGCGAGATCGCCCTGATCTCCGGCCCCGCGGCGCTGCTGTCCAGCTCCGAGCGCCTCAGCGGCATCCGGGCAGCGATCGACGAGGTCGGAGGGAACCTGACCGTCCACCACGGCCCGCCCACCCGTGACGAGGGCTACCGGGCCGCCGGTGAGCTGCTCCGGGCGACGCCGCAGCTGACCGCGATCCTGGGCACCGCGGA
>DXDT01000123.1 GCA_019115335.1 Candidatus Brachybacterium merdigallinarum
TCGACGGTGACGCCGCTGGCGGTGCGGGCGCGTCGGCGGGCTCGCCCGACTCCCTCCGGTGGCCGGTCCACAGCGGTCCGGCCACCGGGTGCTCGTCTGCCGTACGCTGGGCCGCGTCCCTCCCCGCAGCACCCCTCCAGGAGACCCGATGGCCTATCAGACCCCGTACGGTGCCCCGCAGCCCTCCCCCTACGGCTACGCCCCTCCGGTCCAGAAGAAGCGACGCGGCCTGAAGCGCACGATCTTCGGGGGCCTCGGGGTGCTCGCGAACCTGATGGGTCTGTTCGTGATGCCGTTCATCGCCGCCATGATCGGGGCGATCATCGCCGCCATGGGCATGATGGATCTGCAGGACCTGGGCGGCAGCAGCGGCACGATCTCCGGTGAGACCGCGACGGGGTACATGATCAGCGTCCCGGCCTCCGAGGCCGCGTCGACCACCTGTGAGTTCGAGGGCAGCGGCCAGGAGATCGTGGCCGAGCCGGCGGAGTCCCAGACCGAGGTCGGCGAGCTGGGCGGGGAGACCTACGTGACCGTCTACCAGGTCACCACGGTGGAGAGCGGTGACATCTCGGTGGACTGCGCCGGGGCGAGCAACGTCGCCTATTCCGGCATCGGGGTGATCGGGGTCTTCGTCTCGATCGGCATCGGCCTGGTGATCCCGGTGGTGCTGGGGCTCATCGCGCTGGTGATGCTGATCTGGGGCATCGTCGCGCTGATCCGCTCGTCCTGAGCGAGGTCAGGCGCCCGCGCCGGGGTGCCGAGAACCCAGGTGCTCGAGCGCGCTCTCGTAGGCGGCATCCCAGGCCTGGTCGTCATACCGCAGCTCTGTGCGCCACGGGATGCCGAGCACTTGCGCGGCCTGTCCCCGCTCCTCCGGGGTCATCCCGGCGATCGGATCGGTGTGGACCACCACGGTGCTGCGCGGCGGCTCCGACGGGTCGGCGCCGTCCGGCCCCGTGCGAGCTGAGAGGGCAACGCCGCTCCCGCTGGTGGAGGGCCCGGTGCCCTCTGTTCCGACGGCGGTTCTCTCCCGCGGGCCGACGGCGCCCAGAGTGATCAGTGCGTAAGGCCACCACATCAGCAGGAAGCAGGCGAGGATCAGCACCAGGAGCTGAGGTTCGTGCTGCAGCATCACGGGGAGGCTCCGCAGGAAGCCGGGCACCGACACCTCGATCCCGAAGGACGCGTAGTTGACGAAGGCGAGGACCGTCGCCGTCACGACCAGCATCAGGAGAGTCGTCGGCCAGAAGTGGCGCCGGTCGTTCGCGGAGGGCCTGTTCATAGCTCCTCCTCGTCGCGATCGCCGCTGCGGGCCGGGAAGGTGGGGGACGTGTAGAGAGAGGTGGGGGTGTACACCGCCGCCGGCCGTCCGGGCGGATCCAGGGGCGAGGAGCTCCCCTCACGCCCTGCCTCCTCACGCTCTGCCGCCTCCCGTTCTGTCTCCGCTCGCACTGGATCCTCCCCCACCTTCTCGGGGATCGCGGAGGTGCTCGCGGCCGTCACGGCAGCGCCCAACAGCGGCTCCGAGGTATCCGGGGTGTCCGAGGACATCCGCACCAGCAGGTCCAGCACGGCCCGGGAGCCTCCGGGGGTGGCCATCACCGGATCCCAGGGCCGCCCACCGGCATGCGCCATCTGCCGGATTTGCTCCTCCTCGAGGTGCAGCTCGGACTCCTTCCGCGAGGCCGGGCGTTGCAGGCACCAGAGTTTCGACACCGGGTGCCCGACCGTGTACAGCAGGACCAGAGCCAGCAATGGCGTGAGGTCCACCCGATACGACGGTGCACCGGTGACCCAGCTCAAGAAGCTCGCCAGCAGGAAAGTGAGATGCTGCCGCGGGGAGATCTCGGCACCGAACAGCGGGACATGGAGCAGGATCAGGACCACAGCAGCTCCGAGCAGCCCGAGCCAGAGGGCCGTGGCGGCGGAGATCCCGTTCCTCGTTGCCACGGTGCTCCCCTCGGTCTCCTGCGGTGTCATCGCTCGGACGCCGTGTCGTCTCCCGCGGGCGCGGAGCCGTCGGGGTACAGCGAGAAGCTGCTGCTGGTGTACACGGACGTCGGGGTGTACACGCTGCCCAGGGCCGGCGCGTCCGCCTCGGCCTCATCGGCCCTCTCGGCCTCCTCCGAGTCCACCGCGGGGTCCTCGGCGGCGGCTGCGGCGGCGTCCTCCGGCTCGTCGGCGGGGTCCGCCTCCGCGTCGTCCGCGTCGGAGGTCTCCGTGAACGCCGAGCCGATCGTGAAGGGCTCCGGCTCCCCGGCACCGATCGTGAAGGGGATGGGCTCCACCCCCGGCTCAGCGTCCTGGCGCTCCTCCGGCCCGACGACCTCGCCCTCCGCCGCGTTGGCGTCGACTTCCGGCCCGACGACCTCGTCCTCCCGCTCCGAGGCGGCGTCCGGATCGTCATCGCGGCCCCGCATCCAGGGCGGACGGTACCCTTCGTCGTCGATGAAGGACTGCTCCTCCTCGACGGAGGAGTCCTCGGACCCCGGGGATCCGGTGCCGCGGGCCGCGAGAGCTGCCGCTCCGACCGCTCCGACCGCGGTGGTGCTCGCCCCAGCTTCGGTGCGGTCGCTGGTGCCGGAGCGATCACGGGCCGGCTCGCGCCGCGCCCTGCGGCGCTCCTCGGCCCGGATCTCCGCATTGCGGATCGCGGCATCCAGCTCGTTCTCCGGTGTCAGGTCCCGACGCGATGCCTGGCCCCAGGAGGAGTTGTCATGGCCGTCCTGGTCGGTGCCCAGTGCCGTCTTGACCAGCCACGCGATACCGCCGATGAGCATCAGTATGAAGACGAGTCCGCCGTCCACAGCGACCCCCCTTCTCCCCCGGCCCCCACCGTGCCCGTCAGGCGGTGGTGACGACCTCGATGCGCTGGAACTCCTTGAGATCGGTGTAGCCGGTGGTCGCCATCGCATGGCGCAGGGCGCCGATGAGGTTGGTGGTGCCGTCCGCCGCCGCGGAGGGTCCGAACAGGATCTGCTCGAGAGGGGCGACGGTGCCGACCTCGACCCGGTGCCCGCGGGTGAGGGTCGGGTGATGCGCCTCGCTGCCCCAGTGGTGGCCCTTCCCCGGGGCCTCCTCGGCACGGGCGAGCGCCGCTCCGACCATCAGGCCGTCCGCGCCGCAGGCGATGGCCTTGACCAGGTCACCGGAGCGCCCCAGTCCGCCGTCGGCGATGACGTGCACGTAGCGGCCCCCAGATTCGTCCATGTAGTCGCGGCGCGCGGCGGCGACATCGGCGACGGCGCTGGCCAGCGGCACCTGGATGCCGAGGGTCTCGCGGGTGGTCTGGGAGGCCCCGCCGCCGAACCCGACCAGTACCCCGGCCGCGCCGGTGCGCATCAGGTGCAGCGCCGCGGTGTACGTCGCGCAGCCGCCGACGATCACGGGCACGTCCAGCTCGTAGATGAAGCGCTTGAGGTTCAGGGGCTCACGCCCGGAGGAGACGTGCTCGGCCGAGACCGTGGTGCCGCGGATGAAGAACAGGTCCACGCCGGCATCGACCACGGTCCGCCAGTGCTCCTGGGTGCGCTGGGGGGACAGCGACCCCGCGGCGGTGACGCCCGCGTCGCGCAGCTGCTGGATGCGGTCGCGGATCAGCTCGGGCTTGACCGGCTCGGAGTACAGGGAGCGCATGGTGGCGACCACGTCGGCGTCGCTCGCCTCGGCGATCTGTCGGTACTGGTCGGCGGGGTCCTCGTAGCGGGTCCACAGGCCCTCGAGGTCCAGGATGCCGAGCCCGCCGTGGCGACCCATCTCGATCGCCATCTCGGGAGACATGATCGAGTCCATCGGGGCGGCGAACACCGGGATGTCGAAGTGGTAGGCGTCGACCTGCCAGCTGGTGGAGACGTCCTCGGGGTCGCGGGTGCGCCGGGAGGGCACCACCGCCACGTCGTCGAAGCTGTAGCTGCGGCGTCCCCGCTTGTTCCGGCCGATCTCGATCTCGCTCATCACACCCGGGAGTCTACCGCCGGGACTTCACGAGGGACCGCACGCCGTACCGTGTCCCCATGACCACCCGAGATGACCCGCCCGCCCCGGCAGCCGGAGGCGGTGCCGAGGCAGACGCATCCCCGGGCGCGCGCGGCACACAGGATTCCCAGGACGCGCCGGACGCACACGAAGCACACGAAGCCGTCTCCTTCGTCCCCACGGAGATCCCCGATGACGGCCCGGCCTTCGTCCCGGCGGAGCACGGCCCGACGCAGACCGTGAGGATCATCGGGGCGGTGCTCTCAGGGCTAGGGGCGCTGCCGGCGCTGTGGGAGCTGATGCGGCTGCTGACCGCCGCCCCGACCAGAGGCGGGGTCCACGACCTCAGCGGGCTGTTCGCGTGGTCGGCGCTCGCGCTGTGCGGGTACTCCCTGGTCATCACGCTCGCGCAGTGGCGGCGGGCGATGCGGTGGCCGCGCGATCGGGATCCGCGGGAGCGCCCTGCGCATCTGCTGCGCGATGCGCACACGCTCCATGCCTTCTGGGCAGCGGGCGTGGGCGGCTCCCTCGCCCTGGTGGGCCTGCTGGGCATGTGGTCCGCGTACGACGGCAACCTCTCCGGTCTCGAGCCCGGGTGGCATCTGCTGCTGCCGGGGGTCGCGGTGATCGGTGTGGCGCTGGGGGCGAAGCACCGCACCGATCAGCGGTGGGAGGAGATCGAGGTCGGCGCGCTGCGGGCCCGCAGCCAGGATGCCCCGCCCGGCCCGGACCTCCCCTGAGCAGCCGACGTCACTGCCTCACAGGGGCCAGGTCAGGGAGACGTCCGGGGTCTTCCCCTTGGATTCGAGGAAGGAGTTGAAGTTCTCGGCCCAGGAGCGGTGCCAGCTCACCTGCTGCTGATGGAGCTCGGCGAGGCTGGACTCGCCGACCTGCGGGAACTTCGCGGCGATCGCGCGCAGCACGTCGAGGGTCGCCGAGACGTCGACGTCGGCGGTGTGGAGGCGACCGTCCTGCGTCACGCCGTAGTGGGCGATGAGGTCGGTCAGGGTGCGCTTGCCCTTGCGGTAGCGATCCACCCCGCGGTCGATGACGAGGGGGTCGAGCATCGGTGCGATGTCATGGCCCAGGCGCGCGGCGAGGGTGGGCAGGCCCAGACGGGTCAGCTCGTTCTCGATGATCGCGAGGTCGAAGCCGCCGTTGAAGGCGACCAGCGGGATGTCCTTCCCGAGGGCATCGGTGATCATCGCGGCGACCTCGTCCAGCGCCTCGGCGGCCGGCATGCCGTGCTCGCGGGCGTGGGCGGTGCTGATGCCGTGCACGCGCTGCGCGGGTTCGGGGATCTCCATCTCCGGATCGATCAGCCAGGTGGCCACGGTCTCGTTCTCACGGCCGGGACCCACCGAGTGGACGAGGGCGACGGTGACGATCCGATCGGAGGTGACCTTCGTGCCGGTGGTCTCGGTGTCGAATCCGAGCAGCGGGGCATCGATCCAGGAGGGCTGTGCTGTCATGTCCTCACAGTATCCGGGCGGTGGGACATCAGCTCCGTCCCGCCCCGCATGTGGAGGAGTGCGCACTGGGGAGGAACGGGGCCGCAGCAGACCCTCAGCCGTCGCTCCCCGGCGATCAGGCGGCCAGGGACGCCATGATCAGCACGGGGATGAAGAAGGCCGCGAACCACAGGACCGGCGCGAGCGCGGCGGAGGCGATCCCGACGATCGCCGGGACCTTCCGCTCCCGGCGCACCAGCGACACGATGCCGGTCACGAGGGCGGCCAGCCCCGTCAGGCTGGACAGGAGCAGCACGGTGAGGGCGAGCAGCACGCTGACCTGGTACCCGGCAGGGGTGTCGGTCAGGTAGCGCCCGGCCTCGAGCTCGGCAGGCACGATCGTCAGGCCCACGGAGGCCGCAGCGACCAACCCGGCGATCAGGGACAGCAGTCCCAGCGGCCGGGAGAGGCGCCCCCAGGTCCGCGGTCGGGCGGGGCGTCCGGAGCTGAGCAGGATCTCGTCGGCGGCGGGTCCGTAGGTCATCTTCGCGGTGCTCGTCATGACATCGAGCCTAGGCAGGCGGACCGCTCACGTCGTGGGGGATGACCCGACTGCTGGTTCGGGCTGTCCCCCATGCCGCCGCTCACCGAGCAATGCGCTCAGCGGTCGGCACTCGCCACCCGCCGCTCAGTGCGCCGTGTAGTTCGGGGCCTCCATGATCGCGGCCATGTCGTGGGGGTGGGATTCCTTGAGCCCGGCCGAGGTGATGCGCACGAACTTCCCGCGCTCCTTGAGCTGGGTGATGTCCTGGGCGCCCACGTAGAACATGGACTGGTGCAGGCCGCCGACCAGCTGGTGGACGACGCTGCCGAGCTGCCCCTTGTAGGAGACGCGGCCCTCGATGCCCTCGGGCACGATCTTGTCGTCGCTGGGGACGTCGGCCTGGAAATAGCGGTCCTTGGAGAAGGACTGCTTGCCGCGCGAGGACATCGCACCCAGGGAGCCCATGCCGCGGTAGGCCTTGTACTGCTTGCCGCCCACGAGCACCACCTCGCCGGGGGACTCCTCGGTGCCGGCCAGGAGGGAGCCGAGCATGACGGTGTCGGCGCCGGCGACGAGCGCCTTGGCGATGTCGCCGGAG
>DXDT01000124.1 GCA_019115335.1 Candidatus Brachybacterium merdigallinarum
CTCCAGCGAGTTCCTCACCATGGAGGGCAAGAAGTTCTCCTCTTCCAAGGGCGTGGTGATCTACGTGCGCGATGTGCTCGAGAGGTATCAGCCCGATGCGCTGCGCTACTTCATCTCCGCCGCCGGGCCCGAGAACCAGGACGCCGATTTCACGTGGGTCGACTTCGTCTCCCGCACCAACAACGAGCTGGTGGCCGGCTGGGGCAACCTCGTCAACCGCACCGCCGCGATGATCGCCAAGAACGTCGGGGAGATCCCGGCCGCCGGTGACCTCGAGGAGGTCGACACCGCACTGCTGGACCAGATCCGGGAGGGCTTCACGACCGTCGGCGGTCTCATCGAGGCGCATCGCCAGCGGGCCGCGATCGCGGAGATCATGCGCCTGGTGGGCGAGGCGAACGCCTACGTCTCCCGCACCGAGCCGTTCAAGATGAAGGCGGAGGAGCAGCGCCCGCGCCTGCTCACGGTGCTGCACGTGCTCGCCCAGGCCGTCACGGATCTCAACACGATGTTCGCGCCCTTCCTGCCGCAGTCCGCGAACGCGGTGGAGAAGGCGCTGGGCGGGTCCCGGCAGATCGCGCCGATGCCGCGCATCGACGAGGTCGAGGACCTCGATGGCGGCCCCGCCTACCCGATCATCACCGGCGATTACACGGACGTTCCCGCCTGGGAGCATCGTCCCGTCGCCGTGGGCCAGCAGGTCACGAAGCCGACCCCGATCTTCGTCAAGCTCGACCCGGGCACTGCGGAGGCGGAGCTCGAGCGCCTCGAGGCCGCTGCCGAATCGGACTGAGCACCGGGGCGGACTCAGCAACGGATCGCACTCAGCGCGGGATCCGCCTGAGCGCCGGCATCCCACGCCCTGAGGCACGCCCCGATCACGGACCCGGGATCTGCGCCACCCATCCCGCCTGAGTAACACTTCCACGCGGAAGTGTTACTCAGGTGGTGGGATGGTCACAGTTCCGCGGGATTCCGACCGCTTCGTCGTTCCCCGCGTCGGTCGACTCCCGGGGACCTGGAGCGTGTGCGACGACGGCCTCGCGTCTCGGTCCGCGCGGTCCCGTGGATCCGGGCCGTACGAGGCGTCCCGCCCCGCAGAGATCGCGGAGCTGGCGCTGACGCTGCCCTCCGGTCTCGCTGCGGACGCGGCGGACGCCGAGGCGGCGCTCACCGCATTCGATGCCCACGCGATCCGCGTGCTCGGGACGGACGACCCCGCTCTCGGGCCGATGAGCGCGGTGCTGCTGCGCACCGAGTCCGCATCGTCCTCGCGGATCGAGGATCTGACCGTCGGCGCGAAGCAGCTGGCATTGGCCGAGCTGCACCAGTCGCGCAGTCATAACGCCCGCGCGGTGGTGGCGAACGTGCGCACCATGGAGGCGGCGCTGCGACTGGCCGATGTGCTCGACCTGCCGGCGCTGCTGCGCATGCACCACGAGCTCATGACGGGAGTGTCCCTCGTCCCGTCGTCGGACGCCGGGCGGCTGCGAGAACAGCTGGTGTGGATCGGTCGCAGCGTCCTGAGCCCGCTCGGCGCCGCACACATCGCGCCGGAAGCAGAACACGTCCCTGCGGCCATGGAAGACCTGGTCCGCTTCATCGCCCGTGATGACCTGCCTGTCCTGGTCCATGCCGCTCTCGCCCATGCCCAGTTCGAGACGATCCATCCGTTCACCGACGGCAACGGCCGCACCGGCCGCGCCCTCGTGCACGCCATGCTGCGCGGCAAGGGGCTCGTCACCACGGCGACCGCCCCCGTCTCGGCAGGTCTGCTGATCGACCTCGAGAGTTACGCCCAGGCGCTGAACACGTTCCGCGAAGGAGATGCCGGACCCATCGTCGAGCGCTTCGCGCAGGCAGCCCGGTATGCGGCGGTGACCGGAAGCCGACTGATCGAGGACCTCGACGCAGAGCTCGCCGCCTCACGCGCACGTCTGGAGGGCATGCGCCCGCATGCCACGGCCTGGAAGGTCCTTCCCTTCCTCATCGCCCAGCCCATCGTGGACGCGGCACATGTTCAGCAGCGGCTGGGGGTCTCGGCGATGACCGCACAGCGTGCACTCGCCCAGCTCACGGACGCCGGAGTGCTCCAGGAGATCACCGGTCGCTCACGCCACCGCGCCTGGCAGCACCGCGGGATCCTCTCCGTGCTGGACGAGTACGCCGCGGCGATCCGGCGGGTGGGCTGAGCACCGGCCGCCCTCTGCGAGGTAGCCTGTCGGCCCCTGCTGATCAGTGTGCTGTGTCCCCTGAGCGTGCTCTGTCCCCGTGTCGAGAGGCTGTGCCATGTCGTCCTCCCCCGAGAGCCGGTCCCCGGGCTCCTCGTCCGACTCGCCTGGAGGTGCTGGCTCCCCCGGTGGCCCGGACGCCACCGCCGGAGCGGTCGTGAAGCTCAACCCCAAGGTGGTCGGCATCTCGATCGCCGCCGCCGTGGGCGGTTTCCTGTTCGGCTTCGACACCTCGGTGATCAACGGCGCGGTCAACGCGCTGTCCGACGAGTTCTCCCTCGGCGCGGGTCTGACCGGGTTCGCGGTCTCCTCGGCGCTGCTGGGCTGCGCGGTCGGCGCCTGGTTCGCCGGCAGCCTCTCCACCCGTTACGGGCGCATCCCGGTGATGGTCATCGCCGCGATCCTCTTCTTCATCTCCGCGATCGGCTCCGGCATCGCCTTCGGGGTCTGGGACCTCATCATCTGGCGAGTGGTCGGCGGCCTCGGCGTGGGCGCGGCGAGCGTCATCGCCCCGGCCTACATCGCCGAGGTCGCGCCGGCGAAGTACCGGGGACGCCTGGGCTCCCTGCAGCAGCTCGCGATCGTGCTGGGCATCTTCGCGGCTCTGCTCTCCAACGCGATCATCGCCAACACCGCCGGTGGTGCGGCGGAGAGCTTCTGGTTCGGGGTGGCCGCCTGGCGCTGGATGTTCATGATCGAGGCGGTCCCCGCCGCGGTCTACGGGATCATGGCACTGTTCCTGCCGGAGTCCCCGCGGTACCTGATCGGGAAGGGTCAGCTCGACCGCGCCTCCCGGGTGCTCTACGACTTCACCGGCGAGCTCGATGTCAACCTCAAGATCGAGCAGATCCGCAAGACCCTCGAACGGGAGCGGAAGGAGAGCCTGCGGGACCTGCTCGGCGGGCGGTTCGGCCTGCAGCCCGTCGTCTGGCTCGGCATCGCGCTGTCTCTCTTCCAGCAGCTGGTGGGCATCAATGTCATCTTCTACTACTCCACGACGCTGTGGCAGTCGGTCGGCTTCGACGAGTCGCAGGCACTGCTGACCTCCACCATCACCTCGGTGATGAACATCGTGGCGACCATCCTCGCGATCCTGCTGGTGGACCGGGTGGGACGCCGCCTGATGCTGCTGGTCGGCTCGGCGGGCATGACCGTCTCGCTGGGGCTGATGGCGCTGGCGTTCTCCTTCGGGCAGCTGGATCCGGCGACCGAGGCGATCACCCTGCCCGATCCGTGGTCGACGATCGCCCTGATCAGCGCCAACGCCTTCGTGATGTTCTTCGGCACCACCTGGGGCCCGCTGGTGTGGGTGCTGTTGGGCGAGATCTTCCCCAACAAGCTGCGCGCTTCCGCCCTCGCCGTCGCCGCCGCCGCCCAGTGGGGCGCGAACTGGGCGGTCTCGGCGAGCTTCCCGACCCTGTCGGGCATCGGGCTGAGCTTCGCCTACGGCCTGTACGCGGCCTTCGCCCTGCTCTCGCTGATCTTCGTGTTCCTGTGGGTGCCGGAGACGAAGGACCGTGAGCTCGAGGACATGGACAGCCTGCAGCTGGGGCGCAAGGGCTGAGGCGGGGGCGGATGCTCTGCGGGCTCCCCGCCCTGCCAGGGCATCCCCCGATGGGACGGCCCGGTGGGGGAAGTCCCTGTCAGGAGAGCCCTGTCAGGACGTCCGCCGTCCGCGCCGGTCAGCCCTCCAGGACCGTCCGCGCGGCGGCGGCGATGTGCTCGGCATCGATCCCGGCCCAGGCGAGGAGCTCGGCGGTGTCACCGGATCCCGGGACCCCGTCGACCGCCAGATGCTTCACGTGCAGGTCGCTGACCGGTTCGGCCGTCAGCGCTGCCAGCACGGCAGCGCCCAGCCCGCCCTCGGCGTGGTGGTCCTCGGCGACGACCACGCGGCCACCGGTCGCGGCCACTGCCGCGCGGATCCCCTCACCGTCGATCGGCTTGACCGAATAGGCGTCGATCACGCGTGCTCGGATCCCCTCCTCGGCGAGCTCGTCCGCCGCCGCGAGGGCCTGGTGGAGCGTCACCCCGGCACCGATCAGCGTCACCGCGTCCCCGTCGCTGCTGCGCAGGGTCTTCGAGCCGCCCACGGGGAACCGCTCCTCGGATCCGTACAGCACCGGGTAGGCGCCGCGGGTGGTGCGCAGGTAGCTGACGCCGGAGGTGTCGGCCATCTGCTCGACCAGTGCGACAGTGGAGGTCGCGTCACTGGGGTACAGCACGGTCGAGCCCTGGGTCGCCGCGATCATCGCGAGATCCTCCAGGCCCATCTGGGAGGGCCCGTCGGCGCCGATCTCCACTCCGGCGTGGGAGCCGACGAGTCGCAGGTCCGCACGCGAGACGGGCGCCATGCGGATGAAGTCCGCGGCGCGGGTGAGGAACGCCGCGAAGCTCGAGGCGAAGGCGATGTAGCCGCGGGTGGACAGCCCGGTCGCGGCGGCGACCATCTGCTGCTCTGCGATGAACATCTCGAAGAAGCGATCGGGATGCTCGTCGATGAAGGTGGCGACACCGGTCGAGTTGGAGACCTCGCCGTCCAGCGCGACCACCCGCGGGTCGGCGGCGCCGAGGGCGGCAAGACCGGCCCCGTACGCCTTGCGGGTGGCGACCTCCTCCCCCGGTTCGAAGGTCGGCAGGCTCAGCTCCCCGCGCGTGTGCGGCGGAGCATCGACGGCGGGTGGCCGGGGGCCGGTCACCACGATGTCCCGCTGCCCGCCGAGCTGGGCGATGGCGGAGCGGGCGACGTCCTCCTCCAGCGGCTTGCCGTGCCAGTTCAGCTCGTCCTCCACCTCGGGGACGCCGCGGCCCTTGACGGTGCGCGCGAGGATCACCAGGGGGCGGTCCTGCTCGGTCACCGCCAGCGCCATCGCCTCGTCGATCTCGGTGACGTCATGGCCGTCGATCAGCACCGCGCGCATCCCAAACGCCTCGACGCGGGCGGCGTAGGTCTCGAGGTCCCACCCCAGGGCGGTGGGGCCGCGCTGGCCGAGCCGGTTGACGTCCACGATGGTGATCAGATTGGTCAGCTGGTAGTGGGCCGCGGTGGCGAAGGCCTCCCACATCGAGCCCTCGGCGAGCTCGCTGTCGCCGGTCAGCGCCCAGACCCGGTAGGGGGAGTTCTCGAGGTGCTTTCCGGCCAGGGCGATGCCCACGGCGTCGGGGAGCCCCTGGCCGAGGGAACCGGTGGCGACGTCCACCCAGGGCAGCACCGGGGTGGGGTGGCCTTCCAGGCGCTGGTCGAAGCGGCGGTAGCCCTCCATCAGCTCCTGGTCGCTGACCACTCCGGCTGCCTTGTACACGGAGTACAGCAGCGGGGAGGCGTGCCCCTTGGAGAAGATCAGGTGGTCGTTGCCCGGGGCGTCGGGGTGCTGCCAGTCGTAGCGCAGGTGGCGGGACATCAGGGTGGCCAGCAGGTCGGCCGCGGAGAGGCTCGAGGTGGGGTGGCCGGAGCCGGCGCTGCCGGCGGCGCGGATCGAGTCCACGCGCAGCTGCGCGGCCAGGTCCGGGACCTGCAGGAGGTCGAGTCCTTCGTGCATGGATCCGTGGGACATGGATGCGGTCATGGGTGTCTCCTTCCCGGGCCCGTCGCGGGCGTTCGGAGACGGTCGACGGGTCCGTGACGCGTCGTCTCTGTGCTCCCCACCGTAGGAGCCTCCCGGAGCGGGGGCAATGTTCTGCGACCGTCCGGTCGACGCTGTCGTCAGCTCAGGGGCCCTGCGGGGCGTGGCGGGTCGCCGGGCGCGATCCGGGGGCGCGGCTCAGAGCTCGAAGCGGCGCAGCATGACCGCATGCTCGGTCCCGGCTGCTCTCCCGCCGGCGGCGAGGATCTCGGGGATGAAGTCCTGCGGTGCGGGGTGATCGGCGACGTGCTCGAGGTAGGCCTCGTGGGCCTGCAGCGATGCGACGGCGGCGGCGACGTGCTCGGCGGTGACGGGCTTGGCGTGGGTCGGCTCGGGGTGGCCGGCGATCACCAGGGCATCGGTCTTCCAGGCCGCGAGGCCCTGCTCCTCGTGGAGGTCTCGGAACACCCACGGGTTGGAGGCGTCGCGAACTCCGTCGATCGCGGCGAGGCCGGCGGCGCGGTGGTCGGCCTGGTTCAGCCCGCCGTAGGCCTCGAGGTCGAAGTTCGCGGTCACGACCAGGTGTGGTCGCACCCGCCGGGTCACGGCGGCGATGTCGCGGCGCAGGGGCAGGCCGTGCTCGAGCATCCCGTCGGGGTGCTCGAGCATGATCAGATCCCGGACCCCGACGATCTCGCAGGCGCGGCGCTGCTCGCGCGCGCGCAGCGGGCCGACCGTCTCGGGGGCATCGGCCATACCGGCCTCCCCGCGGGTCAGCAGCAGGTAGGTGACCTCCACGCCGGCTCCGGACCAGGCGGCGACCGCCGCGGAGGCGCCGTATTCCATGTCATCGGGGTGGGCGACGATGCAGAGCACCTGGTCGATGCCCTCCTCCGGCAGGGGCGGCAGGACGGTCGAGGCGGGCTGGGTCTCCTCGGCGGTCACGGGTGCCTCCTGGCTGAGCGACGGTGCTGTCCTCGACCACTCTACGGGCGTGGTCAGGCGCGCGCTGTGGTGGTGAGCAGCCGCGCCGGCTCGGCGCGGCCAGGACGGTGGGAGCTGTCCGAGTCGCGATGGCCCGGAGGGTCGGGTCGGCCCGCGTCGAACGCTCTCATCACGTCGTTCACGGCGGCGCGCCCGGCGCGGTTGGCACCGATGGTGGAGGCGCTGGGGCCGTAGCCGAGCAGGTGGACGCGGGGGTCGTCCGCGGCGGCGGTGCCGTCGAGGCGGATACCGCCGTGCTCGGTGCGCAGGTTCAGGGCGGTCAGATGGCGCAGCTCGTGCCGGAAACCGGTGGCCCACAGGAGCGCGTCCAGCTCCGTCTCGGTGCCGTCCGCCTCGATCACCCCGTGCGGCGTGATCCGGGTGAACATCGGGCGGCGCTCGAGGATGCCGCGCGCCCGTGCTTCCCGGAGCGCTGGAGTCCACACGAGGCCGGTGGCAGCGACGACGCTCTTGACCGGCAGGCCCTGCTCGACTCGTTCGACCACCCCGGCGATCACCTCGCGGCCGTGCTCGAGGGTGAACTCCTGGTCCAGGAACTCGGGCTCGCGGCGGGTGTACCAGAAGGTCTCGCCCACCTCCGCGATCTCCTGCAGGAAGCCGAGGGCGCTGATCCCCCCGCCGATGATCCCGACCCGCTGGCCGGCGAACTCGCGGGCGCTGACGTACTGCGCGGTGTGCAGCTGCCGGCCTCGGAACTGCCCGGCCCCGGGATAGGCGGGCAGGAACGGCCGGGTCCAAGTGCCGGTGGCGTTGAGCAGGGCACGGGTGCGGATCACGGCCAGCGGGGTCTCGCTGCCGTCTGCCGAGACCGAGTGAACGAGCAGCCGGGGCCAGGGGTCGGTGGCTGTCTCGGGGTCGTTCTCGACTCGGGTGACGCGCACGGGGCGTTCGATCGGGGCGTCGTGGAGACGCTCGAAATCCGCGAAGTAGGCGGGAACGGCGTGGTGGGAGGGTTCCGCGGGGACTGCTTCGACCTCTGGCATGCCGGGCAGCTCCCGGATCCCGTTGACGGTGGCCATGGTGAGGGAGTCCCAGCGGTGGCGCCAGGCACCGCCGGGGCCGTCCTCCGCGTCGAGGACGACGAAGGTGCGCTCTCCCGGCGCGGCGTCCGCGAGGGGGCGCAGGCCACGGCGCAGCAGGTGGTGGATGGCGGAGAGGCCGGCCTGACCGGCCCCGATCACCACCACGTCACTCGTGCGCATCGAGAAGCCCATGCCTGTCCCAACCCGGGCCGTGACGGGACTGTTCCGCAGCGATCGCGGATGCGACCGGATTCACGCTGCGCTCCACCCCGGGTGTCCATGCCCCGGGCTCACCCGTGAGTGGTCACGAGATCCTCCCGCGGTGGTCGCTGCCGGTGGTCTCCGGCGATGGCGGCGAGCCCTCGTTCGAGGTCCTGCCAGAGATCCTCGCGATCCTCCAGACCGACCGAGAGCCGCACTGTCCCGGGCCGGACTCCGCAGTCCTCTCGCTGGGCGGGGGTGAGGTGGGAGTGGGTGGTGGTGGCGGGGTGACAGATCAGGGAGCGGGCATCACCGATGTTCACGGCGATGGTCCACAGCTGGAGGGCGTCGCAGAACGCAGCGGCGGCCTCCTCTCCCCCGGCGAGCTCGAGGGAGAACACTCCGGATGTGCCGCGTGAGTAGTCGCGGGAGGCGAGGTGGGCGTCGGGGCGCCCGGGGATGGAGGGGTGGGAGACCTGGGCGATGCCCGGGGAGCGATGGAGGCGATGGGCGAGCTCGGCCGCATCGGCGCTGATCTTCGGCATCCGCATCGGCAGGGTCTCGATGCCGACCAGGATCTGCTGGGCGCTCGCGGCGGGCAGGGTGGCGCCGAGGTCGGTGACGTACTTGGCGCGGGCGTAGGCGAGGAGGCCGGAGCCGCCGCGCTGGTACTCGTCGGCGAAGGTGACGTCGAAGCGCGAGTTGCGGCCGGTCAGGCGAGGCCAGCGCTCCGGATGGCGGCGGGGGTCGAAGGTGCCGGTGTCGACGATGAGGCCGGCGACGGTGGTGCCGTGACCGCACAGGTACTTGGTGGCCGAGTGCACGATGATGTCGGCCCCGTGGTCGCCCGGGCGGTAGAGGGCGGGAGTGGCGAGGGTCGAGTCGACGACGACCGGGATGTCGCGGGCGTGGGCGAGGTCGCTGATCGCGGGGAGGTCGACCAGCTCGGCACCGGGGTTGGCGATCGACTCGAGCAGGAGCGCACGGGTCTCGGGGCGGATCGCCCGCTCCCAGGCGCTCAGATCCCAGGGGTCGACGAGGGTGGTGGTCACCCCGAGGTCCGCGAGGGTGTCGTCGAGGAACTCGGTGGTGCCGCCGTAGAGCCGACGGGAGGCCACCAGATGGCTGCCGGGGGCGAGCAGGGACAGCAGTGCGATGGTGGTGGCGGCCTGGCCGCTGGCCACCGCGATCGCCCCGATCCCGCCCTCGAGAGCGGTGATGCGCTGTTCGAGCACGGCGGTGGTGGGGTTGCCGGAGCGGGCGTAGGCGAATCCGTCGCTGCGGCGGGCGAAGAGGTCGCGCAGCGAGGCATGGCTGGGGTGGGCGTAGGCGCTGGAGGAGTAGATCGGTGGCGTCACAGCGCCGTGCTGGTCCTGCGCCGACCAACCCGCGTGGATGGCAGCGGTCGTCATGTCACCTCCTGTGCTCGGGAGCATCAGGATGGCCCGGCCCGGGCGTGCGGGGCGAGCTGTGTGACTCTATGTTGCGCGGGGCGGCAGGGGCAGCGGGGCGCCTGTCGCGTCCCACAGCCCCGAGCTGCCCCGGCGGTGGGAGCCGAGCAGGTGGGTGTCCACGATCCCGATCGCCTCCATCAGCGCGTACATGGTGGTGGGGCCGACGAACCGGAAGCCGCGCCGCTTCAGCTCACGGGCCAGCGCCACCGATTCGGCCGAGGTGGTGGGGACGTCCTCGATGCTCGCGGGCAGGGGCGTGCGCTCGGGTCGGTAGGACCAGATCAGGTCGGAGAGGTCAGCACCGGGGCCGAGGTCGCCGCGCGCGCCGAATCCGGTGGCGCTGCGCAGGGTGAGCGCGGCGCGGGCGTTGGAGATGGTCGCCTCGATCTTGCCGCGGTGGCGGATGATCCCGGTGTCCGTCAGCAGCCGCTCGACGTCAGTCTCGTCGAAGGCGGCGACAGCCTCGAGATCGAAGCCGGCGAAGGCACGGCGGAAGCCCTCGCGGCGGCGCAGGATGGTCACCCAGGACAGTCCGGACTGGAAGCCCTCGAGCGCGAGGCGCTCGAACACTCCCTGCTCGTCCCGGACGGGCATGCCCCATTCGGTGTCGTAGTACGCCTGCAGATCGGCATGGACGCTCGCCCAAGCGGGCCGGGCCAGACCATCGTCACCGAGCACCACGGAGAGCTGGCTCATCCTTCCTCGTCCCTCAGTCGTCGATCTTGCCGATGGGCTCGCGCTTCTCCGCCTGGAACTGGTCCTCGATGCGGCCGAGCGCCCAGTAGGCGGAGATCGAGATGGCATCGCGCGGGATGCCCGCGTCCCTGACCAGCACGCCGCGCAGCTGCTTGGTCAGCCCGCGCTCGACGTGGCAGAACACCTGCAGGCCCTCGACCTCCGCGAGATCCAGGGCTGTGACCTCCTCGAGCAGCTGCTCGCGCTGCCCGATCACCCAGCGCACCTCGATGCCCTCGGGGTGCTCGAGGGGGAGCTGATCCTCCTCGTGATCGAGGTGGATGAGCGCCAGACCGCGGGCAGCGGGATCCATGACCTCGAGGGAGGCCGCGATCGCCGGCAGTGCCGCATGGTCACCGATCAGCAGGTGGGAGGTGGACTCCGTCTGCGGCGTGTACCCGCCGCCGGCGCCCATCATGGCCAGGCGGTCACCGGGCTGGGCCTCGTCCGCCCAGCGGGCGGCCAGGCCGCTGTCCTCGCCGTCGCCGTGGAGGACCACGTCGATCTCGAGGGCCTGTGCCGCGTCGTCCCAGCGGCGCACCGTGTAGGTGCGGCGCGCCGGCATGTTCTCCGGGTCGTTCGCGCGCAGGCCGTCCATGTCGTAGGGCGGCTGCAGCCCGGAGCCGGAGATCGGGATCAGCAGCTTCACATAGGCGTCGCTGTTCTCGTTGCGGTTCAGATCCGCATAGCCCTCGCCTCCCAGGGTCAGGCGCAGCAGGCGCGGCGACAGGCGCTTCTTGCTGAGCACCTCCAGCACCGCCTGCGGGCGGGGCGGGCGAGCGCGGCTGCCCGCGGCTGGCGTGGTCGGGGCGGGGGCGTTCGAACTCGTCATTCCTCCACATTACGCGAGGTGCATGTTTCGTAAATGGTGGTCCAGGAAGTGTCACACTCCCCGGCCAGGGGCCGATTAGGCTGTTCACCATGAGCTCTCGTGCCCGGTCCGCTGCGGACGTCGTCATCGTCGGCACCGGCCCGAACGGCCTCGCCGCTGCGGTGACCCTCGCCCGCGCCGGCCTGCAGGTGCTGATGCTGGAGGCGCAGGAGACGATCGGCGGCGGCGCCCGCACCCTGGATCTGGATCTGGCACCGGGGATCGTCCACGACATCTGCTCCGCCGTGCAGCCGTTGGCGCTGGCGAGCCCCTTCTTCGCGGCATTCGACGTGCAGGCCCGGGGGGTCGAGCTGCGTGCCCCCGAGGCCTCCTACGCCCAGCCGCTGGACGATGAGCCCGCGGCGATCGCGTGGCGGGACGTGGAGCGCACCGCCGCTGGGCTCGGTGCCGACGGGCCTGCCTGGCGCGCCGTGCTGGGCACTCTCGCGAAGCATCAGGACCTCGTGGTCGAGCTGTCCCTCGGGGACAAGCGCTCGATCCCCCGGGGGCTCGTGGACCTCCGCACTCTGCTCGCCGCTCCCCTGTTCGGGGGGCTGCTCGGCCTGCAGGGCACCCCCGCCTGGAACCTGCCCTTCGGCACCGAGCGGGCCCGGGCGCTGCTGGGCGGGGTCGCCGCCCACGCGATCGGGAAGATGCCCTCGCTGGGGCTGTCGGCGACCGCGGCACTGCTGGCCACCATCGGGCACGGCGTGGGCTGGCCGGTCCCCGTCGGCGGCTCCCAGAGCATCATCGACGCCCTGCTCGACGACCTGCACGCGCACGGCGGGGAGATCATCACCGGGCGCCGGGTGCGCACCTGGCGGGACGTCCCCGATGCGCAGGCCGTGCTGCTGGACACTCCGGCCGGCGCAGCGGCGGACATCCTCGCCAACCGCCTCCCCCGCTCCCTGGAGTCGCAGCTGCGGCGCTTCCGGCACGGCAACGCCGCCGCCAAGGTCGACTTCGTGCTCTCCGGTCCGGTGCCGTGGCGGGACCCCGAGGTGGGGGCCGCCGGTACTCAGCACCTGGGCGGCACCCGCGCTCAGATGGCCGCGGCCGAGGCCGCTGTCGCGGCCGGACGCCTCCCTCAGCAGCCGGTCACCCTGGTCTCCGACCCGTCGGTCGCCGATCCCTCACGGATCCGGGACGGGCTGCGGCCGCTGTGGGCCTACGCCCACGTGCCCGCCGGCGATCCCACCGACCCCACGGAGCTGGTGACCGCGCAGATCGAGCGCTTCGCCCCCGGTTTCCGGGACGTGGTGGTCGCCGCCCGCGGGATCAGCGCCGCGGACATGCACGAGCACAACCCCTCCCTGGTGGGCGGGGACATCTCGATGGGACGGGTGAGCATGCTGGACATGATCGCCCGTCCCACCGCGCGCTGGGACCCGTACCGGCTGGGAGAGACCGGCTGGTACCTGTGCTCCTCGGCCACCCCGCCCGGCCCGGGCGTGCACGGCATGCCCGGCTGGCACGCCGCCCGACGCGTGCTGCGCACCGAGTTCGGGATCCGCGAGCTGCCCGATCTGGGGCCCGCCGCCTAACACCCCGTCCTGACAGCTGCGGGCAGGTCTGACGTGTCACACGCCCCGGAGGCGAGCTTGCGCAGAACCTCCTGGGAGGCGGAGCATGACCCTCCGTGAAATATTCAACCTTCTCGGAGTCGACGCCCCCGCAGCCCGCAGGGGCTGACGCCACCACCCTCCCGGAGGACTCTCCGTCGGATCCGGTGCCTGCCGTCTCGCGGTCGTTCCTGGGCCAGCCCGGTCCGCTCGCGAACCTCTTCAGCGTGGAGCTGTGGGAGCGGTTCAGCTTCTACGGCATGCAGGGCATCCTCGCGATCTACATGTACTTCGCCGCGACCGACGGCGGCCTGGGCATCCCCGAGTCCACCGCACTGGGCATCGTGGGCGCCTACGGCGGATCGGTGTACATCTTCTCGATCCTCGGCGCGCTGGTCTCGGACCGGCTGCTGGGACCGGAGAAGACCCTGTTCGGCTCCGCTGTGATGATCATGCTCGGTCACATCGCCCTGGCACTCATCCCGGGTGTCCCCGGTCTGGTGGCGGGACTGCTGCTGGTCGGCGTGGGCTCGGGCGGGCTGAAGTCCACCGCCGCCACCCTGGTGGGCTCGCTGTACTCGCGCGATGATCCGCGCCGCGATGCCGGCTTCTCGATCTACTACATGGGCATCAACATCGGCGGGCTGCTGGGCCCGCTGCTCACCGGCGTCGCCCAGCAGTCCTGGGGCTTCCACGTCGGCTTCGGCCTGGCCGCGATCGGCATGGCCATCGGCCTGCTGCAGTACGTGCTGACCCGCAAGGGCCTGCCCGCGAGCGTGCACACCGTGCCCGATCCGCTGCCTCGCTCGAAGTATCCGCTGTGGGCCGGTATCGGGGTCGGCACGGTCGCCCTGGTGCTCGTGCTGGTGCTGACCGGGGTGGTGACCGCGGCGAACCTCGCGAACATCATGACCGGCCTGTCCGTGGTCGGCGCGGTCGTCATCTTCGCGATGCTGCTGACCTCGAAGAAGGTGGATTCCGACGAGCGCTCCCGCGTGGTCGCCTTCATCCCGCTGTTCATCGGCACCGCCGCGTTCTTCGCGCTGTTCCAGCAGCAGTTCACCGTGATCACCCTGTACTCGGACACCCGTCTGGATCGGGTGCTGGGGCTGCCGTTCCTCGGGGACTGGACGATGCCGATCTCCTGGGTGCAGTCCTTCAACCCGTTCTTCATCATCGTGCTGGCACCGCTGTTCGCGCTGCTGTGGACGAAGCTCGGCTCCCGCCAGCCCGGCACCCCCACCAAGTTCGGTCTCGGCATCATCCTGATGGGTTCGGCGTTCCTGCTGTTCCTGCCCATGGCCGCGACGGTCTCCGTGCCGGTGCTGTGGATCGCGATGATCATGCTGGTGGCGACGATCGGCGAGCTGTCGCTGTCCCCGGTGGGGCTGTCGCTGTCCACCAAGCTGGCACCGCGGGCCTTCCCGGTGATGATGATGGCGCTGTACAACCTCGCCGTCGCGCTGGGCACCTCGCTGTCCGGGTCGCTCGCCCAGTACTACTCTGCGGAGGACGAGGTCGCCTACTTCGGGGTGCTCGGTGCGGTCACGATCGGCATCGGCCTGATCATGCTGGCCATCGCCCGACCCGTGGGCCGGGGCATGCGCGGCGTCAAGTAGCCTCCCCGCGCACTCGGCAGTCACTCCCCCGGCTGCATCATGCTGAGCAGGGTGAGGACCACCGGGGCCGGTGCGGAGAAGGTCTCGCCCTCGCGCTCGAGGATTCCCGCCATCTCCAGCTCGCCCAGCCCCTGGCGCACGGTGACGTAGCGGAAGTAGTCCTCGTGGTCGATCTCGCCGAGGTGCGGCCCCAGAGGCTCGGCCGGGTCCCGCCGGCCCTCGAGCGCGGAGACGACGTCGTGGAAGGCGGGCAGGGTGAGCCCGCCGGGCTGGCCGGCGTAGAGCAGGGCGAGCACGACATCGGGATCGCCGACGGGATCACCGGCATCGTCCGGGTCGTCGAGCTCCTCGTCCTCCACGACCAGGGGCAGCAGGCGGACCAGCAGCAGCGCCCGGGCGAACAGCACGAATCCTTCGCGGTCCCTGCCGGGGGCGGTCGCCTCGGCGAGCCCGTCGGCGGGCCGGGCCCGGGTGCCCTGGATCTCGATCCAGCCGCCGCGCAGCAGCACGGACCAGGTCTCCTCCAGCTCGGGCACGTCCCACATCGATCGCACCGTGCGCTCCGGGATGCCGAGGTGTCGGATCATCTCCTGGGTGTGCACGCGCTTGAGCGCGCCGGAGTCCGTCACGGCGATGCCCTCGCCGACGAGGTCCATCAGCGCCAGCGCCCGCTGGGTCAGGGGCATGCGCGCGAGCTCGTCCCCGAGCTCTGCCTCGGTCATGGTCAGCAGATGATCGAGCGTCAGCTCGGTGAGCGGGAGGAACCAGGGCGGGTCCACCAGCGCGGTGGAGAAGCCGCCCTCGGTCCCGGGCGCGCCCGCCCCGGCCCCCTCGCGTGCGACCTCGTCGTCCGAGAACTCCTCACCGTCTCCGAGTCCGTCGTTCTCCTCGAGGAGGCGTGCCGAACTGTGCGGCCCGGTGCCCTCGACCGCTCCCCCGAGCGGGGTTCCGAAGGCGGACAGCCCGGTCTGGGCCTGCGCAGAGGCGGGGTCGTAGGGCACCGAGGGGTCGACGAGGCGGCCGGTGTCGCTGACCTCGACGCGTTCGGCGTCGGGCAGGGAGTTGTACCAGCTCATGTAGGCGGCCAGGGCGTCCTCGTCGGTGGGGTCCAGGCCGTGGTCCATCCCGTAGTTGAGGATGTTGGTGGAGAAGGAGCGGCGGGTCGGGTCGTCGGCGGCTTCGAGCACTTCGAACTCGAGCACGGCCAGCAGCTCTCGCATGTCCCGCAGCGGGTCGGAGCGGCGGTGCCAGAGCTGATGGGCCTGCAGGTAGTCGAAGAGGATGTGCACAGCGGGCACCATTCCCATGGACTGCTCGCGGCGCTGGACGATCTTCCGCGGCGCGATGTGGGTGAGCAGCTCGGTCAGCAGCTCGCCGGTCCACAGGCCGATCTCGGGGGAATCGAGCTCGTCGTCCTTGAGCCGCAGCAGGGTGTCGAGGGTCTGGGCGTGCTCGAGGCTGTTCTCCTCGCCGCGGCGCCTCCCCTCCCACTCCTGGAGGTCGGCCAGCAGCCGCTCCCGCTCGCGCGCGGCACGGGCGGGGTTCACCGAACGCCGTGAATCTCGCCCGCCGGAGCCTGACTTCTTCGATGCCATGCCCCAAGTCTGACGGATCCGGGGATCACGCGCAGACGGTCCGATGCGGGCTGGTCAGGGCCGGGCGCCCAGGCAGCGCTCATCGTGAATCCGCATTCCATACGCTTGGCCGTCACCATCTGGTCATGCCGCGCCGGTAAGCATGCCTTCAGGGCTTCTGCGGGAAATCGCTTGTAGATTGTTCGCAGGACCGCCAGACTGCAATCGCCTCGAGCTCTACCGCTGAGGAGGTGACGGCGATGTCGCAGGTGAAGGTGTTCAACAAGGGATACGACGTGGCGACGGGCATCGGCGAGATGCTGCACACCACCTCGATCCGGCATGCCTTCGGGATGATCCGGCGCGGGGTCGCCGACCCGGTGGAGCTGACGATCATCGATGATCGCATCGTCCCGACGGTGCTGGAGCTGACCCGCGAGCTCTCCGGGGCGTGGGTCGAGGGGGTCGGGAGCCGTTCGATCGGTTTCTCGTACCGGGCGATCCATGAGCGCGACCACTGGACCTGTGCGTACTGCGGACGCAGCGTGTCGAAGACCCCGCTGGTCGATGCACTGCTGGCGACGGTCGATCACATCCTGCCCTCGTCCCGCGGTGGTGAGTCCTCCTGGATGAACCTGGTCTCGGCCTGCCGGGAGTGCAACCACCGCAAGGCGGATCGCACACCTGCAGAGGCGGGGATGCAGCTGCGCTTCGAGCCGTTCGATCCGTCCCGGGCCTACCGGGTGGCCGGTCACATCGAGTTCTTCCCCGTCCTGGAGAAGGTCGCGAGCTGAGGTTCGGCCACGCCGTGCATGCTGGGACCAGGAACGCCGGTCACGCTGGGACCGGGGTTCCTGGTCACTCCCGACGGGTGAAGGCCGCCATGGTCTCCTCGGGGTCGAGCACGGCGGCCGGATGCGGTCCTGCCTGAACCCATCGCTGGCGCTGTTCCTGGACGTCTGGCCTGGTGAGCGCGGGCCCGGCGGCAAGGATCACGTTCCCATCGCGAGGTTCGCTGACCAGGGTCGCATCGCTGAGAGTCCAGACTCCGGAGAGCCCTGTCTCGGAGGTCGCGGCGTCGAGATCGTGGATCTGCTGGGTGAGGAAACGCTGCCCGGCGTCATCACCGACGTTCACGAGCAGGACCCCTTCGGCATCGAGGTGCTGGAGCGCGTCGAGGTAGAAGTCGCGGGTAGTGAGATGGGCGGGCGATTCCTCACCGCTGAACACGTCGAGCACGATCGCGTCGAACCGCCGCTCCCCCATGGCGGTGAGTTCGTCGCGGGCATCCCCGATGCGGATCTCCAGGTCGGTGCCGTCCGGCAGCGGCAGCGCGGTGGTCACGAAGGTGGGCAGTTCGCGTTCGATCTCGACACCCACCTGCACCGAGCCGGGTCGTGTGGCCTGCACGTACCTGGCGAGGGTGAAGGCGCCGGCACCGAGGTGGGCGATGCGGATCGGCTCCCCGGCGGGCCGGAAGGTGTCGAGCACATTGGCGATGCGTCGCAGGTACTCGTGGATGACCCGCCGCGGATCCTCCAGGTCGACGTGGGACTGCTCGCGGCCGCCGACCTCGAGCGTCCAGCCGCCGACCACCGGTGCTCGCTGGATGCGCGCGATCTGGTCGGATCCCCGCAGTCGCACCGTGCGCTCCGCCCCTTCCGGGGCGCTTTCAGCAGTCGAGGTCATGGCGTCATCCTCGCGCACTCGCTCAGATCGTGCGGTGCCGCGCATCGGGATCCTGCGGGCCCTCGGTCTCCTCGCTGCGGGGCGGGATCCACGGATCCTCCTCCTCATCGACGGGAACATTCGGGTTCACCAGGCGCGATTCGAGCGACTTCGAGAACAGCGCCCGCGGCTCCGACGCCACCTCGATCGTGCCGTCGATCTGCTGCCACGGACCGCCGTCCACCGAGAACTCGCCGCGGAACGTCGTGGTCAGCGTGATGTCGTACCAGCCCTCGTAGCTGTAGGTCGAGGAGACCTGCTCCGACGGATACGGCTCCCCCGGCTTCTCCGTCGTGATCGTGTTCCCGTCCCCGAGGTCCCAGTGGTAGGAGACCGGGATAGCTCGCACCCGGATCGGAACACCCAAAACCGAGGTGTCGAGTGTCTGCTCCTCCGGCTCAGCGAACAGAACATTCGGCATCCCGACGGGCAACCAATCCGTCAGCGGCCCAGCGCTCGCCGTAAGCGCCTCAACCGGCAATTCGGCAAAATCTCGCTGGGTCATTTGAATCACTACCGGCGAACCGCCGTCATCATCGATCGCGCCAGGCAGGACACAGTCATATCCGAGGTGCGATTCGCTGCCATTTGCAGGATCAACCAGCACCCTCTCCAATGGCACCCTCTGGATACCGTTCTCGGCATCTTCCGTGCCCGGCAGAGGACTAAAGCAGCCAATCGTGCGCCCATCTGGAGTCTGATGAGAAGCATTCTCCAAAATTCTCTGAGTGACATATGAAGATTCGGGAGAGCGCGCCCCTGATCCAGATTCACCATTTTCTGGCCGACGAAGGTTTCCACTGACGGACTTGGGCGGCACGATCACGTCGACACGCACCTTGTCGGGCGTGAGATCCCCCTTAGTAGACTTCCCGTCGGCATGTCCGAGGACTGCCCCACTTAGCCACATTGCGACGGCACAAACAACTGCCAGCAGTCGCATTGGAACTCGCGTATCTCCCCTTACATCACGCATCATCGACATCCCAGGAGATCCCAAGCTCGCCCACCTTCCAGACCCCCGACTCCCATACCATCTCACCGGTCGCATCGTACGCGATCTTCGGCGCCTCCCAACGCTCGGAATCTTCGTAACTCCACCGTGTGTGCTCACCTGTAGTGAACTTGTAGTTCACCGAGAAGTCGTGGACTTCGGACTCTCCCACCGAAAAACCGATAGGCTGCACATCGAATTCACTCCAGGGTTCACCCGACTCCTGGATGTCGTAGATTTCGGAATTGAACTCCTGGCATATTGAGCAAGACTCTGCTTCTAAGGTTTGAATCAGGGCATCGTCACCCGTCTGGTGCGACCACATAGAAATGTCCATGTAATACATAAATGCCGCGACCGCCCCATCCTGATTTTCTTCAGTCATCCCGGGGAAGTCAGCAGGATCGGGTGCGGGGATGTCAGGCGCAGCCGAGGGTTCGTTACCGATCTCCGGCTGGTCCCCTCCCCCATCACTCGGCTCCTCTCCCCCGCCATCGCTGGCTTCGTCGCTGTCGAGGTCGATGAGGGTGGTCTTGCGGGGCTCGGGCTCGTCGGGGCCGCACGCGGCGACGC
>DXDT01000125.1 GCA_019115335.1 Candidatus Brachybacterium merdigallinarum
GAGCTGGACGCCTGGTTCGTCGAGCACTCCACCGAGGCGTTCTCCGGCTGGAACGTGCAGGTGGACGGCACCGGGCAGACAGAACCCGTCCTCTGATCGGGACTTGCCCCGCTCTCACGGTCGGCTGAGATCCTCCCACCGCCGCCCTGAGCGCAGCCTCGGGGGCCCGGCATATCCGAGGGGCGGCCGCGTGGCCGCCGAGCGTGTCCGAGGGGCGGTCCGGGCCGACGGGCGCGAAGCGAGCTTCGTGAGAATGCGTGTCGCAGCACCGGTCGCGGCAGGCCCGCCCTTCGATGCTGCCGCACCAGGCCGCACCATGTCTCAGTGACGGAACTTTGCCGAAGCAGGCCGAGGCTGATGCTTGTTTGTGATCTTTTCGACCTTAAATCTGCTAATCTGCTCATCAGTTGATCGCTGTGGCCCCGTCAGGGGCGAGGAGGGTGAGGGCCGCGCAACGAGGCGTCCCGTAGCCGATCACCTCGGCGAGAAGCTGCCGGCGGGTGACCCCTGCCGGCTGAAGAACTCATCGGCGACACGACCCGGGCACAGTGGCCCGGATCCGTCGGCTGATCTCGAAAGCCCCTACTCGGAACGGACAACCCATGTTGAATCGCTGGTCAACGAGCCGTCGAACCATTCTGACTGGATCTGTGCTCGCAGGAGCCACTGCTGCTCTCTCGGCATGCACCAGTCCCTCCGCGGGGGGACAGTCGGATTCCCAACAGCTGAGCATGCTGCTCCTCGGCGCCAGCGAGGAGACCCTGACCCACATGAACGAGCAGATCCTGGCCCCGTTCAAGGAGTCCACCGGCTACGACGTGGAGATCCAGACGAGCGACTGGGGAGCGGCGTTCCAGCGGATCACCACGAGCGCGGCCAGCAACTCCCTGCCGGACCTGATCCTCATCGGCGGCATCTGGACCGCTCCTCTGGCCTCGAAGGGCGCCCTGCTCGACATCACCGACCGGTTCGCCGGCTGGGACCAAGGCGACCAGTTCTACGACGGCATGGTGGAGGACTCCGAGTGGGAAGGTGCGCTGTACGCTATCCCCTTCATCACCGACGTGCGGTCGGGCGTCTACCGCCAGGACATCCTCGACGAAGCCGGAGTGACCGAGCTGCCGCAGACCTGGCAGCAGTTCCGGGAGTGCGCCGAGGCCGTGAAGGAGCTCGGCACCGTGCAGGCACCGATCGACTGGGGCCTGAACACCTCGATCGGGATCCAGCAGGCGTTCGCACAGCTCTTCCTCCAGGCCGGAGGCGAGTACTACGACGAGAACGGCAAGGCGCAGTTCATGTCCGATCCGGGCATCAAGTCGCTCGAGTTCCTGGTGGGCACCTATCTGGACGGGCTCGCCGACTACAACCTGGTCGACAACGGCAGCGGTGCCTCCCCGGTGGTCGCCGGGACCAGCGCCCAGTGCTTCACCGGCGCCAACATCAAGTTCAACGCCGAGACGAACATGCCCGAGGTGGTCGAGCACCTCGTCTCCGGTCCGGCGCTGAAGATGGACGAGGCATCCGAGCCCACCCCGGTCGCCTGGGTGAACAAGTTCGCCATCTCCGCGACGACCAAGGATCCCGACGGGGCCTGGGAGCTGCTGACCTACCTGACCGGGGCGGAGAAGCTCGGCGATCTCGCCCGCGTGTACGGCGGACTGCCTCCCCGCGAGGATCTCGCGAACGAGGAGTGGATCGGCGAGTTCGAGAAGCAGGTGCTGGACTCTGCGCCGGACGCGATCTCGCAGCCGCCGGACCCGCGCATGCTCGAGATCGGGCCCGCCATCACGGAGCTGCTCGATCCAGCCATCCGTGGCCTCGCCACCGTCGAGGAGACCCTCGAAGCGATCGATGAGAGGATCGACTCGATCGATGCCTGAGACCGTCCATCATCTCGAGCGGGCGCAGATCAGGGTCGGCCGTGCCCTGCTCGCGCCCGCCATGATCGCCCTGGTCGTCACGATCATCGCGCCCCTCCTGCTGGCGTTCGTGTTCTCGTTCACGCGGTACGACCTGTTGTCCGCGCCCCAGTTCGTGGGCCTGGACAACTACGTCGCGCTGTTCTCGAACAGCGGTTTCCGCAAGTCGATCGTGAACACTCTGTACTTCGCCGGTGGGCAGGTGGTCGTGGGCCTCGTCGTCGCCTTCATGGTCGCGATGCTGTTCAATCGGCCGATGCCGGGCAGCTCGTTCATGCGCACGACGATCTACGTCCCGCAGGCGATGAGCTTCGTGATCGTCGCCCTGGTGTGGTCGTTCCTCTACGACCCCATCCACGGCCCGATCAATGCGGCGCTGCGCGGGTTGGGGTTCGACACGATCCACTTCCTCACGAGCACTGAGCTGGCGATGCCGGCCATCATCGCGCTGTCGCTGTGGAGGAACCTCGGATACTTCATGATCATCCTGCTCGCCGGGATGCAGGCGATCCCCGAGGAGCTGATCGAGGCGTCCCATCTGGACGGTGCCGGAGCATTCCAGCGCATCGTCCATGTGATCATCCCGCAGATGAAGAACACCCTGTTCTTCGTGGGCGTGACCTGGTTCATGGGCGGGCTCCAGATGTTCACCCAGTCCTATGTGATGACCCAGGGCGGCCCCGTGCAGAGCACCAGGACCGTCGTCTACCACATGTACGAGAGCGCGTTCCTGTCGTTGAACATCGGTGAAGCGTCCGCAGTGGCGGTCCTGATGTTCCTGTTCGTGGCCGTGATCGCGGTGCCGGTGCGGGTCTGGTCCGAGCTCCGCAGCAACAAGGCGAAGAGGTGACCCCATGACCCAGGACTCCATCACTCAGGAATCCATGCCGGAGGGCTCGATGGCACAGGACATCGCAAGGCCGGGCGCCGCACAGCAGACGAGCACTAAGCAGCCGCCTCGTCGCAAGAGGAAGTTCTCGGCGCAGGGCAAGAGGCACCCGCTTTTCCTCGCGATCGCCCTG
>DXDT01000012.1 GCA_019115335.1 Candidatus Brachybacterium merdigallinarum
TCTCCGATCCCGAGGACCTCCTCGGCGCCCGATACGCCCTGGAGCTGGGCCACCCGGACGACCCGACCTGGTAAATCCAGACACCGACGGTTCCCCAGGGCAGCTCAGCGCACGAAGGCCCACCCGCTCACGCTCGAGTGCGCATTGAGCCCCCACCCGACGTCCCACGCTCGCGTGCACGCCGCACTCGCACGCGACAGCGCGTCGTTGTAGATCTGCACAATCTGCCGGGATCGATGCTGTCTCCACCTCCAAGGCGAGACCGACCGGTTCCGTCTAGGCTCGATGGCGAACCGCCCTCGTCGATCCGGGATCGCGCCCGGGGTCGTCAGGGGCCGAGTCAGTGGACAGGAGGGACAGCGATGTCCAAGGTCACGGAGGACGCAGCGGACCAGCTCACAGCGGTGCTGCGTAACGGGATGACCATCGCGGTGGGCGGCTTCGGCCTGAGCGGGATCCCGACGGATCTGATCACCGTGGTGCGCGACAGCGGGGTCAAGGACCTCACGATCGCCTCGAACAACCTCGGCGTGGACGGCAAGGGGCTGGGACTGCTGCTGGAGAACGGGCAGATCGCCAAGGTGCTCTCCAGTTATGTCGGGGAGAACAAGCTGTTCATGCAGCAGTACATCGATGGGCAGCTCGAGGTGGAGTTCGTCCCCCAGGGCACCCTCGCCGAGCGCATGCGGGCCGGCGGTTCCGGGATCCCCGCGTTCTTTACCCCCACCGGCTACGGCACCCCGATCGCGGAGGGCAAGCCCACTGCCGAGTTCGACGGCCGCCACCATGTGCTCGAACGGGCGATCAACGCCGACCTCGCCCTGGTCCACGCCCACACCGCCGATCACTACGGCAACCTGCGCTATCGGCTGACCGCCCGCAACTTCAACCCGATGGCGGCGATGTGCGGCCGGGTCACCTTCGCCGAGGCCGAGCACATCGTCGAACCCGGCGGGCTGCATCCCGACGACGTCCACACCCCCGGCGTGTTCGTGCACCACCTGATGCAGGCCACCGCCGTCAAGGACATCGAGCAGCGCACGGTGCGGCCCCGCCCCGACGAGCAGCCCCGCCCCACCGACCAGCCTGAGACCGAGGAGGTGGCCTGAGATGGCCTGGACCCGAGACGAGATGGCGGCCATCGCCGCCGCTGAGCTGAACGACGGGGACTACGTGAACCTCGGCATCGGCATGCCGACCCTGGTCGCCAACAACCTGCCAGGGGGCGTGAACATCACCCTGCAGTCCGAGAATGGGGTGATGGGCATGGGGCCCTGGCCGTATGAGGGCGAGGAGGATCCGGATCTGATCAATGCCGGCAAGCAGACCATCACCCTGCTGCCGGGGGCGACGATCTTCGACTCCGCGATCTCCTTCGGGATGATCCGCGGCGGCAAGGTGGGCACCGCGATCCTGGGCGCCATGCAGGTCACCGCCGGCGGCGACATCGCCAACTGGCAGATCCCCGGCAAGCTCGTCAAGGGCATGGGCGGGGCGATGGACCTGGTCGCCGGGGCCCGCCGCGTGGTGGTGATGATGCAGCACGCCGCCAAGGATGGCTCTGCCAAGATCGTCCACGAGTGCTCCCTCCCGCTGACCGGGGTGGGCGTGGTCAATCGGATCATCACCGAGCTGGCGGTCTTCGACGTGACCGACGAGGGCCTGGTGCTCACCCAGCTTGCCCCCGGGGTCACCGAGGAGGAGGTCCGCGCGCTCACCGAGCCGGACTTCACCGTCCAGCTCTCCTCTGCTGCCTGACCCGCCTGCTGCCTGACCCGTTCCGCCCTGGCCAGCCCTGCAGTGACCAGTGCTGCACAGTCCTGACCTTCACCTGCTCACGGACCCACCTGTCGAAAGGTTCCCCATGCGTTCCTCTGACGATCCCGTCGTCGTCCTCGGCTATGCCCGCACCCCCGTCGGCTCCTTCGGCAGGTCCCTGGCCGGCGTGCCCGCGCACGTGCTCGGCGCGACCGCCGCGAAGGCCGCCCTCGAGCGCGCCGGGGTGCCGGCCGAGGACGTCGAGGAATGGGTCATCGGCTGCGTCGGCGCGACAGGCCGCGACGCCTACATCTCCCGACGCGTCGCCCTCGAGGCGGGCGGCGCCCAGACCTCCACCGCCCTGACCGTGAACCGGCTGTGCGGCTCCGGCATGCAGGCGATCGCGCTGGGCGCGGCCGAGCTGCGCGCCGGGGACTCCGACATCGTGGTCGCCGGCGGCACCGAGAACATGTCCGCCCAGCCGTTCTTGGACTATTCCGCCAAGCAGGGCTACTCCCTCGGCGACAGGGTGCTCATGGACGGCACCTCCGCCCTGATCACCGACCCCTTCGACGAGGTGCCGATGGGCGTGACGGCGGAGAACGTCGCCGCCCGCTACTCCGTCAGCCGCCAGGAGCAGGACGAGTACGCCCTGGAATCCCAGCGCCGTGCCCAGGTGGCCCTGCAGGCCGGGGCCGTCGACGCCGAGATCACCCCGGTCACGATCAGCTCCCGTCGCGGCGAGACCGTGGTGGCGGCCGACGAGCACCCCCGCGAGGTCACCCTCGAGAAGCTCGGGGCGATGCGCACCGTCTTCCAGCGGGAGGGCGGCACCGTGACTGCCGGCAACGCCTCCGGCATCAACGATGCGGGCGCCGCGATGGTGCTCACCCGCGCCTCGGTCGCCAAGGAGCGCGGGCTCACCCCGCTCGCAGAGCTCGTGGACTTCACCAAGGTGGGCATCGACCCGAAGGTGATGGGCTACGCGCCCAAGCCCGCGATCGAGAAGATCCTGGGCCGCAACGACCTCCAGCACTCGGACCTGGGCTGGATCGAGCTCAACGAAGCCTTCGCCGCGCAGGCCGTGCCGATCGTGCGCGACCTGGGCCTGGACCCGGCGCTGGTCAACCCGCTCGGCGGGGCCATCGCCTGGGGCCACCCGATCGGGGCGACGGGCGCGATCATCTCCGCCCGCACCGTGGAGAACCTGGGGGTGACCGGGCGCGAGCTGGGCCTGGCGACGATGTGCATCGGCGGCGGGCAGGCCGTCGCGAGTCTGTGGAGGGCACTGTGACGATCATCGACTTCCAGGGCAGCAAGCCCCAGGTTCCTGCCACCGCGTGGGTCGCCCCGGGTGCCACCCTGATCGGGCAGGTGACTTTGGGCGAGCACGCGAGCGTCTTCTACACCGCGGTGCTGCGCGGGGACATGGACTCGATCAGCATCGGCGAGCGCTCCAACGTCCAGGACGGCTGCGTCGCGCACACCGACCCCGGCTATCCCGTGGTGGTGGGCTCCGGGGTCTCCGTGGGTCACCGGGCCGTGCTGCACGGCTGCACGGTGGAGGACGACGCCCTGATCGGCATGGGCGCCGTGGTGCTCAACGGGGCGGTCGTCGGCGCCGGCAGCCTGGTCGCCGCGGGCGCCGTGGTCACCGAGGGCATGCAGATCCCGCCCGGGTCCCTGGTCGCCGGGGTGCCTGCGAAAGTGCGCCGCGAGCTCGACGAGGACGCGCAGGAGGCACTGCGGCGCAACGCCCGCATCTACGTCGACCTCGCCGCGCAGCACCGCGAGGCGACGGCCGACTGAGAAGGGTCTCGCGCTGGAGCGTGCCCTGTGGACCGCAGAGTCCACTCCCTGTAGCCTTGACACACCTTGACACATGCCAAGGAGAACAGGCTTCAAGGAGGTCTGATGAGCACAGTCACTCCTCAGCCCGCGCAGCCGGCCCACCTGTGGCGCGATCAGGTATTAGCCGGTTTCCGACGCGAGCTCGACACCATGATCGAGGCCCACGAGATCACGGAGTTCACGGAGGAGTCCGCATCGGAGGCAGTCAGCGCGAGCTCCGAGAGGCTGCGGGAGATCGCCAGGAACCGCGATCGTTTCGGGACGTTCTACACCTCCCAGAGGATCGGGCAGGAACTCGGGGGAATCTCTCGACAGGCGGTCTCGGAAAGGGTGCGCAACTCGACCCTTCTCCGTGTGACCACGAGCGACGGCGTCTCCGCGTTCCCGTCCTTCCAGGTCCGGTCCGGGAAGGTCCCTGGACCGATGAAGAAGCTCTTCCAGATCCTCATGCCGGCCGCGCCGGATGAATGGGGAGTCCTGTACTGGATGACGAGTCCCCTGGACGAGTTCGGCGGCCGCACCGCGGTGGAGGTCGTCGGCGACGACGACTGGAAGGAGCTCAAGCTGCTCCGGGGGATCGCGCAGGACGACGCGGCGGGATGGGCCGCCGGGTGAGCGACCACGCGAATCCACGATGGCTGAGCACCGCCGGACCTCCCCCATCCGACGACGACCTGAAGACCTTCCCTGCGCTGAGCTGGGAACCGACGTCCGAGTGCTGGCGTGCCCACGACCACCGCAGCCCCTGGTTCTTCTCCTCCGCCCCGGGACGGTTCAACCTGTTCGAGCCCCGAGGAACCCTGAACACCGCCTCCGACGCGAAGACCGCGGTTCGGGAGTATCTGGGGGTCGCTCTCTGCGGGCAGTCAGAGATTCCGTCCGCCTTTGTCCATGGGCGACGGGTCTCGAAACTGCGGGTCACACGCCGGGAGCTCGCTGATCTGACCGCGGACGCTGCCACGGCGGCAGGAGTTGTGACCGGCGACTTCTCGGGCCCGAGCACTGCCGGGTACACAACATTCCGTTTCTGGGCCGAAGCCTTTGACGACGCCGGATTCGGCGGTGTCTTCTCACGCTCGCGATTCGGCACTGGCCTCTCCTCCGCCTGCATATATCTCTTCGGATCCGCTGGCGAGCACCCTGCAGGCAGCATTGAGCGCGAGGTTCCCCTCGAAGA
>DXDT01000126.1 GCA_019115335.1 Candidatus Brachybacterium merdigallinarum
CTGGTGGTGACCAGCATGTTCGCCTGCATGTTGGGGTTCCACAACATCGTCACCCGCTACCTGTTCACCCTCGGCCACCGGGGCGTGCTGCCCGCCCGGCTCGGCGAGGCACACCCCGTGCACCGCGCCCCCTCCCGCGCCTCGCTCTGGGTCAGCGTGATCACCGGCGTGATCGTGGCGGTCTCCGCCCTCGCCCAGCTCGACCCGGTGGTGGAGATCTACACCTGGTACTCGGGGCTCGGGGCCATCGGCGTGATCCTGATGATGGCCCTGACCAGTATCGCCGTGGTCCGATTCGGTGTGCAGCGCCGGGGCGGGAACGACCCCGCGGCAGCCGACGGGCACGTTCCCTCGGCGGCCGACGGGCGCGCCCCCGCGAGGGTCTGGGTGCTCACCGCGCTGGGCGGCCTGGGCCTGCTGCTGGTGCTCGGGCTGTCGCTGGCGAACTTCCCGCTGATGGTGGGCGGCACCGTCGCGGCGGTGGTCTGCGGGGCGATCCTCGTTGCCGCCTTCGCGCTCGGCGCGCTCGTGCCCGCACGGCGGGGCACCGATGCTCCTGCGGAAGCCCCTGAGCTCACCGGCGATGGGGGCCGTCGATGACCCGGCGGGACCTCTCGCCGTCCCCACGGAGCATTGTCTGACGTCGGTACGACACGTGATGCTTGATGTCATGACGACGATCAGCAAGCGTGAGCTCAACCAGCAGACCGCCGCAGTGCTCGCTCGCGTCACGGACTCCGAGGACGTGGTCGTGACCGAGAGGGGCGTGCCACGGTGGCGGATCGTCAGCGCGCGAGATGCGGAGAGCTCACTCGAGAGACTCGAGCAATAGGGCCGCTTCGCCCCTGCGCGCTCGACGCCAGCGCCCTGGCCGTCGCGGCCGGGTGGACCGGCGTACAGCTCCAGCGCGGCGGATGCACTGCTCGACGAGGTGAGCGCTGAGCACTGATCCATGGACGGTGACCTCGTCGAAGGAACACCGCTCCTGGACCGCGTGGATCAGCTCGAGATCGGGCGCGACACCCACGTTGCGGCCGTGCTCAGTGCTCGGGTGAGGCCGACGGATCGCGCCGCGCGGCGGCCACGTCCTCACGCAGCGCCGCGATCTCTTCGAGGATCCGCTGTTCGGTGGGCGTGGGTTCGGTGACCTCGTCGCGCTGGCTGTACATCGCCTCGGTGGTGACCGCGATGAACAGGTTCAGGATCACGAAGGTGGAGACCACTGCGTAGAGCATCATGAACGGCCAGGCGTAGGGCAGCTGTTCCGCCACCGGGACCACCAGGGACCAGCCGTCGCCGATCAGCAGGCGGAACAGGGAGACGGTGGAGCGGCCCAGCGTGGCGAAGTCCTCGCTGACCTGACCGAACAGCACGGTCGTCGCCACCACGAACACGTACATGATGATCACCAGCAGCGCGCCGATCGAGGCGATGCCCGGGATCGCGGCGATCAGGGCGTTGACCACCTTGCGCAGGCTCGGGACCGCTGAGATCAGGCGCAGCACTCTCAGCACGCGCAGCACCCGCAGCACCTGGAACGGCCCCGCCGCCGGCAGCAGCGAGACCACGACCACCAGCAGGTCGAACCAGGACCAGCCGTCCCGGAAGAACTGGCCGCGGTGCGCGTAGATGCGCAGCACGATCTCCACCACGAAGATGACCAGCACCACCCGGTCCGCTGCGATCATCACCGGGTGCGAGCCCACCCCCGGGTAGGTCTGCGCCCCGATCATCACCGCATTGATCACGATCACGGCGATGATCGCGGCCTGGAACCGCGTGCTGTCCACCAGGTGTCGCACGTGCTCGCGCATGCTGAGGCGTCCTTCCCCGTTGCCGTCTCCATCCCCCGTGCGTCCAGTGTCGGCTCCCCACTCCCGACGCACCGGCGCGAGACGAAAGGTACCAGGTGAACAACGGGACAACACTCGCGCACCCCGTCGGCGGCGACTTGCGTGCCGCCGGCGGACGCTGTTTCCTCAAAGGAGCTTCATAATGTCTCGGCAGGGACGGCACCGCCCGCCCGGCGATCTCCGCAGAACGGGCCGGCACCGGGTGCGACCACAGGGAGGCAGAGCACGGATGAGCAGCGGGTCTCGGAACCGGAGCCCTCATGAGTGGGCGTGCCTGATCGCCCTCCGGGATGCCGGGGAGCTGTCGATCGCCCAGCTGACCGAGGTCACCGGCCTGTCCCGGCCCACCGTCGACAAGGTCGCCCGGCAGCTCGCCGCCGACGGCGTGATCGACAGCTCGATGCGCGCCGCCGGAGGTGCCGGCCGCCCTGCCCGCGTTTACCGCTTCCCCGCCGATCAGATCGTGCTCGGGGTGGAGCTCGGCCTCGCCAGCATCCGCGTGATCGCCGCCAATCGGGCCGGCACCGTGCTGGACCGCCGCGAGACGCTCCGCCGTCTCCCGTCCCCGGTCGAGCCCGGGGAAGCTCCCGCGCAGGAGTCGACGCCCGCGGATCCCGCACCCATCCTGGACGACCTCGTCACCGCGATCGACGCCGTGGCCGAGGATCGTCCCGTCGCCGGGATCGGCCTCGCCGTGCCCGGGATCGTCGATGACCAGCACGTGCAGCTCTCCCGCGTGCTGCCCGCCCTGAACCACGTCGACATCGCGGCACAGCTCGAGGACCGCACCGGGGCACCCGTGCGCATCGGGAACGACGTCAAGCTCGCCGGGTTGGGAGAGGCCCGGGCCGGTGCCGGGGACCAGGTGCCCTCGATGGTGCTGGTGTGGCTGGGGCGACGCATCTCCTCCTCCGTGGTGATCGAGGGGACCGTCCTGCAGGGACTGCACGGCGTCGCCGGGGAGATCACCGTGGCCGTCGGCTCGGGATGGACGCAGACCTCGGCCCGCGGAGAATGGGCCTGGCCGCACGGCAGGGACGCCGTGCACAACGCCCGTCTCGCCGTCGAGGGAGATCCTGCCGCGCAGCAGGCGCTCGAGGGCTACCTCGCCGAGGTCGGCAGATCCCTGTCCCGGCTCGTCGGCATGATCGACCCCCACCTGGTGGTGATCTCCGGCGCGGTCTCGGAGTCCCCGGCGCCGATCGCGCACCGCATCCGCGAGATCCTCTCCCGAGAGCTGAACGTCCCCTTCGTCCCCGAGGTGGTCGCCGCACGCCACGGCCGCTACTCCTCGGCGATCGGCGCGCTGCTGGTGGCCTTCGACGACCCCCGGGTGAGCACGGTGGGCGGATGGCACCTGCCCACCCCCGCGGAGCGCGTGGGCACGGCCGATTATGAAAATCCGCGCCCCGAATATTCCTAATTTCCTGTCCATCTATCGTTCGTCGAGCAGTGGCTGATACGTCATCGACGATCCAGATGTGCTCCCTACATTGACGCATGTCGACGCCTGACGAGGCAATTCGGGCGCAGGAATGTGTGCGCCAGAGAATTCTCGTCCTCACATCGTCGAGATGTTCTTCAGGATGCCTTGTCACAGGCTCCGTGAAATGCAGTGGGCAATGACAGGAGGAGGCCGCTGATGTCAGCGATCGGTGAACTCGCGCAGCTGCGGCTGCGGGACGGGAAACGGCCCCGGAAGCTCTCCCGGCGCGCGAAGTCGGAGGAGCGCGCGGGCTACGCCTTCATGACCCCCTGGATCCTGGGGATCATCGTGATCACCGCCGGGCCGATGCTCGCCTCCCTCTACCTCTCGTTCACCGACTACAGCTTCCTGAGCTCCCCGGAATGGGTGGGCCTGGCGAACTATCAGGAACTGCTCGTCGACACCCGATTCCACCAGGCGATCAAGGTGACGTTCGAGTACGTGGTCATCTCGGTGCCGCTCCAGCTGATCATCGCGCTGCTGGTGGCGATGCTCCTGGACGGCGGCCTGCGGGGCATGGGGCTGTACCGCTCCGCCTACTACCTGCCCTCCCTGATCGGCGGCTCGGTCGCGATCGCGATCCTGTGGCGCCAGGTGTTCGGTGCCGATGGCCTGTTCAACCAGTTCCTGGCCGTGTTCGGCATCGAGGGACCCAGCTGGATCGCCCACCCCGACACCGCCCTGGGCACCCTGATCGTGCTGAACGTGTGGACCTTCGGCGCCCCGATGATCATCTTCCTGGCCGGGCTGCGGCAGATCCCCACCATGTACTACGAGGCCGCCGCAGTCGACGGTGCCGGGAGGCTGCGCCGCTTCTGGAACATCACCATCCCGATGCTCACCCCGATCATCTTCTTCAACCTGATTCTGCAGCTGATCGGTGCGTTCCAGGCCTTCACCCAGGCGTTCATCATCTCCGGCGGCAGCGGCGCCCCCTCCGATTCCACGCTGTTCTACACGCTGTACCTCTATCTCGAAGGCTTCGGCAATTTCCAGATGGGTTATGCCTCCGCGATGGCCTGGGTGCTCGTGGTGATCATCGGCGCCTTCACCGCCCTCAATTTCGCCGTCTCGAAGTATTGGGTCTTCTACGATGACTGATCCCTCGCTCACCCACCGGCGCCGCCGTCGCGTCCAAGGCGTCCTCAAGCACGTGCTGCTGACCGCGGGCGCGGTGCTGATGCTCTACCCGATCCTGTGGATGGTCATCAGCTCCCTGCGACCCGACGAGCTGATCTTCTCCCGCAGCGCGTTCTCGCTCTCGGAGCTGTCCTTCGACAACTTCCGCGAGGGCTGGAACGCCCTGCGCCACCCCTTCGGCCACTACCTGGTCAACTCCACGATCATCACCGCCGGATCGATCATCGCCAACCTCATCGCCTGCTCGATGACGGCCTACGCCTTCGCCCGCATCCGCTTCCGCGGCAACCGCCTGTTCTTCGCGATCATGCTGATCACGATCATGCTCCCGGTGCATGTGCTGCTGGTGCCGCAGTACGTCCTGTTCAACTCCCTGGGCTGGACCAACACGCCCCTGCCGTTCATCGTGCCCAAGCTGCTGGCCACCGACGCGTTCTTCATCTTCCTGATGGTCCAGTTCATCCGCGGCATCCCCCGGGAGCTCGACGAGGCGGCCACGATCGACGGCGCCGGCCCCTTCCGGATCTTCACCCGGATCATCCTCCCGCTGTGCGTGCCCGCTCTCGCCACCACCGCGATCTTCACCTTCATCTGGACCTGGAACGACTTCCTGGGACCGCTGATCTTCCTCACCGACTCCGAGTCCCACACCGTCCAGCTCGCCCTGCGCAGCTTCGTCGACTCCAGCTCCAGCGGCGGCGGCTCCTCGTGGGGCGCCCTGTTCGCCATGTCAGTGGTCTCCCTCCTGCCCGTCTTCCTGGTGTTCCTGTTCGGTCAGCGGTTCCTCATCCGAGGGATCGCGACCACCGGCGGCAAGTAGCCGCTCCCGTCCCCGCTCGCCCCATCCGCTCGCTCGCCCCCGAACCACCACCCCGAAGGAGAACCCCGCCATGCTGACCCCCACCCGACGCACCCTCCTGGCCACCGGATCCGCCGCGCTCGTCGGCGGCGCACTCGCCGCCTGCAGCTCCGGCGACGGCGGCGAGACCGGCACTGCCGAGAACCCCACCACGATCCTGTACGGATGGTGGGGCAGCCCCGAGAAGGACGAGGCGATCTTCGCCGCGATCGACGCCTTCAACGCCGCCAACCCCGACATCGTCGTCGAGGGCGAGTCCACCCCGTGGGCCGGCTACTGGGACAAGCTCGCCACCATGAGCGCCGGCGGCGACGCCCCCGACGTGATCCACATGTCCGAGCGGTACATCCTCGAGTACGGCGAGCGCGGCGCCCTGCTGGACCTCCGCTCGGTCGACGGCCTGGACCTCGGCAACCTCGAGGAGACCGTGGTGGCCCTCGGTGAATCCGGTGACGACACCCTGTACGCGGTCCCCGCGGGTCTGAACGCCTTCGTCCTCGGCGCGAACCTCGACGCCTTCGAGCAGGCCGGCGTCGAGGTGCCCGACGACGCCACGTGGACCTGGGAGGACTACTACGCCGCCTCCGCCGCACTGGCCGAGACCGGGATCGACGGCTCCGGCTACGGGTACGGCATCGAGTCCTTCCGCCCCTGGCTGCACCAGCACGGCGAGACGATGTACACCGAGGACGGCACCGCCGCGGGCTTCACCGAGGCGACCTTGAGCTCCTACCTCGAGCACCTGCTGACCCTGCGCGAGAACGGCGGCCAGACCGCCGACCAGGTCTCCGAGGGGGCCGGCCTGCCCCTGGAGGCCAGCCCCTTCGCCAATGGTGAGCTGGGCATGACCTGGCTGTACTCCAACCAGCTGGGCGAGCAGGCCTCCGTGGCCGGTGCGCGCATGCAGCTGATGCGGATCCCGTCGCAGACCGGATCGGCCGCGGAGGCCGGGATGTACTACAAGGGCTCGGAGTTCTACTCCGTCTCCGCCGAGTCCGACGAGGCGCAGCAGGCCGCGGCGGTGCGCTTCGTGGACTTCATGGTCAACGGCGCCGACGCCATCGAGCAGGTCGGGATGATCATGGGCGTGCCCCCGCACACCGACCTGGTGGAGGAGACCCTCACCGACCTCCCCGAGGTCGAGCAGCACGTCCTCGACTTCGTCACCGAGCTCGAGGAGGACCTCACGGTGGAATCGCCCGGTCCCTCCCCGATCGGCTCGGGCAACATCCAGGGGATCTTCGATCGCGAGTGCCTCGAGCTGCTGTACGACCGGATCACCGTCGAGGAGGCGACCTCCAACATCATCACGGAGATCAACAGTGAGCTCGGCTGACATCCCGGCCCGGCCGGCGGTGCGGATCGCGGTGCTCGGGGCCGGCAATCGCGGCCAGAAGTACACCGAGTGGATCCGGGCCCACCAGCACCTCGCGACGGTGGTCGCCGTCGCCGATCCGCGCCCGGTCGCCCGGGCGCGGGTCGCCGCGGGCTTCGATGGCCCGCGGGAGTTCGAGACCTGGCAGGAGCTGATGGCCGCCATCGGCTCCGGGGAGCTGGCGCGCCCCGACGCCGTGCTGGTGACCACCCAGGACCGCGACCATCTCGCCCCCTGCCTCGCGGTCGCGGAAGCAGGACTGCCGCTGCTGGTGGAGAAGCCGCTGGGCGTCACCGCCGAGGAGTGCACGACCATCGTCGAGGCGGTGCAGCGAGCGGATGTCCCCTTCGCCGTCGGCCATGTCATGCGGTACACGCCGTACACCGACCTGGTGCGCTCCGTGGTGGACTCCGGTCGCCTGGGCCGGATCATCAACATCCAGCACCTCGAGCCCGTCGGCTGGTGGCATGCCGCCCACTCCTACGTGCGCGGGAACTGGCGCCGCACCGACGAGTCGGCCCCGATGCTGCTGGCCAAGAGCAGTCACGACATCGACTGGATCATGCACGTCACCGGCCGCCGCATCGACTCCGTGGCCAGCTTCGGGGACCGCTCACACTTCCGAGCCGCCGAAGCACCGGCCGGCTCCGGTGAGCGCTGCCTGGACTGCGCGGTCGAGGCCGACTGCCCGTTCTCCGCGAAGGCGATCTACCTCGAGCCCGCCCGTCGCACCGGGACCGTCCGATGGCCCGGATCGGTGATCACCGACGGCGACAGCCCGGCGGACATCGAGGAAGCGCTGCGCGTGGGCCCCTACGGCCGCTGCGTCTACCGCAGCGACAACGACGTGGTCGACAACCAGGTGCTCGCCCTGCAGTTCGACGACGGCACCTCCGGCACGTTCACCATGACGTCGTTCTCGGAGCACACCGGGCGGCGCACTCAGATCTTCGGCACCCACGGGATGCTCGACGGCGACGGGGAACAGGTCGAGGTGGTCGAGTTCCGCTCCGGCACCCGCGAGGTCCTGCGGGTCGGAGACATGGGCGGGGCGGACGCCGCCGGCGGCCACGGCGGCGGCGATGCGGGCCTGATCGCCGCGTTCGTCGAGGCCGTCGCCACCGGCGACCGCTCCGTGATCCGCTCGGGCGCCGAAGAGACCCTGCGCAGCCATCTGGCGGTCTTCGCGGCCGAGGAATCGCGCCGCACCGGCACGATCCAGCAGGTCCCGCGCCCCACCGCCGTCCGCCCCGGCTAGGATCGGAGCACTGTCATGCCCACCCCTCCGACGACGGAGACTCAGCCCATGCGCAACGACCGACCCCAGCCCCCGCTGCGGATCGGGGTGATCGGCACCGGCGGCATCTCCCGCGCCCACGCCCCCGGCTGGCAGGCGGCGGGAGCCGAGCTGCACTGCTTCAGCCTGGCCGGCGCCGCGGAGTTCGCCGCGCAGTTCGGTGCCACCGCCCACGACACCCTCGAGAGCCTGCTGGCCGCGGTCGAGGCGGTGGACATCTGCACCCCCACCGACCAGCACGCCGACCTCATCCACCGGGCGCTCGATGCCGGGCTCCACGTGATC
>DXDT01000127.1 GCA_019115335.1 Candidatus Brachybacterium merdigallinarum
AGATAGGCGATCAGGGAGTGGGGGCCGTTGAGGATCCGCAGCTTGACCTGCTCGTACTTCTCGACCTCGGAGGACATGATCGCCCCGCCCCGCTCCCAGGCGGGCCGGCCGCCGGGGAAGTGGTCCTCGATCACCCACATGGAGAACCTCTCGGCCCGCACCGGGGCGGCGTCGTGCACTCCCAGCAGCTCGGCGACCTGGTCGCCGGTGCTCTCGGTGGTGGCGGGCACGATGCGGTCCACCATCGCGTCGGGGAAGGCGACCTGCTCGCGCACATAGGTCAGCACGTCCTCGGCCGCGCCGCTGGCGGTGAGGAACTCGGTGACCATACGCCGTGCCGTCTGGCCGGCGGCAGCCACGTTGTCGCAGGGCAGCACGCTGAACGGCTCCCCGCTCGCGGCGCGTTCGGTCAGGCCCCGGGCGAGCAGCCCGATCACGGTGCGCGGGGGAGCGGAGTCCCCGGCGCCCCCGGCGGCGGCGTCGAGATCGGCGCGCAGCAGCGGGGAGTCGAGGTCCAGGCCGCCGCTGCGCGGGGAGACGTAGTAGCCGCCCTCGGAGACGGTCAGGGTGAGGATCCGACGCCGCTGGTCGGCGATCTCGCGCACCACGGCCAGCGGGTCCTCGGTCATCACCCCGAAACCGCGGTGCACATCGACCACATCGGCACGGGTGCCCTCATCGGACAGCTCGAGCACGCTGTACAGGCCGTCCTGCCGGGCCATCGGATCGACCACCCCGCGGGAGCGGTTCGCGAAGCCGATGATCCCCCAGTCCCCGGGCTCGGCGGCCAGCGCCCGGGCGGTGTGCACGGCGGCGTGGGCGCGATGGAAGGCGCCCAGGCCCAGGTGGATGATGCCGGCCCGGGCGGGATCGATCGGGGCGGAGGCGCCCAGCTGCGGCAGTCCGCCCAGCTGCGAGCGGTCCAGGGCGGGCAGGGAGTCGGATGCCGTCACGGGGTGAACCTCCTGATCGCTGCCGGGGCTCGTCCCCCGGCGCTGTTCCACGGTGCTACTCCACGGTGCTTCACCGCGGGACTGCGCCAGAACACCGTTCCATGACGCGGAACGGCTGCTCCGCCACTCGATACAGTCTAGCGATCTATCTTGATGCGCGGTGCCCTTCCGTGGGCCCGGATCTCCAGCACCGGCATCGGACCACCGGGCCGGAGGCGGCGTGTTCCCGTACGTCCTGCGAACCGGGGTCGAGCCCCACCGTGAACATTCGATGGACCCCTGGAGCAACAGCTGTGCATAGTGCAGGGCTCTTGCTCCGGGGGTACATCGAATGCCGAGCCCCGGCCTCGGTGCGGTAGGGCGGTCAGGTCGAACGTTCGCGGAACGAAGGGCCCGACCCTCCGCGACCTGCCGAGCGGGGTGTGCCGTCAGCGCGTCGCGGACTGGTCGGGAGGGCAGCGTCAGCCGGCGGCGGAGTCGCTGGGCACCGTGGTGTCGAGCCCGGTGGCGTCGGGCCGGATCTGTCCGTAGCGCAGCGCGCTCCAGAAGTCCCCGCGCACGTAGCGCTGCTCGGGATCGGGGGCGAAGTCCCACGGGCGGGTGGCGCCGTGCTGCAGGGCCTCGGCCACCAGGCGCCGACGGGCCTGGCTGTCCAGCACGTCCTGCTCCAGGGCGGGCAGGTCGTAGCGGGTGGTCAGCTCCCGTCGCAGCTGCTCGGCGATCTCGCGATGCTCCGGATCGGCGGCGAGGTCGTGCAGCTCGTGCGGATCCGCGGCGAGGTCGAACAGCTGATCGGGATCCCCCGGGCAGTGGATGAACTTGAACTGCCCCCGCACCAGCGTGAGGTGCGGGCGGTGGGTGCCCTCGGCGAGGTACTCGATGATCACGTCGCGGTCCTCGGGGCGCAGCCGGCCCTCGGCCTCCTGCCGGGCCGTCTCCAGCAGCGAGTCGCCCCGCCCTGCAGAGCCGTCGACCGGGGCGGGAGCGGCGTCGGAGAGCTCCAGCAGGGTCGGCATCAGGTCCAGCAGCGAGACCGGCGTGGCATAGCGACCCCGCGGGACCAGGTGCTTGGGGCCGTGGATGATCAGCGGGACCCGGGCGGACTCCTCATAGGGCGACATCTTGTACCACAGGCCCTTCTCGCCCAGCATGTCGCCGTGATCGCTGGTCACGATGATCACCGTGTTCTCCGCCAGGCCCAGCTCCTCCAGCCGCTGCCGGATCCGCCCCACCTTGTCGTCGATGTAGCTCACCGCGGCGTAGTAGGAACGGCGGGCCCGGGCCACCTCCTCGGCGGTCGGCTCCCGACGGTCGAAGCCGCTCATCCGCCGCAGCCGGTGGGTGTGCGGATCCGCCTCGACGGGCGGCACCTCGGGGTGCAGCGGGGCGGGGATGTCGACCCCCTCGAAGCGGTCCCAGTGCTCCTGGGTGGGCTCATAGGGGTCGTGGGGGTGGATGAAGCTGGTGACCATCAGGAAGGGGCGGTCCTCCCCGGCGGCCTGGTTCGCGCGGACCCGGTCGGCGAGATGGCGCAGGGTGCGGAACTCCACCTCCTCGTCGAAGTCCAGCTGGACCGTCGCGGTGGAGACCCCGGCGGAGTGCACCGAATCGGCGTCGTGGTACCACTGCAGGCGATCACCCAGGTCCCGCTGCCAGTCCGGCACCATGTCCAGGTCCGCGGGGTACACGTCCGTGGTCAGGCGCTGCTCGAAGCCGTGATGCTGATCCGGGCCGATGAAGTGCATCCGGCCCACCAGGGCCGTATGGTACCCGGCGGCCCGCAGCCGGTGCGCGAACGTGGGGGTGGAGGCGGCGAAGTCATCGCCGTTGTCGTAGCAGCCCAGGTCCGAGGGCATCTGCCCGGTCATCATCGAGGCCCGGGACGGGGAGCACAGCGGGGTGTTGCAGTACGCCCGGTCGTACACGGCGCCCTCGGCGGCGAGCCGGTCCATGTGCGGGGTGCGGGCGGCCTGATCCCCGTAGGCGCCCAGTGCCTGCGCGGCCATCTGATCCGCCTGGATCAGGACGATGTTCGGTCTGGTCGATGTCATGACTGGCTCCTCCTCGTGTCGGTGCCCCCGTCCTCGGAGGCGGTGTCGTCGGGGCTGCCGGTGCCCGTGCGGGTGTCGGTACTGGTGGCACCGTCGGTTGCGGAGTCGGTGCCGGTGTCGTCGTCGGTCTCGGGTTCCCAGCCGTCGGCCCAGGTGTCGGTCTCGAAGTCGTAGCCCACGGGCCGACCGTCCTCGTCGGTGCGCTGGTACCACTCGGTGTAGTCCGCATGCGTGGACTCGACCTCCGCGCCGGCGCCGGACCCGGGCTCGGAGGGGACCACCTGGAGCTCGAAGTCGTCGTCGTACTTGTCCACACCGGTCACGATCGCGTTGCGCAGGGCGGTGTCCGCATACTTGTCGCGCAGGGTGCGCGGATCGGTGTTCAGCTCCTTGAACCAGGCGATGATCAGCAGCAGCACGATGATCGCGAAGGGCACCGCGGTGATGATCACCAGCGACTGCAGGCCCTCCAGCGCGGTCTCATCGCCCAGCAGCAGCATCACCAGGGCGATGCCGCCCATCACCATGCCCCAGAACACGACCACCGGCTTGGGCGGGTTCTGGCTGCCGCGCGTGGTGAGGATGCCCATCACCACCGAGGCGGAGTCCGCGGCGGTGATGAAGAAGATCGCCAGGATCGCCATGATCAGCACCGGCATGAACTGCGAGAACGG
>DXDT01000013.1 GCA_019115335.1 Candidatus Brachybacterium merdigallinarum
TCGTCGTCCGAGCGGGTGCCGGGGGAGAGGTCGTCGAAGGGGGACGGGGCGACGGAGACGTGCTCGACCTCGCCGATCTCGGTCATCAGCGCATCGATCTCGTCCTGGTGCGCATCGACCGTGGAGCCGTCCTCGGTGACGAACACCACCTGCCCGGAGGTGCCTCCCATCTCCGGGAAGCGGGTGGCCAGGGCGTCGATGCCCCGCTGGCCCTCGGTGCCGGGGATCTCGATGTCGGAGGCGAAGGTGCCGCCGAGGCCGACGGCGAGCCCGCCGACGATCACCAGCAGGACGAGCCAGGCGCCGACGATCCTCCAGCGCAGCGAGGCCATCAGACGACCGAGGCGGTACAGGGACGAGGACACGGGACCTCCAGGACGGGCTCGAGCAGATGACGTCGGACCGCCTGCTCGAGACGTCCACGCATTCGATACACGAATGTATCGATGGGATACTATCGGCACATCGCCCCCGGCGACAACGCCGGACGGGGCAGTGAGACCCGGCGCACCCTGCGTCCGTCCCGATGAGGAGCCATGACCGATCTGTTCGAACCGCTGCCCGAGTCCGCGGCCACCCGGCGGCGGGAGAACACCCGCACCAAGCTGGTCCGCGCCTCGCTCGAGGTGTTCGTCGAGAAGGGGATCGACGGCGCCACGGTCGACGACCTCGTCAGCGCCGCCGGGTTCACCCGCGGCGCCTTCTACTCGAACTTCTCCTCCAAGGAGGAGGTCTTCACCGCGCTGTTCGACGAGGTCACCGCCGAGCTCATCGCGATCGCGAACACCGCGGTCGGATCCGCGGTCTCGGACGGGGAGTGCACGGGCTCACAGAGCCCGCCGGATCTCGACGACGCCGGGGTGATGCTCGCGGTGTTCGAGGGCATCCGACCCTTCGGGCGCCAGTGGTACCTGCTCTACTCCGACGCGATCGCACGCTCCCTGCGGGACGAGCGGATGCGGGCGGCGCTCGCCGAGCAGCGCGAGCGCCTCAGGGATCAGATCGGGGCGCTGCTGACGCTGCGCCTGGAGGCCTCGGGCGCCCGGGCGCTGCTGGCCCCGGAGGATCTCGCGCAGCTGCTGATCGGCATCTTCGTCGACCTGATGCTGCGTGAGCAGATGGAGGACAGGGACGTCACCGAGCTCGCCGCGACGACGATCCTGGGCACACTGCACGCCTTCATCACGGAGGATCCCCCGCCGCCCAGGTCCTGATCCGTCCGTTTCGCCGGGACACGCCGGGAACGCCGGGCGCGGGGTCCTCGCACGGGCTCGAGCCCGTACCGTGGCCGAGGTGTGACGACCGTCGCACCCCTGTATCCCGCATCCCTGCTTCCCCCAGGAGACGCCATGTCCCCATACCGTCCCCGCCATCTCACGCCTCCTCCCGCCGCGCCCGCTGCCGCAGGGCCCTCGCGCCGATCGCTCATGAGAGGCGGCGTGCTCGGCGCGGCCGCCCTGGGCACCGCCACCGCGGCCCTCGCAGCGCCGGCCGCCCAGGCCGCAGGCGTCCACGGACAGGACGTCTCCGGCTGGCAGGGGGAGGTGGACTGGCAGGCCCAGGCCGCCCTCGGCTCACGCTTCGCCTACGTCAAGGCCACCGAGGGGCGCTCCTATCGCAGCCCGGCCTTCGACCACCAGTACCTCGGCGCCGGCGACGCCGGGCTCGTGCGCGGCGGATACCACTTCGCCCGCCCCGACTCCGGCGGGCCGGAGGAGCAGGTGGAGTTCTTCCTCAACAACGGCGGCGGCTGGTCCGACGACGGCCTCACCCTGCCGGGCATGGTCGATCTCGAGGGCTACACCGGGCTCCCGCGCGACTACGGGCTCTCCCCACAGGAGATGCGCGAATGGATCATGGGGTTCTCGGACCTCTACCGCGAGCAGACCGGCCGCCGCCCCGTGCTGTACACGAACCTGCACTGGTGGAACGACGTGGTGGGGGACTGGACCCCGGTGAACTCGCCCCTGTTCCTGGCCGCCTACCAGCAGGACGCCCCCACGTCCCTGCCGGGGCGCTGGTGGGGCTGGGAGCTGTGGCAGTACTCCGATGCGGGGCCCTTCGCCGGCGACTCCGCGCGCTGGTACGGCAGTCAGGAGCAGTTCGAGCGCTTCGTGGGCGAGTACGACTACGGCGCCGCCGGCATCTGAGCGCGGGGCACCTCCACGCGCACGGGCCGTGACCGAGAGGTCGCGGCCCGTGCGGCTGTGTACCCTGCCCCGGTGACGACAGAACAGAACACTCCCGCGCCCCCGCACCGGTCTGGGCGCCCGGCCGGCGCCGTCTACGCCGACCGGGGCAGCTCTCACTTCGACATCCTCCTCGCCGCCATGGTCACCGTGGTCGTGCTCTCCGGGATCGGCGCCGCCAAGGGCGTCAGCTTCGGCACCGTGCCCGGCACCGGGTTCGAGATCCTCACCGACGGCGGCTTCTTCCTCTTCCCGCTCGCGTACGTCCTCGGCGACATCATCACCGAGCTCTACGGGGCGCGCAGCGCCCGCCGCGCGATCCTCACCTCCTTCGCCGTCAGCGTCCTCGCCTCCGTCAGCTACCAGGTGATCATCGCCCTGCCGCCGTTCCCCGACGAGTACGGCCTGGCCAAGCAGGAGGCCCTCGAGCTCGCGCTCGGGCCGGTCTGGATCGTGGTGCTCGCGGGGCTGGCCGGCTTCCTCGCGGGCCAGAGCCTGAACTCCTTCGTGGTCACCCGCATGAAGCGGAGGATGGGGGAGCGGGGCCTGATCGCCCGCCTGTTCACCTCCTCCGGCCTGGGCGAGCTGGTGGACACCATCATCTTCTGCTCGATCGCCTCGGTCGCGATCGGGATCACCACCCTCGAGCAGTGGGCCGAGTACACGATCCTGGGCTTCGTCTACAAGGTCGTGGTCCAGTACGCGATGATCCCGGTGACCTCGGCCGTGATCCGTCGGCTGAAGCGCACCGACCCCACGTACCAGCAGCAGCTCGCCGCGGCGCAGCGGGACTCCTGAGCTCCGGCCGTCCCGCAGGGTGGTCCGTGTTCTCGGGCGCGGGGGCGGGAACGTAGGATGACCGCTTCGAGCCGGGCGTGATCCCTGTGGGGTCCGCACGGCTCGACGCATGCCCGCCCCGTCCCGCGCCTCCAGGAAGGCCTGCAGTGTCCCGCGCCGACGACGCCCCGCACGAGGAGCCGAGCCCCACGACTGGATCGATGCCCACGGTCACCGGGGGCATTCCCACCATCACCGGATCGATACCGACGATCACGGGTGCGCTCCCGGTCCTCGAGGACGAGGCGGACCACGATCTCGCCCACCTGCCGGACGAGGAGGCGCTGAGCCGCACCCGCGGCAAGGTCACCGCGATCGTGATCGTCGTGCTCACCACGCTCAGCGCGATCGGTCCGCTGGCCACCGACATGTACATCCCGGCGTTCCCGGACGTCGCAGCGGAGCTCTCCAGCACCGCGTCCCGGATGCAGCTGACGATCACCGCCTTCTTCCTGGGCACCGCGAGCGGCCAGGTGGTCGCCGGTCCGCTCTCGGACCGGATGGGACGCCGCCCTCCGCTGCTGTTCGGCATCATCCTGTGCCTGCTCGCCTCCGTCGGCTGCGCGCTCGCGCCGAGCGTGGACGTCCTGCTGGTGCTGCGCGTGCTGCAGGGGATCGGCGGGGGCTTCGGGATGGTGCTGGGGCGTGCGGTGCTGATCGACATGACCGACGGCCCGGAGCTGTTCCGGATCATGAACGTCATGCAGGGCGTGGGCGGCGTCGCCCCGATTGTGGCCCCGCTGCTGGGCGGCATCATCCTGGTGTTCGGCCAGTGGCGCGAGATCTTCCTGGTCATCGCCGCGATGTCGCTGATCTCGCTGCTGGGGGTGCTCTTCCTGATCCCGGAGTCGCTGCCCGCCTCCCGCCGGCACTCGGGCGGCTTCCGCACCTTCCTGCGGAACGTCCGCTCCCTGCTGCGCCGGCGCATCTTCGTCGCCTACATGCTGGTCAACGCCTTCTCCGCGTTCGCGCTGATGGCGTACGTCTCCGCCTCCTCCTTCGTGGTCCAGGAGATGCTCGGCTTCACCTCCACCGAGTACTCGGTGAGCTTCGCGATCAACTCGATGGGCATGAT
>DXDT01000128.1 GCA_019115335.1 Candidatus Brachybacterium merdigallinarum
GACAACGAGATCTCCATCGAGGGCGACACCTCGATCGCCTTCACCGAGGACACCGCCGCGCGCTACGAGGCCTACGGCTGGGACGTCCGCACCGTGGACTGGACCCACGGCGGCGGCGAGTACCTCGAGGACGTCGCCGCGCTGAAGGAGGCGATCCTGGCGGCGCAGAAGGTCACCGACAAGCCCACCTTCATCCGTCTGCGCACCATCATCGGCTGGCCCATCCCCGAGCTCCAGGGCAAGGGCGCCGTGCACGGCGCGAAGCTCGGCCCGGAAGGCGTCAAGGGCCTGAAGGAGGCCGTCGGCTTCGATGTCGACCAGGACTTCCAGGTCGACGAGGACGTGCTCGCCCACACCCGCGGGCTCGCCGAGCGCGCCGCCGCGGAGCGGGCCGAGTGGGAGAAGGGCTACCAGGCCTGGCGCTCCGCGAACGCGGAGAAGGCCGCCCTGCTGGACCGCCTCGTCGCGCGCGAGCTGCCCGAGGGCTTCGCCGAGGCGTTCCCGACCTTCGAGGCCGACGAGGAGAAGGGCCTCGCCACCCGCGCCGCCTCCGGCAAGGTGCTCGGCGAGCTCGCCGCGGTCATGCCCGAGCTGTGGGGCGGCTCCGCCGACCTCGCCGGCTCGAACAACACCACGATGAAGGGCGAGCCCTCCTTCCTCCCCGAGGAGATCGGCTCCGACGACTTCCCCGGCAACGAGTACGGCCGCACCCTCCACTTCGGCATCCGGGAGCACGGGATGGGCGCGATCCTCTCCGGCATCGCCCTGCACGGCCTGACCCGCCCCTACGGCGGCACCTTCTTCCAGTTCGCGGACTACATGCGCGGTGCGGTGCGGCTCGCCGCCCTGATGAAGGTCCCGGCCACCTACGTGTGGACCCACGACTCCATCGGCCTGGGCGAGGACGGTCCCACCCACCAGCCGGTCGAGCACTTCGCCGCCTACCGGGCGATCCCGAACCTCGCGCTCGTCCGCCCCGCGGACGCGAACGAGACCGCCCAGGCGTGGAAGGTGCTGCTGGAGCGGGACCGCGGCCCTGTCGGCCTGCTCCTGTCCCGCCAGGCGCTGCCCACCTTCGACCGCACCGAGTACGCCTCCGCGGAGAACGTCGCCAAGGGCGGCTACATCATGAAGGAGGCCTCGGCGGAGCCGCAGGTCATCCTCATCGCCACCGGCTCCGAGGTGCAGTACGCCGCTGCGGCGCAGAAGCAGCTCGAGGCGGCCGGCACCCCGACCCGCCTGGTCTCGATGCCCTCCGTGGAGTGGTTCGACGAGCAGGACGAGGCGTACCGGGAGTCCGTGCTGCCCTCCTCGGTCACCGCCCGCGTGACCGTCGAGGCCGGCATCGCGATGCCCTGGCACCGTTTCCTGGGCACCCACGGCCGCGCCGTCTCGCTCGAGCACTACGGCGCCTCCGCCGACGCCAAGACCCTGTTCCGGGAGTTCGGCTTCACGGCCGAGGCCGTGGTCGAGGCCGCACAGGAGTCCCTGGCCGCCGCCGGCGCCTGATCACGACGCGGGGGCGGGGCCGCACCACGGCCCCGCCCTCCGCTCTCCCCCGCATCACCTGCAGTTCGACAAGGACGCCCGGCGTCCGGAAGGAAGAACGCACCATGGCACAGAACGCACGCACCCAGGCCCTGACCGATGCCGGAGTCTCCATCTGGCTCGATGATCTCTCCCGCGCCCGCCTCAGCTCCGGCAACCTCCAGGAGCTGGTGGACACCAAGAACATCGTGGGCGTGACCACCAACCCCTCGATCTTCCAGGCCGCGATCTCCGGCGCCCAGGACTACGACGCGGACATCACCGCGCTGGCGCAGGACGGCAAGAGCGTCGACGAGGTCATCGAGAAGCTCACCACCGATGACGTGCGCGCCGCCGCAGACCTGTTCTCCGAGGTGCACGCCGCCAGCCAGGGCTTCGACGGCCGCGTCTCCATCGAGGTCGACCCCCGTCTCGCCCACGAGACCGAGAAGACCATCGAGCAGGCCAAGCACCTGTTCGAGGTCGTCGGCCGCGAGAACGTGATGATCAAGATCCCGGCCACCGAGGCGGGCCTGCCCGCGATCACCGCCGTGATCGCCGAGGGCATCAGCGTCAACGTCACCCTGATCTTCTCGGTCGAGCGCTACCAGGAGGTCATGGAGGCCTACCTCGCCGGTCTCGAGCTGGCCGCCGCGGCCGGCAAGGACCTCTCGACCATCCACTCGGTCGCCTCGTTCTTCGTCTCCCGCGTCGACACCGAGATCGACGGGCGCCTCGAGGCGCTCGGCGGCGACGCCCTCCCGCTGCGCGGCAAGGCGGGCGTCGCCAACGCCCAGGCCGCGTTCGGGGAGTACCTCGAGGTCTTCTCCTCCGAGCGCTTCACCGCGTTGAAGGATCAGGGCGCGAACGTGCAGCGGCCGCTCTGGGCCTCCACCGGGGTGAAGAACCCCGAGTACGCCGACACGCTCTACGTCGACAACCTGGTCGCCAGCCCCACCGTGAACACCATGCCGGAGAAGACCCTCGACGCCGCCGCCGATCACTCCGAGCCCGGACCGGCCCTCGACGCCGCCGCCGCGGAGACCGGCGAGGGCGTGCTGGCGCAGGTCGCCGATGCCGGCGTGGATCTCGCCGACGTGTTCGCGCAGCTCGAGCGGGAGGGCGTGGAGAAGTTCGAGAAGGCCTGGGAGGGCCTGCTGGAGACCGTCTCCGCCTCCGTCGACGCCGCCCGGGCCTGAGCTCCCGACCCTCCGTCGTGGGCACGACCCGGCGCAGTCCGCTCCCCGGCTGCGCGGGGCCGTGCCGACGCGCCCCCTCCCCCGGGTCCACCCGGGTCCGTGTCCCTCGAAAGGGCTCCCATGACTGATCCCTCCACCCCCGCCGGCGAGGCGAGCGTCCTCGACGGGGACAATCCCCTTCGGGACCCCCGCGACCGCCGCCTCCCCCTCATCGCCGGCCCCTCCTCCATGGTGATGTTCGGCGTCACCGGCGACCTGGCCCGCAAGAAGCTGCTGCCCGCCATCTACGACCTCACCCATCGCGGGCTGCTGCCCCCCAGCTTCGGCCTGGTCGGCTACGGCCGCCGCGACTGGTCCCACGACGAGTTCGCCGAGTACGTGCGCAAGAGCGTCTCGGAGCACTCCCGCACCGGTTTCGACGAGAACGTCTTCGAGCAGCTGCGCGGTGGGCTCCGCTTCGTCACCGGCACCTTCGACGACACCGCCGCCTTCGAGACCCTGACCGAGGTGGTCGGTGAGCTGGATCGCACCCGCGGCACCGGCGGCAACCACGCCTTCTACCTCTCGATCCCGCCGGATGCCTTCCCGCAGGTCCTCTCGCAGCTGGCGAACTCCGGGCTCAACAGCGCCGCGGACGGCTCCTGGCGGCGCGCCGTGATCGAGAAGCCCTTCGGGCACGACCTCGCCTCCGCCCGCGAGCTGAACGACGTGGTGGAGCAGGTCTTCCGACCCGAGGACGTCTTCCGGATCGATCACTACCTGGGCAAGGAGACGGTGCAGAACATCCTGGCGCTGCGCTTCGCGAACCAGATGTTCGAACCGGTCTGGAACGCGAACTACGTCGACCACGTGCAGATCACGATGGCCGAGGACATCGGCATCGGCTCCCGCGCCGGGTACTACGACGGCATCGGCACCGCCCGCGACGTCATCCAGAACCACCTGCTGCAGCTGCTCGCGCTCACCGCGATGGAGGAGCCGGTCTCCTTCCGCGCCTCCGATCTGCGCGCGGAGAAGGAGAAGGTCCTCGCCGCCGTCGAGCTGCCGGAGGACCTCGCCGCCCACACCGCGCGCGGCCAGTACCTGGCCGGCTGGCAGGGCGGTGAGGAGGTCGCCTCCTATCTCGAGGAGGACGGCATCCCCGCCGACTCCACCACCGAGACCTT
>DXDT01000129.1 GCA_019115335.1 Candidatus Brachybacterium merdigallinarum
CGACGTCGAGCTGCGGCTCCGCGGCGCGCACCAGCTCGGTCGCCTCACGCACCTTGTCGACGTCCGCGCCGCTGCCGGAGCTCCCGGTCGAATAGGAGAGCATCGCCACCCGCGGCTCGACCCCGAACTGCGCGGCGGTCTGCGCGGACTGCGCGGCGATGTCCGCCAGCTGCTCCGCGGTCGGGTCGGGGTTCACGGCGCAGTCGCCGTAGACCAGCACCCGGTCCTGGAGCGCCATCAGGAACACCGAGGAGACGATCTTCGCGTCCGGCTTGGTCTTGATGATCTCGAAGGAGGGACGGATCGTGTGAGCGGTGGAGTGGGCGGCGCCGGAGACCATGCCGTCGGCCTCACCCATCTGCACCATCATGGTGCCGAAGTAGGAGACGTCCCGGACCTTGTCGCGGGCCTGCTCGAGGGTGACGCCCTTCTTCGCGCGCAGCCGGGCGTACTCGGCGGCGTACTTCTCCACCAGCTCCTCGTCCTGCGGGGAGACGATGCGGGCCTCGGAGATGTCGTGACCCAGCTGGGAGGCCTTCGCCCGGATCGTGTTCTCCTCGCCCAGCAGGATCAGATCGGCCACACCACGCGCCAGGATCGCCTCGGCCGCCGCGATGATCCGCGGCTCCTCGCCCTCCGGCAGCACGATCCGCTTCTTCGCGCCGCGTGCCCGGGCGAGCAGATCGAACTCGAACATCATCGGGGTGACCACCTCGGAGCGGGAGACGTCCAGCGCCGCCAGCAGCTCCTCGGTGGGCAGGTGCTCGGCGACCGCGCGACGGGCCGCGTCGAGCTTCTGCGGGCTGTCCCCGGTGAGTCGGCCGGTGGTGCGGGCCACCCGCACCGCGGTGTCATAGGTCGAGAGGTCGCTGGCGATGATCGGCAGGTCCTGCTGCACACCGGAGATCAGGCGCGCCACCTCGTCAGGCACCTCGTACCCGCCGGTGAGGATGATGGAGGACAGCGAGGGCAGGGTCCCGGACTGCTGGGCCATGATCAGGCCCGGCAGCAGGTCGTAGCGATCGCCGGGCGCGACCACGGTGCAGTTCTCGGAGAGCCGGCTGAGCACGTTCGGCAGGCTCATCGCGGCGATCACGGTGCCGAGCGCGACACGGTCCATCCACTCCGGATTGCCCTGCAGGAGGGTGCCGCCCACCGCGTCCTTGAGCTGCTGCACCGTGGGGGCCATGATGACCGGGTTCTCCGGGATCGCGGTGACCAGGGCACCGGGCACCCGCTCGGAGATCGCGGTGCGGACCGCGTCCAGCGCCGACTCCTCCACACGGTTGGCGACGATCGCCATGGCCGTGGCGTGGTGGGAGGAGAACTCGCCCACGGACACCGCGGCCAGCGCGGCGATCTGATCCGGGCTGCGGTCCAGGCCCGAGATCACCACCACCACCGGAGCCCGCAGGTTGGCGGCGACCTCCGCGTTGAAGGCGAGCTCGGTGGGGTTGGCGAGGTCGTCGTAATCCGAGCCCAGCACCACCATCATCGAGTAGCGCTCCATCAGCTCTCGATGGCGGGCGAGGATCCGCTCATGGGCGGTGTCCGGATCGGACAGCATCAGCTGGTAATCCACCCCGATGGCCTCGTCGTAGCTCTGATCGACGGCCGGGTGGCTGGTCAGCAGGTCCACCGCGTAGTCACGGGCACGATCGGCCTTGACCACGGGCCGGAACACGCCGACGCGCTCGGAACGGGAAGCGAGGGTCTCGAGCAGACCGAAAGCCACCATGGACTTCCCGGTCATCCCCTCCGGACTGGCGACATACACACTGTGGGACACGCCCCCACAATACGGCGGCCCGAGATCCGAGGGGAGGTCGAGGGTCCTGTGATCCTCCCGGGGTGCTGAGGTATCCCCAGGCGGCTCTCCTAGTATGAGGACATGCTCCGCACCGCCCTCCAGCCCCGCTATCTCGGGCTGCTCGCCCTGATGCTGGTCGCGGCGCTCGTGTGCGGGCTGCTGGCGAACTGGCAGCTGGATCGCGCCACCCGGGCCCTGATCGCGCGCGACGAGGCCGCCGCCGAGCTCGGTGATGTGCGGGACGTGCTCGAGATCGGCGGGGTGGTGACCAACGACATGGTCGGCGGGATCGCCACCGCCCAGGGCACCTTCGACCCCGACGAGCAGGTGCTGGTGCCGCACCGCAGCATCGACGGCACCGATGCCACGCTCGTGGTCACCGCGCTGCACGTCGCCCTCGAGGACGGCAGCACCGCACGCCTGCCCGTGGCCCGCGGATGGCTGCCCACCACCGAGCTCACCGGCCCCGACGGCGAGGTGGACCCGAGCCTTGCGCCGGCCCCGCCGAGCGGGGAGATCGAGATCTCGGGGCGCCTCGAGGCGAGCGAGGCGGCGTCCCAGGGGATCAACGAGGGGATCGCCACGGAGATCGCCACCCCGCTGCTGGTCAACGCCTGGGGAAGTCCCATGTACGCGGGCTACCTGGGGCAGATCTCCCCGGCCGAGGGGCTGCAGCCGATGCCGGAGGCGGAGTCCGAGTTCTCCGCCGGGCTGGACTGGCAGAACATCGGCTACGCCCTGCAGTGGGTGCTGTTCGCCGCCTTCTTCCTGTACCTGTGGTGGCGCTCGGTGCGCACCGCCCACCTCGACCGGCTCGAGGACGAGCGCCAGGCACTCCGGGCCGAGCTCGGGGAGGATCCGCACACCGACGCCCCGGGGCGCGAGCCCGCCCCCGCGCACGCTGACGCCCCCGGGCGCGAGCCCGTCGGCGCGGCCGCTCGCTCCACCGCCGACCATCTCGCGACTGACCATTCCCTTGACCGACCGACCCCGAAGGACGTGTGACCGTGGCTGCTCCCCGACCCCTGGACGAGGTGGCTGTGCGCACCTCCTTCGCCCGCTTCCGTGTGGCGTCGATCGTGGAGGGCATCGCCCTGCTCGTGCTGGTCGCGATCATGATCATGAGGTACGTCGTCTTCGGCGGCGACGCCTGGTTCACCAGCACCTCCGATCTGTGGACCCAGATCTCCAAGACCTGGTCGCCGATCCACGGGCTCATCTACATGATCTATGTGGTGCTCGCCTTCGACCTGTGGATCAAGATGCGCTGGGGCCTGCCGCGGATGCTGCTGCTGATGTTCTTCGGCGTCGTCCCCGTGCTGTCCTTCTTCGGTGAGCGCTGGACCCACCAGGCGATCGAGGACGAGCTGCAGCGCCGACCCACCCTCCAGGACGAGGAGCGCGGGGGAGGCCACGGCGGAGATCGCAGTGGAGATCACGGAGGCGAGCCCGACGGAGCGCCCGGGGACAGGCCGTAGACGCCGTAGACTCTGCCGGGTGACAGACACCGATCAGCGCCCCGTCCTCGTCGTCGACTTCGGCGCCCAGTACGCCCAGCTCATCGCCCGCCGCGTGCGCGAGGCCCAGGTCTACTCCGAGGTCGTCCCGCACTCCATGGCCACCGGCGAGATCCTCGCCAAGCAGCCGCGGGCGATCATCCTCTCCGGCGGCCCCGCCTCCGTGTACGCCGACGGCGCCCCCCGCCTGGACCCTGCCCTGCTCGAGGCCGGAGTGCCCGTGCTCGGCCTCTGCTACGGCTTCCAGTCGATGGCCGCGGCGCTGGACGGCACCGTCGAGCCCACGGGAGTGCGCGAGTACGGCGCGACCCGGCTGCAGACGCTCGAGGGCGACTCCGCGCTGCTGGCCGGGCAGGATCTCGAGCAGAACGTCTGGATGAGCCACGGCGACTCCGTGACCGCCGCCCCCTCGGGCTTCCGCGTCATCGCCTCCTCCGCCGCGAGCCCCGTCGCTGCCTTCGAGAACCCCGACAAGCAGCTCTACGGAGTGCAGTGGCACCCGGAGGTGGGCCACTCCGATCGCGGCCAGGAGGTGCTCGAGAACTTCCTCCACCGCGGCGCCGGCATCGAGCCGGCCTGGACCACGGGTAGCGTGATCGAGGAGCAGGTCGCCAGGATCCGTGCGCAGGTGGGCGAGGGCACCGCGATCTGCGGCCTCTCCGGCGGGGTGGACTCCGCGGTCGCTGCGGCACTGGTGCAGCGCGCCATCGGTGACCGCCTCACCTGCGTGTACGTCAACCACGGCCTCATGCGCCAGGACGAGTCCGAGCAGATCGAGAAAGCCTTCGGCGAGTCCACCGGCGGGGCGAAGCTGGTGATGGTCGATGCCGAGGAGCAGTTCCTCGCCGCGCTCGCCGGCGTCACCGATCCCGAGACCAAGCGGAAGATCATCGGCCACGAGTTCATCCGGACCTTCGAGAAGGCCCAGGAGGACATCCTGCGCGAGCAGGGCGTCATCGAGGGCTCCGACGGTGCCGCCCACCTTGCGTCCGCCGATCAGAAGACCTTCCTGGTCCAGGGCACCCTGTACCCCGACGTCGTCGAGTCCGGCGGCGGCGAGGGGGCGGCGAACATCAAGAGCCACCACAACGTGGGCGGTCTGCCTGAGGACCTCTCCTTCGAACTGGTCGAGCCGCTGCGTGCCCTGTTCAAGGACGAGGTGCGCGCCGTCGGCACCGAGCTCGGGCTGCCCGACGAGATCGTCTGGCGCCAGCCCTTCCCCGGGCCAGGCCTGGGGATCCGCATCATCGGCGAGGTCACCAAGGAGCGCCTGGACATCCTGCGCCAGGCCGATGCGATCGCCCGCGCCGAGCTGACCGCCGCAGGCCTGGACCGCACCATCTGGCAGTGCCCCGTAGTGCTGCTGGCCGATGTGCGCTCCGTGGGCGTCCAGGGCGACGGCCGCACCTACGGCCACCCCGTCGTGCTGCGACCCGTCACCAGCGATGACGCGATGACCGCAGACTGGGCCAAGGTTCCCTACGACGTGCTCTCGCGGATCTCCACCCGCATCACCAACGAGGTCCGCGAGATCAACCGCGTCACCCTCGACATCACCTCGAAACCCCCCGGCACCATCGAGTGGGAGTAGGGGCGACCCTACGCCGGGGCGCCCTGCGCCGAATGGGTCAGATTCTCAGCCACTTCTCGCGGAAAAGCGGCTGAGAATCTGACCCATCTGCGTGCTCGGGGAGGCCCGGGCGTGCTGGGGAATGTCCGGGGTGCGCGGGCTCAGTGCTGCGTCGGCGGCTCGAGCAGGCGCGAGGGGTGCGAGGGGGCGACCGCGTGCCAGGAGCGGGTCCGCTCGTAGGTCTCCCAGCCCATCGAGGCATAGATGCCGTCGGCGCCGGTGGGGGAGTCGTCGTCGACCTCGAGGCCCACGAACTCCCGGCCTCGCTCGGCGGCGTCGCGCAGCGCGGCACGCAGCAGTGACTTCGCGATCCCGTGGCCGCGGGCGCTGCGATGCACGCCTAGGTACTCGAGGTACGTGCCCTCGCCGCGGGTCACGGTGGCCTTCATCGGGGCGGCCACCAGCCCGCCGGCCGGCAGCCACCGGCCGTCCCGCTCGATCTCCGCGATCCACCAGTGGTCCCAGTCGGCCTCGCCCGGAGCCTCGATCAGGCGCTGGACGAATTCAGCGAACGATTCGCGGTAGGAGTTGAAGTGATCGGCGAAGGACTCCTCGAGCATCCGGTGCACGGTGCGCACGTCCTGGGCGACGGGCAGGCCCGACTCATGGCGGTGCACCCGCCGTACCCGGGTGCCCTCACGGGGAGCGGGCAGCGAGGTCGCCTCCTCGGGGGAGACGGGGCGGCGCATGTGCAGCCAGGAGCGCACCATCTCGTAGCCCGCGTTCGCCAGGAGCTGTGCGCGGTCGGCGTCCAGCGCGTTCGCGTCCGTGGTGAGCTTGGTGGTCTCCACGCCCCGGGCGCGGGCGAAGGAACCGCCCACCTCGACCGCCCAGGCCAGCAGCGAGGAGGCCAGCGCTTCCCGTTCGGGTGCATCGGCAGCGATCACGAACTGGACGTTCGTGCGCCCGGTCGCGCGGTCCTCGAGGGCGACCCAGGCCACCGGCGGCTGGTCGAGGGAGGGGTCGCCGTCGGCGCCGACGGGAACGACCACGACCTGGCGCCGAGCCCAGGACTTCAGGCCCACCATCCGTGAGCGCAGTCCAGTCTCATCAGCGGCGGCCGTGGGGTCCCAGCGTCGCATCGCCGCAGTGAGCAGCGCCGCCACGGAGGTGACGTCCGTCGCCAGCGGCAGACGCGTGGCGAACCGGCCCTCGAGGGAGACGGGCAGAGCGGGCGGGAAGTGATCCACGAGCAGCATCCGCCCATCTTTTCATGCACGGACCGGACAGGCCGGGCACGGGCAGGATCGGTGCTGGTGGTCTTCGACAACCGACACGCTGGAGTCAGCACGCCGAGAACACCGATTCCCCCGCTGCGCAAAGGGTTTCGGTGTTCTCGACGGCGTGGTGCGTCGTGTCACCGGGTCGTGGGTGGTTCCCGGAGGAGCGGACGGGGCGACCGGGGAGGGTCAGCGGGAGGCGGGCTCCGCGGTGTCCGCCTCTTCGGCGTCGGGGTCGACGGTGCGGATCTCGCCGGTGACGGACACGGACTCGACAGCACCGACGGCGGCGAGCTGCGGGGCGAGGTCCTCTGCACTCTCGACGGTCTCGCGCAGGGGGACCTGCTTGACGAACAGCGACAGCACGAGGGCGATCACGACGAAGGGCACGGCGGTGAGGAACACGACGTGCATCGCCTCGCCCATCCCCATCCGGATCGGGTCCACGAGGAAGGCTGGCAGCTGCTCGAGCGCGGCCGGGTCGAGCACCGCGGCCTCGAGACCGGAGGCATCTGGAGCGACGCCGCCCTGCTGGAGCGCGGCGAGCTGCTCGGCGGGCAGCGCCTCGATCTGCCGTGGGATCGCGGTGCCCATCTGGGCGGTCATCACAGTGCCGAGCACGGCGGTGCCGATGGTCGAGCCGATGTTGCGGAAGAACTGGATCGCGGCGGTGGCGATCCCGAGCTCGCGGCGGGAGACGACGTTCTGGACCACGAGCGTGAACACCTGCATGCACAGGCCGAGGCCCAGCCCGATCACCACCATGGCGAGGGTGAGGTGCCACTGCGAGTCGCCGTACTGCAGGTTCGCCAGCAGCAGGTAGCCGCCCACCAGCACCGCTCCGCCGAGGACGAGGAAGATCTTGTAGGTGCCCAGCCGCGTGATCAGCAGCCCCACCACGATCGAGGTGAGGATCATCGCGACCGACAGCGGGATCAGGATCGCGCCGGAGTTCGTGGCGGAGACGCCCATGACGCCCTGCGCGTAGACGGGGATGTAGATGATGGCGCCGAACATCGCCACCGAGATCGCGAACGAGGCGGCGACGGAGAGGGCGATGATCGGGCGCAGCAGCAGGTGCATCGGCAGCAGGGGCTCGTCGACCCTGGTCTCGATGACCACGAAGGCGATCAGGAACGCGGCGGCGATCGCATACATCCCGATGATGACGGGGGAGTCCCAGGCGTAGTCGTTGCCGCCCCAGGTGGTGGCGAGCAGACCGATCACCAGGCCCGGGGTGAGGGTGGCCATGCCGAGCAGGTCGATCTTGCCGCGCTGACCGGCGACGGGCAGGTGCAGGTGGCGCAGGATGAAGCCGAAGGCCACCACGCCGAGCGGGAGGGTGAGGTAGAACAGCCAGCGCCAGCCGAAGTTGTCGGTGATGGTGCCGCCGATCAGCGGGCCCACCACCGAGGTGACGCCGAAGACGGCGCCCATGATGCCCTGGTACTTGCCGCGCTGACGAGGCGGGATGATGTCGCCGATGATCGTCTGGCTCAGCGGCATCAGGGTGCCCATGCCCAGGCCCTGCACCGCGCGGGCGAAGACCAGGAACCAGAAGCCCTGCGCGAGGCCGGCGAGCACCGAGCCGAGCATGAACACGGCGAGACCGCCGAGGTAGAACCAGCGTCGGCCGTAGAGGTCGGAGAGCTTGCCGACGATCGGGACGGCGACGGCGGAGACCAGCATCGCGGCGGTCGCGACCCAGCTGTAGTACTCGACGCCGCCGAG
>DXDT01000130.1 GCA_019115335.1 Candidatus Brachybacterium merdigallinarum
GAGCCGGACGCCGGGGGAGCGGCGTCCGGACCGAGCTTGAGCAGGTCCGGGACCACGAAGGGCACGATCCCCCGCGGGTTGAGCCGGGCCTCCTCCGCGAGGTCCAGCAGCCAGCTGTGCAGGAAGTCATCGACGCCGAACTGGAACGCGGCGGTCGCGGCGTAGGCGGCGATGTCCCCGGTCCAGCCCAGGCGCTCATCGCGCTGCGGGCAGTCGGTGGGCACGGCGAGGAAGTTGCCGCGCTGGGACCAGATCGAGTTGCTGATCAGCTGGTTCACGCCCGCGTGGGAGCTCTCGAACCAGCCGGTGCGCTCGATGTCCGAGCCGACGACCACGGCCTCGATGTCCTGCGCGGCCAGCTCGCCCGGCCAGCCGGTGACTTCCGCGTAGCGGAAGCCGTGGAAGGTGAAGGTGGGCTCGAAGGTCTCGCCGTCGGGGTCGCCGGAGAGGATGAGCCGATCGGTCGCCTTCGCGGCGCGCAATGGTCGGGTGCCGAGCTCCTCGTGCTCGAGCACCTCCGCGTGGCGCAGGATGATCTCGGTGCCCGCGGGGCCGGTGACGGTGAAGCGCAGCCAGCCCACCAGGTTCTGCCCGAAATCCAGGAGGGTCTTCCCCGAGGGGGAGGTCCAGATCTTCTCCGGTCGCCGTGACTCGTGGCGCACGATCAGCGGGGACGCCTGTTCGACGAGGGTCGCCGGGTCAATCTCGGCGGTGACGACGGGCCGGGGCTCGCCCGTCTCGAGCCGGCGGTCCTCGTGCTGGCCGTGATAGATGTTCGCGCTGGTGATCGGGGTGGTCTCCGCGGCCCAGGTCTCGTCGGTGAGGATCTGCTGCGTCGAGCCGTCCTCGAAGGTGATCCGCAGCGCCCCCAGGAACGCGAGGTCATCGCTGTAGCGGGCACCGCCGCGGAAGCCGAGGTCGCCCCGCCACCAGCCGTCGGCCAGAGTGACGGCGAGGTGCACCTCGCCGCGGGAGGAGTCGCGCAGCAGGGAGGTGACGTCGAACCGCTGCACCTGGAGTCGCGTCTCATAGGTGGTCCAACCGGGGTCCAGGACCGAGTCGGAGACACGGGAGCCGTCGATGGTCGCCTCGTAGATGCCGTGCGCCGTCGCGAGCAGTTCGGCGTGACGGATCGCGGCCGACGGCTGCTGGAGGCGCACGGACGTGGTGAGTCGGGTGGGAGGGCCATCGCCCTCGGGCCCGGAGATGGCCGCTGCCGCGTGCAGGATCTCGAGGGGAGCGGGGGGCAGGACGGTCATGGGTTCCACCTGGAGTAGGGCGCGGGTTCCGGAGCCGAACGGCTGCCGGGAGGGCGTGTCACGGGAGGGAGCTGTCGGGAGAGAGGCGTTGACGATCGACGTTCGGCGCGGGGCTGCGACTCTGCGTGTTGGGGTGTGAATGCGCCTGGCGACATTCTTTGATGAAACGACTCAATAACGTTACCATCGTCACGTCGGGGTCGACAAGACAGGCGTGTGCAGCGCGGCCCTGATGCTCTCCCCGCCGCATCGATCGAAGGAGATCGACCCATGCTCACCCGCCGCAGTGCCCTGACCGCCCCGCTCGCCCTCGCACCCCTGCTGACGCTCGCCGACTGTGGCCCGAATGCCCCCGCGGATGACGCCCTGAGCCGACACCTCGAGGACGTCCTCTTCGGCCGCATCGATCCGGTTGCGGCGAGCGAAGCGCTGGTCGAGGAGGGCAACGGGCTGCTCGCCTGAGCAGGGGGGAAGCGGTGAAGAGACCCCGGTGCCGAGACGACGCCGCGCCGTTGCGGACCTCCGCTCAGGCGGGAGAAGTCGCCTGCAGGCGACGCCGGGCCCGGGAGGAGACCGCGAACTGCACCGCGGTGTGGACCAGCATCACCAGGGCCAGCGCAGCGCCGCCACCCATGACCAGGACCGACATGGTCGTGTTCCCGGTCTGGGTGAAGAAGAAGCCCGGCAGCATCGTGAACACGCCGGGGATGAGCAGGGAGGCAGTGGCCGCGATCGTGACGAGCGCGGGCAGGATCAGTGCGAAGGGTGAGGTGCCGGTGGCAGCGCAGCTCAGCCACAGGAGCACGCCGCCGCCCACGACGGCGACCATCCCGATGACCGGGACACCCTCCGCCCCGAAGGTCATGGCGTAGACCGTGCTGATGAGCGCCTGCCCGTACATGATCAGCAGCGTGCCCGCCACCATCCCCAGGGGCAGCAGCACTGCTGCGGGGAGCGAGAGGGCCAGCGGTGGGCGCGGCCATCGACGCGCGATCACCAGGGCCAGCCCCAGCCCGCCCATCACGGGGTACAGCAGCATCGCCACCCCCTCGACGAGCAAGATGAGGGCCGCCTGCCGGAGGAGCTCCGGGAAGTTCTCGTACACCAGGGAGGACACCAGGGGCGATAGGTACCCGCTCAGCGGGACCAGGGTCAGCAGGCTGACGCTGAGCAGGCCCGCGGAGCTGGCGAGGCCCGTCGCCACCACTGACGCGAGCAGCAGCAGACCGCCCACCAGGGCCAGCAGAGTGGGAAGTCCGCTCGGGGAGAGCACGTACGCCAGCAGCTCGCTGAATGATCCGAGTCGGATCATCAGGTACTGCAGCCACGGGAGGCCTCCGTGCACCACCAGGAGCGAGGCCATCGGTGTCACCACCAGTGCGTACAGCACGGTGAGCAGTCGTGCGGGGACGCTGGAGCCCGGGCGTGCGGGCGTCGAGGCAGGCCCGGAGGACCGCTCGGACGTCGGCTCTGACGTCTGCCCGAACGACGGCGCGAAGGAATCCGCGGAGGACGACTCCGCTGTGTTCGGCGGCGGCGCATGCGCGCTGGAGGATTCCTCGGGGGTAGGGGCGCTCGGATCGGTGCTCATCATGGCCTCCTGGATGCCGTCGACGGCGTGGGGTCCCAGTCCGCTTCGAATCACCGCGTCCCCACTTGTGCTCGTGGGATGAGGATAGGCCGTCGGTGGTGGATGACGGGGAGGAACACCTGCGGGCGCATGCGAGGTGCGAGCCCGCTGCGCGATAAGGTCGCTGGATCGAGGTCCCGGATCTTCGCGGACCGTGTCGCACCGCGAGAGGAGTGAGCCGTGACGGGGACTCGCGTCGTGGGCATGAAGGACGTCGCCCGGCATGCCGGGGTCTCCGTCGGCACCGTTTCCAATGTCCTGAACCGCCCGGACATCGTCTCCCCGGACCGGCGCGAACGGGTCGAGGCGGCGATCACCGAGCTCGGCTACGTGCGCAACGACGCGGCCCGCCAGCTGAAGGTGGGCCGCTCCCGCACCGTCGGCGCGATCGTGCTTGACTCCGGCAACCCGTTCTACGCCCAGCTCGTCGGCGGCATCGAGGCCGCCGCCGAGGACTCCCAGCTGATGGTGATCGCCGGCAGCACCGGCAACCGCGAGCAGCGCGAACGCCTCTACCTCTCCCTGTTCGAGGAGC
>DXDT01000131.1 GCA_019115335.1 Candidatus Brachybacterium merdigallinarum
GTCGGTGCGAACGTGGTCGAGGAGATCATCCGGGCGCGGGAGGAGAAGGGGGCCTTCACCTCCTTCACCGATTTCCTCGACAAGGTCCCGCTGAGCGTGTGCAACAAGCGCACCATCGAGTCGCTCATCAAGGGCGGTGCCTTCGACTCGCTCGGCGCGAACCGCCGCTCCCTGGTGCTGATCCACGAGGACGCCGTCGACTCCGTCGTGGACGTCAAGCGCAAGGAGGCCCAGGGCCAGTACGACCTCTTCGCCGACATGTTCGCCGGCGGAGGCGAGGGCGGCTCCGCCGGGGCCTCCGGCTCCGCGGCGACCATCACCATCCCGGACCTGCCGGAGTGGGATCGCAAGGAGCTGCTCGCCTTCGAGCGGAACATGCTGGGTCTGTACGTCTCGGACCATCCGCTGTACGGGCTCGAGCACGTCATCGCCCAGAACTCCTCGACCACCATCAGCGCGCTCGCCGATGAGGGGGCGATCCAGGACGGCGCCATGGTCACCATCGCCGGACTGATCACCGGCCTGCAGCGCAAGACCACCAAGAAGGGCGACATGTGGGCGATCGCGACGGTCGAGGACCTCGAGGGCTCGATCGACTGCCTGATGTTCCCCTCCACCTACCAGACCGTCGCCACCGAGCTGGCCGAGGACCTCGTCGTCTCGATGAAGGGCCGGGTGGACACCTCCAAGGGCATGCCGGAGCTGAAGGTCATGGAGATGTCCATCCCCGAGACCGGCGGCGGGGCCGATGGGCCGGTCACCATCGCGCTGCCTGCCCTGCGCGCCACCGAGAAGGTGGTCGGCGACCTGCGCGGGGTCCTCGAGGACAACCCCGGGGCCAGCGAGGTGCGGCTGCGGCTCCAGGAGCCCGGGCGCACCACCCTCATGCAGCTGGACAAGCGCCTGTCGGTCACCCCCTCCGCCGCGCTGTACGCGTCGTTGAAGGCGCTGCTGGGGCCGGGCTGCCTGCAGTAGCGGCGGCGTCTGCAACCACCACACCGGGGCGGGGCTGAGATCCCCGCCCCGACTGCGGTCTCAGGCCGCGGAGGTGCGCCGCAGCCGGACGTTGACGAACTCGCCCATCCCCCATCGGCCCAGCTCACGGCCGAACCCGGAGCGCTTGACGCCGCCGAACGGCAGGCCCGGCAGGGTGGTGCCGTGCTCGTTGACGTACGCCATCCCGACCTCCAGCCGATCGGCGACGGCCTGGGCGTCCTCGAGGTCCCGGCCCCACATGGATCCGCTCAGCCCGAAGGAGACGTCGTTGGCCAGCGCGATCGCGTCCTCGATCGTCGTGTACGTGTGGATGACGGCGACCGGGCCGAAGATCTCCTCCTCGTAGGCATCTATCTCCTTGGTGACCCCCGTCAGGACTGCGGGGCGCATGAAAGCGCCCTCGCCCTCGAGGGCGGACCCGCCGGTATGCAGGATCGCCCCCTGTGACACGGCGCGGTCGACCTGCTCGACGACACCGTCCCGAGCTCCGACCGAGGACAGCGGTCCGACCGCGACGTCCTCGCTCCTGGGGTCTCCCACGGTCGCGCCCTCGAACTCCTCCACCACGATCGCGAGGAACCGGTCCTTCATCGCCTCCGGGACGATGATGCGCTTGGGGGAATTGCAGGCCTGGCCGGCGTTGGACAGTCGCGCAGCGGCGACCTCGCGGGCGACCGCGTCGACGTCGGCGTCCTCCAGGACGATCAGCGGATCCGAACCGCCGAGCTCGAGCACCGACTTCTTCAGGTGCGCTCCGGCATTCTCTGCGACGGCGGCGCCCGCCTTCTCGCTGCCGGTCAGGGACACGCCGCGGATCCGAGGGTCGGCGATCATGTCGGCCAGCTGGTCGTGGGAGGCGTAGGCATTGATGTACGCGTCCTGCGGCACCCCTGCCTCATGGAGCATCTCGGCCATCACGGCGGAGGAGGCGGCGCAGATCCCGGCGTGCTTGAGCACGATCGTGTTCCCCGCCATCAGGTTCGGGGCGACGAAGCGGGCCACCTGGTAGTAGGGGTAGTTCCACGGCATGACACCGACGAGCGGGCCGATCGGCGCGGTCTGCACCAGCGACTCCTGCGCTCCCTGCGGATCGATCTGTTCGTCGGCCAGCAGATCAGGGCCGTGGACCGCGTACCAGCGGTAGATGGAGGCGGCCAGCTCCACCTCCTCCAGGCCTTGGCGGAGGGGCTTGCCCATCTCGGTGGCGATCAGCTCGGCGAGCTGCGGGGCGCGTGCGGAGTACAGGTCGGCGGTGCGCTCCAGTGCGGCGGCTCGTTCACTGCTCGGGGTGGCGCGCCAGGCGGGGAAGGCTGAGTCGGTGCGACGGAGCACGTTCTGGATCCCGTCGTCGTCGAGGGCGCTGAACTCGTGGTCGGTCTGTCCCGTGGCCGGGTTGGTCGTGGTATATCCAGCCATGCCTCCACCATGGTCCCTGCCGACGCAGGCTGTAAAGACGTGCCGTCCGAACGGTCGACGTCCTTGCCCGACCCTCGACGTCCTCACCGGAGTCAGGCTCCTGCGGTGTGCGCAACGGTGGTGACGCACTCAAGGCGGGCAGGACTGTGCGACCGAGGGCGGACAGGTCACCGGGCGCCCGCCAGGGGTAGGCGGCACCGGATGACGACTCGGTGAACTCTCGATGACCTACGGTTCTACCGCTGCCAGGCGGGTTGCTCTCCGGTAACCTGGCGTGACGGTCGGCTCCGGGGGACGGGGCTGCGCGAACGGGGACAGGGGGCAGCTGCGGTGGAACCTGCGCACGCCCCTCGGCGGCGACGCTCCACCGTGATCGCCACCGCCGTCCTCTCCCTGCTCGCGATCACGCTGACCGCCTTCGCACTGCGGTACCCGGGCCTGGACTCCTCCGAGGTGGAGGTCAACAACGGCGGGGTGTGGGTCACCAACTCCGCCGACGGGCTGCTGGGACGCCTCAACGTCGACGCGCAGGAGCTCGACGGCCGGCTCTCGATGGGCGGGGAGGAGGTCGACGTCCTCCAGTCCGGTCCCCATGTGATCGCGGTCGGGGCGCGCGGGGCGACCCCGGTGAACACCGCCTCGGTCCTCGCCGGCGGCACCGTGGAGCTTCCTCCGCAGGCCCAGGTCGCCCTCGGCGGCGACCGGGTCGCCGTCACCGCGGCCGACGGCCGGGTCTGGATCCTCACCCCGGAGCAGCTCGCGGCCTTCAGCCCGCGCGCCGTGGAGCCCGCGTACGAGACCGGTGACCGCATCCCCACCGTCACCGTCGGCACGGACGGCACCGTGTGGGTGCTGGACGGCGACCAGTTGCTGCCCTTCGAACGCTCCGTGGACACCGCCGAGACGGAGGCCGGGGAGGCGATCACCGTCGGCGGGGTCAGCACCGGCGCCGAGCAGGTCGCCCTCACTGCGGTCGGGGAGCAGCCCGTCGTGCTGGACCGTGAGCAGCGGCAGCTGCGGATCGGCACCGAGGTGACCACCGTGGACCTCACCCCGCTCGGGATCGCGGACCTCTCCGCGCTGCAGCTCCAGCAGGTCTCCACCGACTCCGAGCATGTGCTCGTTGCCTCCCGTGACGCGCTGATCCACGTGCCGCTGACCGGTGGGGAGCCGGAGGTCGCGCAGGCGGGAGGAACCGGCGACCCGGTGCCACCCGCCCAGGCGGGCGGCTGCTCCTACGGCGCCTGGAACGGCTCGAACCTGTCCCTGCGCCTCTGCCCGGGCCAGGAGAGCGAGGAGGCGCTGGCCGAGAGCATTCCCGAGGCGCAGTCCGGCGCGGACCTGGCGCTGCGGGTGAACCAGGAGCTGGCGGTGCTCAACGACACCGTCTCGGGGCTGTCCTGGATGATCCAGGACGACATGACCCTGGTGGACGACTGGGTCATCGACCAGCACATCCAGGAGGACGACACCGAGGAGGTCGAGGAGACCTTCACCACCACCATCACGAACGTCGACGCGGAGCGGGACCAGGAGAACCGGCCCCCGGTCGCGAACGACGATGAGTTCGGGGTGCGGGCCGGCCAGAACGTGGTGCTGCCGGTGACCCGCAATGACACCGATCCGGACGGGGACGTGCTGACCGCCTCGCTCGTCGGCGAGCAGCCGAGCATCGGGACCGTCACTCCGATCCGGGGCGGGACCCAGCTGCAGATCGCGGTGGACGAGGATGCCAGCGGCTCCGCCCGCTTCGAGTACGAGGTCGACGACGGTCGCGGCGGGACCGCCACCGCGCAGGTCAGCCTCGAGGTCAAGGAGCTGTCCGAGAACTCGGGGCCGGTCGCGGCGGAGCAGGCGATCACCGCCGTGCAGGTCCGCAGCGGCCAGTCGGTGAGCCTGAACGTCCTGCCCTACTGGGAGGACCCCGAGGGGGATGCCTTCTACCTGACCGATGCGACCGTGGAGCCGGAGGATCTGGTCTCCTTCTCGACCGACGGCACGGTCACCTTCGACGATGCCGGGCTCGCCGTCGGCCCCAAGCAGGTCACCCTGACCTTCCGCGATGAGCACGGCGCTACCAGCCAGGACGTCCTGGAGGTCGAGGCGGTCGCGGACCCGGAGCTCGCCCCGATCACCACCGCTGACCACCTGCAGATCGTCGCCGGGCACACCGGCACCATCAACCCCCTGGTCAACGACATCAATCCGGCGGGCGGCAGCCTCGAGCTGACGCATGTGGACGAGCTCGAGGGGCTCGAGATCGAGGCGGACGAGGTCACCGGCTCCGTGGACATCAGCGGCGAGATCGGCACGTATTACCTGGAGTACACGGCCTCGGCCTCCGCCGCGAGCTCGCAGGGACTGATCCGGGTGGACATCATCGCGCCGGACACCGAGCAGATGCTCCCGGTGGCGGTCGACGATCAGGGCCTGGTCACCGCAGGCTCCGACACCCTGATCGATCCGCTGGAGAACGATGTGGATCCCACCGGCGGGGTGCTGGTGGTCAACTCCGTGCAGGTCCCCGAGGGCAGCGGGCTGAAGGCCACCGTGGTCGATCACCACCTGGTGCGGGTGGAGGCACGCTCGGATGCGCCGATCAGCGAGGAGCCGGTGTCGCTGACCTACGAGGTCGCCAACTCGGCCGGACCCACCACCGGCACCATCCGGGTGATGCTCGCTCGCAGCGAGACCCAGTTCGCCAATCCGGTCGCCGCCCCGGACGAGGCGGTGGTGCGCGCCGGCGACATGGTGGTGGTCGACGTGCTCGACAACGACCGCTCTCCCACCGACTCCGAGCTGCACCTGGGTACCCGGAACGATCCGGCGGCCGGGGAGGACACCGGGACCTTCGAGCCCTATGGCGACCGGATGCGCTTCACCGCCGCCCCCGACGCCGCGGGTGACGCCGTGATCAACTACGAGGTGGTGGACGAGACCGGCCGGACCGGTAGCGCCCGGCTCACGGTGACGATCATCCCGGCCGACGCCCCGAATGCTCCGCCGACCCCCCAGAACCTCGAGGCCCGCACCGTCTCCGGCACCCCGGTGCGGATCCCGGTGCCGCTGACCGGTATCGACCCCGACGGGGACTCGGTGCTGCTCACCGGAGTCACCTCCCCGGCCCCGGAGCTGGGCGAGGTCACCTCCGCCACGGGGGAGTGGATCGAGTACGTGCCCCATGACGGCGCGCGCGGGACCGACACCTTCCAGTACCAGGTGATGGACCGGCAGGGCGCTGTCGGGACCGGGGAGGTGCGGGTGGGCATCGCGGAGCCCGCGACGATGAACCAGCCGCCCTACGCGGTCGACGACGTGGTGGAGGTGCGGCCGGACCGGGAGATCGAGATCCCGGTGCTGCGCAACGACTCCGACCCCGAGGGCGACGTGCTCGAGCTGGTCCACGAGAGCGTCGAGCCGACCACGGAGATCGAGGTGGTCCCCCCGGACGAGGAGGCGCCCGGGGATCGCATCACCGCGATCACCCCGTCGGAGCCGGGGACCCATTCGATCCTGCACGAGGTCTCCGACGGCCAGCTCACCGATTCCGCGACCGCCACGGTGCGGGTGGACCCGGAGGCTCCGCTGCTCGCTCCCCAGGTCACCGACGACTTCGTGTCCGTCGCCGACGCTCTGGAGGCCGGTGAGGCCGGGATCCAGGTCGACGTCCGAGCCAATGACCTCGACCCCGACGGATCCGCCGCCCTGCTCGAGGTCGAGCTGCCCGATGGTCCCGGCGGGGCGAGCGTGGACGAGGACGGGATCGTCACCGTCACCCCGACCGAGAGCGTGCAGCAGATCCGGTACACGGTCACCGACGTGGACGGGCTCAGCGCGGCCGGGTACGTCTGGGTGCCCGGCACCGCTCGGGTGGCCCCGGTCTGGGTGGGAGGCACCGTCGAGGTCGTCGAGGGCAACCAGACCCAGATCGATCTCTCCGACCCGTCGAACGTGCGGGTCCGCCCCGGCGCGCAGGACGTGCGCATCAGCGACCCGTCGGCGACCACCGCGGAGCACTCCGACGGCGCGCAGCTGGTCACCGATGCCACCACCCTGACCTACCGGCCCGCCGACGGCTACGTGGGACAGGACTCGATCAGCGTGCCCGTCACGGACGGGGAGGTCGGCGACGCCACCGCCGCGACCGGCACCCTGGTGATCCCCGTCGACGTCACCTCCGGCGACTCCAACCAGCCGCCCACCTTCCAGGGCGCCGTTGTCACCGTCGAGAGCGGGGGAGCGGGCCGCACCATCGACCTCGCCGCGACCGCGAACGACCCCGACGACGATCCCCTGACCTTCGCGCTCGGAGCGGTGGACCTGCCCGAGGGCATCACCGCGGAGGTCAGCGGCACCACACTGACCGCTTCGGCGAGCACCGACGTGGACCGCGGCACCCTGGTGGACGTCCCCGTCACGGTCACGGACGGGATGACGGATCCGGTGTCGGCGACGTTCCAGCTGTCGGTGGGCGGCAGCACGCGGCCGCTGGCGGCGGCGGTGCAGGATGTGGTGGAAGCCGATGCGGGCACGGAGGTGGCGGTGCCGGTGCTGGCCAATGATTCGAACCCGTTCCCGGAGGAGGCGCTGTCGCTGCTGTCGGCGGAGCGGGTCAGTGGGGAGGGGACCGTGGAGGTCTCGGGGGATCAGGTGCTGATCACTCCGGATCCGGAGTTCGCGGGGATCCTGACGGCGTCGTACACGATCCAGGATGCGACGGGTGATCCGGAGCGGGAGGTCAGCGGGGAGATCCGGGTGACGGTGCGCGGGAAGCCCGAAGCTCCCTCGGCCCCGCGGGTCGGTGAGGTCGGGGACGGCACGGTCGAGCTCGTGTTCACGGCGGGCGATGACAACGGTGCCCCGATCACCGGATACACCGTCACCGCGGCGAGCGGGGGATCGGCCACGGAGGAGTGCGCGTCGACCTCGTGCACGGTGACCGGCCTGACCAATGGGACGGAGTACACGTTCCAGGTGGTGGCGCACAACGAGGTGGGGGACTCGCCGGCGTCGACACCCTCGGCCGTGGCGCGGCCGGATGTGCGACCGGGACCCCCGGGGACCCCGCAGATCACGCAGGGGGATACGCAGCTGACGGTGGAGTGGGCGGCTCCGGAGAACCGCGGCTCCGCCCTGCAGCGCTATGTGGTCCAGCTCCAGGACACCGACGGCGGCCAGATGGAGACGCGGGAGGCCCCCGCCGGGAGCACCTCCCTGACCTGGGACTCGCTGGACAACCTGAAGGAGTACCGCTTCCGGGTCCAGGCCTACAACCTCTCCGAGGAGCCCTCGGACTGGTCCTCGTGGTCCGCCGCCGAGAACCCCGCCGGCATCCCGCTGGCACCGAGCGGGACCGTCGAGGCGGAACGTGTCCAGGATCCCCTCGGCGGCGGGATCAAGGTCTCCTGGCCCGCGATGACCACCGCGGAGGCCAACGGCGAACCCATCACCGGTTACGTCGTCTCCCTCGCCGGAGGCTCGGAGTCCTGGACCGTCCAGGGCGGGGACACCAGCATCACCGTCGACGATCTCGACCCGAACACCGCCTACCGCTTCACCGTCGCCGGGGTGAACAGCGTCGGCACCGGACCGCCCTCGGACGCCTCGAACGAGGTGACCCCTTTCGCGCAGCCGGCCGCTCCCGCCTCGGTCACCGCCACGATGCCCGATGAGGGAGTCGGCGAGGGCCCCGACGGCCGGGCGACGGTCACCTGGGAGGCCGCGGAGGACAACGGCACCCCGATCAAGGACTACGTGATCCGCTGGGACGGCGGGCAGGAGGTCGTGGACGGGAACACCACCAGCATCGACCTGGACACCCTGGAGAACGGGGTGGCGCACCGCTTCACCGTGCAGGCCCGCAACCGCTTCGAGGGCGGCGAGAGCGCGATCTCCGCCGAGTCCAACTCCGTCACCCCGTACACGAAACCGGACCCGCCGACGCTCGAACTGGAGCTCACGGGAAACACCTGCCTCTCCCTGTCGGACATGCGGTGCACGATGAATGTCTCCGCCACTCCGCCCGTCGATGACGGAGGGTCCCCGCTCTCCGAGACCGCCTGGGAGGTCGAGGGCTCGAACTGCCGCCACGACAACCAGGGGCCACTCGACTGCCGATTCACTCTCGCCGGCACCTATACCGTCACTGCCGTGAGCTACAACGAGGCCGGCCTGGCCAGCGAACCGGTGTCTCGGCAGTTCCGCGTCAGTCTTCCCATCAAGTTCTCCATCGTGGACTGACGGCAGCGCTGCAGCACGGAACGTGACAACGGAGCCGGACGGTGGAGCCGGAAGACGGCTCCGACGGGACCGGACGGACCACCCGGGTGTGACCCGGATCGCCGTCCAGGTGACGACGAGATGAACGCTCAGCACAAGATCCGCCCCGAAGCGCCGCTGCGCTGCCGTGCCGGACTACAGTGACACCTGTTCAGGGGAGGGTGCGGGGCGGAGTTCTCCATCTGCGGGGTCGATACGAACGGCAACGACAGCCACGTCATCGTGATCGGGGACTGACGCCGGTCAGGACAGGTCGACTAGCGTGGGTCCATGACCGATCTCGCTCGCGACCTGCTTCCCGACTCCCTGCTGGAGACCTTCCGGAGCCGCGCCGCCCTCCACGACCGCGCGAACACCTTCCCGGACCAGGACCTCGCCGATCTGCGCGAACGGGGCTATCTGCGGCTGCTGGTCCCCACCGAGCTCGGCGGCCTCGGCGCCTCGATCGCGGACGCCTCCCGCATCCAGCGCCGCCTGGCCCAGGCCGCCCCGGCCACCGCGCTGTCGATGAACATGCACCTGGTGGTCACCGGCGCCGCCCTGCACGCCCACCGCCTCGGCGTCGACTCGGTGCGCAGCATCCTCGAGGACGCCGCCGCGGACCAGCTGCACGCCTTCGGCATCTCCGAGGCCGGCAACGACGCGATGCTGTTCGACTCCTCGACCGCGGCCGATGCCGAGCCCGACGGCGGCTACCGGCTCACCGGCACCAAGATCTTCACCTCCCTCGCCCCGGTCTGGGATCGCCTGGTGGTCCACGGCCGGCTCGCCCACACCACCGAGGTCGACCCGCGGCTGCTGTTCGGCGTCATCGAGCGCAGCGACGCCGTCGAGGTGCTCGACGACTGGGACACCCACGGCATGCGCGCCTCCCAGTCCCGCACCACGCGCCTGCACGGCGCCCCCCTTACCGCCGCGCGGATCATCACCCGCACGCCCGTGGGACCGAACCAGGACCCCTTCGTGATGGGAATCTTCGGGGCCTTCGAACTGCTGATCGCCTCGGTGTACATCGGGGTCGCCCAGCGCGCTGTCGAGCTCGGTGCGGACATCTCCACCACCCGCCGCAACGCCACCAAGGGCATCGTCCACGCCGACGACCCCGACATCCGCTGGCGCCTCGCCGATGCCGCGATCGCACTGGACGGAGCAGTCCTGCAGCTGGAGAAGGTCGTGGCGGACCTCGACGCCCTGGGCACCGGCGAGACCGGGCCCGGGATCACCGACCACGGGCCCCGCTGGTTCCTGCACTTCTCCGGGGTGAAGTCCCGCTCCACCGAAGCGGCGATCAGCGCGGTCGATCAGGTGCTGCGCGCCTCCGGCGGCTCCCACTTCTACCGCCGCAGCGAGCTCGAGCGCCTCTCCCGCGACGTGCGCGCCGGGATGTACCACCCCTCCGACGAGGAGTCCGTGCACGCCTCCTACGCGAAGGCACTCCTCGGGGAGATCGGCTCGATCCGGTGAGCGCCCCGTCGAAGGTCGTGATCGCGGGCGGCTCCGGCACCCTCGGCCGCGCCCTCGCCGCCCCGCTCGTCGACCAGGGGATCGAGGTCGTGATCCTGACCCGCACCCCGCGAGAGGGGACTCGCCGTGCCGCTGCGCGCGAAGTGGCCTGGGACGGGCGCACCGTCGGCGCCTGGGCGGAGGAGCTGGAGGGGGAGCAGGTGGCGCTCGTCAATCTCGCCGGTCGCCTCGTCGACGCCCGACCCAGCCCGGAGAACATCGCCGACCTCACCGCCTCGCGGGTCCATGCGACCGCGGCACTCGTGGCCGCCTCACAGCAGCTTCCCGCTCCGCTCGCCCACTGGGTGCAGGCCTCGACCACCGCCATCTGGTCCGATGCGGGGGAGGAGCGCCTGGACGAGACGAGCCCTCTGCCCGTCGGCCTGCCCCAGATGACCGGGGTCGCCGAACGCTGGGAGCGGGCGCTCGACGGTGCCGCCGCCGCGCATCAGGTGGTGCTGCGCACCGGCATCGTCCTCCAGACGGGGACGCCGGCGATGGACCGGCTGCTGCTGCTCGCCCGCACCGGGCTCGGCGGGAGGGTCGGCACGGGACGGCAATGGGTCAGCTGGCTCCACGTCGAGGACTGGGTGCGCATCGTGCTGTGTGCGATGGATCTCGAGGAGCCCTCACTGCCCTCGGGCCTGGTGATCGCCGCCGCCCCGCATCCGGTGCGGAACGCGGAGATGATGCGCATCCTGCGCAGGGCCGTCGGCCGACGGGTCGGCCTGCCCACGCCGGCTCCGGTGCTGCGCCTCGGCGCGGTGCTGCTGCGCACCGATCCCGCCCTCGGGCTCACCGGGAGGCATGCCACCTCCCGCGTGCTCCGCGACGCCGGCTTCACCTTCCGCCACCCGACCTTCGACCAGGCGGTCCGGGACCTGCTGCCCCGCTGAGAGCGAGGCGCACGGAGACCACGCCGGCGCACGGACCGGACCCGCAGCCTCTCGCCGAGCCGATCAGCTGCTCAGCCGTACGGATGGTCAGCCGTTCAACCGGTCAGCCGAACAGGATCCGCATCTCGTCCCAGCGGTTGCGGGGCACGGCCTTGACGCTGTCGATCGCCTCGGTCAGCGGCACGTCCACGATCTCGGTGCCGCGCAGCGCCACCATGCGGCCGAACCCGTTGTGGTGCACCAGATCCACCGCCGCTGTCCCCAGCCGCGTGGCGAGCACCCGGTCATAGCCGGTCGGCTCACCGCCGCGCTGGATGTGCCCGAGGACCGTCGCCCGCGACTCGATGCCCAGGCGCTCCTCGATGATCGGCGCCAGTGCCTGCGCGATCCCCCCGAAGCGTGGCCGGCCGAACTCGTCGAGGTCGTAGTCCATGAACCCCTCCGGTGCATCCTTCGGCACGAACCCCTCCGCGACCACCACCAGCGGTGCCCGGCCACGATCGAACGCCGACTTCACGTAGCCGCAGATCTCACCGATCGTCAGGGGGAACTCCGGCAGGCAGATCACATGGGCGCCCGCCGCCATCCCCGAATGCAGGGCGATCCAGCCCACCGAGCGCCCCATCACCTCGGCGACCATGCAGCGGTGATGCGAATCGCCCGTCATCCGCAGACGGTCCAGGGACTCGGTGGCGATCTCCACCGCCGTGTTGAACCCGAAGGTGTAGTCGGTGGCATCCAGGTCGTTGTCGACGGTCTTGGGCACGCCAACCACCGGGATCCCCGCCTCGAACAGGCGGTTCGCGGTGAACAGGGTGCCGTCGCCGCCGATCGCGATGATCCCGTCGACGTCGTTCTCATCCATGTGGCGGCGCACGATCTCGGCGCCGTCCTCCCCGTCGGCGAAAGGATTGGACCGGGAGGTGCCCAGGATCGTGCCGCCGATCCGGCCGATGCCGCGCACCCGGCGCCGGGGGAGGGTCATCCAGTCCCCGTCGATGACGCCCCGCCAGCCGTCCTTGTACCCGATGAACTCGTCCTCGAACAGCTTGTCGCCCTTGATGACCGCGCCGCGGATCACCGCGTTCAGGCCCGGGCAGTCTCCGCCGGAGGTCAGGATGCCGATCTTCATGAGCACAGCCTACGATCCGCGGCGCCCGTTGTCCGGGGCGAAAGACCCCCACCACCAGGGATTCACGGGAGGTTCACCGGTGGGCGCCCGGTCACAGGAGCGCCCCGCACCCTTCCGGAGAAGAGGCGGGGCGCTCCCGTGAGATCGAGCTGATCAGGCGTCGGTGCCGGAATCCTCCCCGGTCGCGTCCTCGTCCGTCGCGGGGTCCTGCTGAGCACCCCGAGCCGAGGACGACCACGGCGCGGGCTGCGCCGAGGACTGCTCGGAATCGGCCTGACGGCGCACCTCGCGACCGCTCGAGGCGGCACGCTCGAGGGTCTCCTGGAAGTCGACCCCGGTGGTGGACTTGACCATGTCCAGGACCTGCTTGAGGCCCACCGAGATGTTCTGACCGATCTTCGCCTCGCCATCGGTGGAGAACACCGAGAGGTTCTCGATGTTGGAGTAGGGAGAAGCGAGCTCCCCCGCGACCTCGGGCAGGACCTCGAGGACCTGGGCGAGCACCGCGGCGTCGTTGAACTGCTTGTACGCCTCGGCGCGGGCGCGGGTGGTCTCCGCCTCGGCGTCACCCTTGGCACGGATCGCGATGGCCTCGGCCTCACCCTTGGCGCGCAGCGAATCGGCCTCGGCCTGACCCTCCAGGCGCACCGCCTCGGCGTCCTTCGAACGGCGCTGCAGCTCGACCTCGGCCTCCGCGCGACCACGGGCCTCGATGGCATGGGCCTCGGCGTCGGCGGTGACCCGGCGGGACTCGGCCCGGTTGCGCTCGTCGGTCAGCTGCGCCTCGGACTCCGCCACGCGGGCGTACTTCTTGGAGTCCGCGTCCTGCTGCTCGGCGTAGCGCTTGGCCTCTGCCGGCTTGTGGACCTCGGCGATCAGCTGCTTCTCGCGCAGATCGTTGTTGCGGACCGCGATGAGCTCCTCCTGCTCGATGATCCGCTGCTGCTGGGCGGCGCGGGCCAGCGGACCGGCCGCATCGGCGACCGCCTGGCGGGCGTCCGTCTCCTCCTTGATCTCCGCGCTGCGCAGGTCGAAGGCCTGCTTCGACTCCGCCTCCTGCTGGAGGTTCAGGTTCTTGGCCTGGGTGGCCTCACGGTTGGCGTCCGACTCGGCGATCGCCGCGGTCTTGGCCACCAGCGCCGCCTCGGGACGGCCCCAGTCCCGCAGGTAGGAGCCGTCGTCCTCGATCGCGGAGATCTGGAAGGTGTCGATGACCAGGCCCTGGTTGTTCATCGAGTGCTCGGCCTCGGCCTGCACCTGAGAGGCGAAGGAGGCGCGGTCACGGATGATCTGCTCGACCGAGAGGGTGCCCACCACGGCGCGCAGCGTGCCCGAGAGGATCTCGGTGGTGTAGTTGTCGATCTGCTTCTGCTGATCCAGGAAGCGCTGCGCGGCCTTGCGGACGTCCTCGATGTTCCCGCCGACCTTCACCTGCGCCACCCCGCGCAGCCGGAGGAAGATGCCGTTCTTCGAGTAGCCGTCGACCTCCACCGGGATCTGGCGCGAGGAGAGGCTGAGCATGAAGGCCCGCTCGAAGATGGGCCGCACGATCGCGCGGCCCCCGATGATCACGCGCGCGCCACCGGATTCGAGGTCGACGTCCCCCGCCTTCGTGCCACGGCCCGTGATGATCATCGCCTCGTTGGGCGGGGCGATGCGGTAGCTGCGCAGCAGCACCAGCAGGACGATCAGGAGCAGGACGAGCAGTACCGCTCCCACCCCGACGATGAGTATCAATGGTTCCATGGGTTCCCCTCAGCACGTACCGACATGACGCCGAGCATTCTTCCATCGATGTGCGCCCAGCGCCTCTCCTGGCCAGGAACGGGACCGGGCTGTGACCCGCGTGCGGGCAGGCCGTGACCTCACCCGGACCCGGCCTTGTCGAGCAGTGGACGTATACGGGGTGCTGTGCCATATATGGCACAGCACCCCGTATTTGTCCCGTAGTCGGCGATCAGATCGGGTGGCCGGTGCTCAGGCGCGCTGCTGGCGGTAGTAGCGGATCAGCGCGGCGGTGGAGGAGTCCTCCGCGGCGATCGCCTGCTCGTCGCCCGCGACGGCCGGGGCGAGGTCCTTCGCCAGCTGCTTGCCGAGCTCCACGCCCCACTGGTCGAAGGAATTGATGCCCCACACCACGCCCTGCACGAAGGTGATGTGCTCGTACAGCGCGATCAGCTGCCCCAGGGTGGAGGCCGTCAGCTTCGGGGCCATGATCGAGGTGGTGGGCCGATCCCCGGAGAACTCGCGGGCCGCGACCAGGGGACCCTCGGTGCCCTCGGCGCGGACCTCCTCGGCGGTCTTGCCGAAGG
>DXDT01000132.1 GCA_019115335.1 Candidatus Brachybacterium merdigallinarum
CCCGAAGGTGAAGCGCTGATCCCCGGTGGCGGAGTAGAGGCCGACCGTACCTAGCAGAAGCCCCAGCAGACCGGCGAGCACGCCTTTCAGCATCGACTTCGAGGAGATTCCGATCATGACGGTGAGACCGAAGACGACCAGCGCGAACAGCTCCGGGGAGCGGAAGTAGTCGCGGGCGATCGTCGCCACCGGCACGGCGGCCACCGCGAAGATCACCATGCTCACGAGGATCGCCGCGGCGGAGGCGAAGGCGGAGAGGGTCAGGGCGATCCCCGCCTGTCCCTTCTTCGCCATCGGGTAGCCGTCCAGAGTGGTCGCGATCGAGGCGGGCGTCCCCGGGGTGTTGATGAGAATCGCCGGGATGCGATCACCGAAGTTCGCGGCCACGTAGATGGTCAGCAATACGCAGAGCCCGGGGACCGGGTCCAGTGTCAGGGTGAATCCGGAGGCCAGGGCGACCGCCATGGTGGCGGTGACGCCCGGGAACGCCCCGACGAGCAGGCCGAGCCCGAGGCCCAGCAGCATGCACAGGACGACCTCCCATGAGCCGAGAGCGAGCAGTCCTTCGGAGATGGTGTTCATAGCGGGATCCTCAGCAGCTCTCCGAACAGCAGGTACGTGCCGACAGCCAGCGGGATCGGGAAGAAGACGTACGCCTTCCAGCTCCTCGCGCCGTGCAGTGCGAGCAGGACCACCAGGTACAGCACCATTGCGAGCGGGAAGATCTGGATGCGATACCCGGCGATGATGACGTCGCCGACGGACCACAGGGCGATGAACAGCACAGTGGCCCCCAGGGTGGCCACCACCTTCGTCAGCCCTCCCGTCTGTCGAGGATCGAGGTCCTCGCGACTCTCCGGGGCGGTGGCGAGGGAGACCCCGAGCCGGGCGAGCGAGAGCAGCAGGCCGGCACCTGCCAGGACGGTGGGCCAGAAGCGCGCGTCGATCTGGCCGGGCGCGGCCTCCATCCGGATCGGGATGGAACGCGCCAGGTAGAGGGTGATGGCGAAGACCACGCAGGCGCCAATAGCCGTGCCGACCTCTAGCCGTCGGGACGCCGATGGCCTCGCCGATCCTCCCTCCTCGCCTGCGGCCTCCATGCCTACAGCCGATCGCGCGTCGAGGTCGCCCGCCTCCGGGGTTGATTCAGTACTGCTCATCTTCATCCTTCCTCCGGGGAGGCGGGTCCTCAGCCGAGGAGCTCCTGGAATTCCGAGAACTGCTCGTCGACGAACGTCGCGAACTCGTCTGCGTCGCGGTGGACGACGAGGTTGCCGGAGTTCTTCTGGAACTCCTGATACGCCTCCGAATCAACGGCCTCCTGCACCGCCGATTCGAGGGTGCTGCGCACGTCGTCCGGCAGGCCCGCAGCCGTGTAGATGCCTCCCCACCCGCCGTACTGGATGTCGGCGCCCGCAGCGTCGAGGAAGGTGGGGACATCGGGGAGATCGGGGAGCGTCTCGTCGTGCATCACGCCGAGGACCCGCACCGCGTCGCCCTGTGCGAGGGCTTCGCCGACACCGGAGACCGCGGCATCCGCTTCGCCGGATGCGGCGGCGCTGACCGCAGTGGCCCCGCCGTCGTACGGCACGGGCGTGAACTGTGTGCCCAGCTCATTGTTGATGCCCAGTGCTGCGGCCTCCCAGATCGAGCCCGCGCCGGAGTTCGCGACGGTCAGGGCCTCGGCCTTCGCCGCTTCGAGGAAGTCGGCGAGGGTCTCGTGCTCGCTGTCCGCAGCGACGCTGAGGACGCCGGGCGCATTCATGATCTGCCCGATGAAGCTGTAATTCTCCGGGAGCACATCGGCATTCTGCGTGGTGTTGAGCATGGCGATCTCCACAGGGCAGAACCCGATGGTGTAGCCGTCGGCTGGTTGATCACCGACGTATTCCATCGCGATCGCTCCCGAGGCACCGGGCATGTTCTCCGGGACCACGGAGACGCCGAGGATGCTCTCGAGCTCGGTGGCGAGCGCGCGGCTCGAGAGGTCAGAGCCTCCGCCGGGATCAGCTTGGATGATGAGCCGGAGGTCGTCATCAGGGAAGTCAGCACCCTCTTCGGACACCTTCGAACAGGCTGCGAGGCCTGCCAGTGCGGGGGCGGCGATGAGGGCGGACCTGCGGGATACCTTCATGGTGGACACTCCTTCGTGTTCGTGTTCGTGTTCGTGTTCGTGTTCGTGCTCGGTGTCGGTTCGGTGAGCGGTGCCGCGGGTGCGGCATCATCGACGCTCAGGCGTCGCGTCGGCTGGCTGCGGCAGTGACGGGGGTCAGTCGGACTCGCTGTACTGTCCGTACGCGGTGAGCATCCGGCGGCGGGATCCTTCGAGGTGGTCTTCGAGCAGCGTCAGCGCTCTGGTCCTGTCACCCGTGGCCACGGCCTCCAGCAGCACCTCGTGGTCCTCCATGGTGGGAGTGAGGCTCTCGTCCTGCGCGTTGGTGACCTCGAGCATGCCGGCGAAGGTCGGCCGGTACTGGAGCCAGATCGACTCGATGCGCCGATGCCCGGCGACCGTGTAGAAGGCGCTGTGGAATCCGAGGTCAGCGTGCGCGAAGGCGCTCGCGTCCCCGCGCGACAATGCGCTGCGCATCCGGTCCAGCGCCTTCTCGATCGGGGTGAGGTCGGCGCCGTCGGTGTCAGTGCAGCGCAGCACGGCGTCCGTCTCGATGAGCTTGCGAAGGGAGTAGAGCTCTTCGATGTCCGCGGCGCTGAGCCCGCGCACGAAGGTCCCTCGCCGGCGCGACTCGAGCAGTCCCTCCTCGGTCAGCCGGGTCAGGGCATCACGCACCGGGCCCCGACTCACGCCGAACATCTCCGACAGACGAGATTCGACGAGGTGGGTGCCGCTGTCCAGGGAGCCGCTGATGATCGCGCGGCGCAGCTCCTGCGCAACGTGCTCGCCGAGCTTCGGCGCGCTCGGGACCGCCTGGACCGGCGCGGTCCATTCCATGGCTCCCACCATCGGCGCTCCTCCTCATCGAGGGCAGTCTCGATGAGCACTGCCCAGCTCTTCGTTGACGGTTAACCGTAAACTGCAGCGAAGGTAGCACGGGTCACGCCGCCCCGCCAGCTGTCCCCCGCTCCCTGAGATGATCGAGTGATCACCACCCCTGCTCGGAGAGGATCTTCGTGGGACTGCTCGATCGCCTCCGCGGCCGCGGTTCAGCGCCGTCCGCGGCGCCGCCGCCGACCCCGTCGGGGGCACCGCGCTTCGCCGTGATCGACGTGGAGACGACAGGCCTGGATCCCGAGCGCGAGCGGATCCTCGAGCTCGCGATCCTGCGGACCGACGAGCAGGGCCGGCCGATCGACCAGTGGGTGACGCGCTTCCACCCGGACGGGCCGGTGCGCGCCACCCACATCCACGGGATCACCGATGCGGACGTCGCGGGCGCTCCGCGCTTCGCGGATCTCGCCATCCAGATCGGGACGGCGCTGCAGGGCCTGGTCCTGGTCGCGCACAACGCCGAGTTCGACCTCGCGTTCCTGCGGGCGGAGTTCGCTCGGGCCTCGCGGCCGATGCCGCAGGTCCGCACCTACTGCACCCTGCAGGGCAGCACGGTCTACCTGCCCCACCTGCGTCGGCGCACGCTCGCCGAATGCTGCGCCGCCCTCGGGGTCACGCACCAGCAGGCGCACTCGGCCCTCGGGGACGCCTATGCGGCGGCGGGACTGCTCCAGCGGTACCTGGCGATGGATCGGCAGACGGGGTACGACGCGCCCCTGGTCGCCTCGCGGACGCTGCGCGACGGCGGCGCCGGCGTGTCGACGGAGGCTCCCGCCTCCGTCCCGCCCGGGCCGACGGCGCAGGCTCCTGCGTCCGTCCCGCCCGGGGCGGCCGGCGCGCTCACGCCGACGACCTCCCCCGCGGCGCTGCCGCCCCGGCCACCTTCGGCCGCCTCCGCGTCGAGCTCGGCCGGGGCCGAGGCTTCTGGGTCGACGCCCGAGGCTCAGCGACCTGCGGAGGTGGACCTCTCCCCCACCGCGATCCGGGCGTGGGCGCGGGAGCAGGGGATCGCGGTCGGTGACCGTGGCCGGATGAAGGCCGAGCTCGTGGCCGAGTACCGAGCTGCGATGGGCCTGGGGGCCGCAGCTCCGCGCCGGACGGAACCAGCCGCGGCAGCACCAGCTTCCGCACCAGCACCAGCACCAG
>DXDT01000133.1 GCA_019115335.1 Candidatus Brachybacterium merdigallinarum
GTGCTCGCAGCAGAACGGACCGGTGTAGCCGAGCTCGAGCGCTCGGCGGATCCCCTGCCGGTAGTTGATGTAGCCGTACTTCAGCGGCATCGGGGCGGTGGAGTACGCACCGGTGGCCGGGTCCTGGTCCCGGGTGTAGTTCTTGATGTGCCAGAAGTTGGCGTGGGGGAGCACCTTCTCGAGGATGTCCGTCCACGGCTCGACCTCGCGGTGCAGGCGCACGAGGTTGCCGATGTCGGGGTTCAGCCCGACGGCCTCGTGGTCGACGTCCGTCACGAAGGAGACGGCGTCGTCGGCGGTGCCCACGAAGGTGTCCTCGTACATCTCGAGGCTGAGCTGCACGCCCTGGGCGCGGGCCGCGTCGCCGAGCTCCCGGACCCGCTCGATCGCGAGGTCCCGGCGAGCCGGGTCGTCGACGTGTCCGTCGGCGAGCCAGAACCAGGTCGCCTCCTGCTGCACGGGGGTCAGAGCCTGCATGAACCCTGTGTTCACCACGGTCACGCCGAAGCTCGGCGCGATCTCCAGATAACGGTGCGCATCGCGCAGGTTCTGCTCGCCGTTGTCCGCGTCGACGACGGAGTTGCGGGTCATCGAGATCGAGGAGAGCGTCAGTCCCTCGCCGTCCAGGACGCGGCGGAACTCCCCGAGGCGGTCCTCGCTGAGCGAGGCGAGCGGGAGCCAGGCGTCGGTGGGATCGACCTGGTCGACGCCGAGCTCCTTCACCTGTCGCAGGTGGGAGGCCCAGACGGTCGAGGGTGCCTCCTTCAGCGGGGTCCCGTCGGAGGCGGTGCTGCCGAAGGAGAGCATATTGGCCCCGATCGGCCAGGTCTCAGCGGTGTACATGGAGGTCCTTCCGGAATCTGTGCAGGACCGGTTGATCCTGGTGGTGTTGCGGGGAAGTGGTGCCGGCGTAGACGCCGGCGGGGCTCAGGCGTCGACGCTCGCCTTCTGCGTCTGCACCTTCTGGCGGCGGCCCTGGATCGCGGTCCACAGCGGCGGGACGACGAAGGCGAGGATCGCCACGACCATGAAGAACGCCGACAGCGGGCGCTCGAACACGATCAGCAGGTTGCCGTGACCCATGGACGAGGTCTGCACCAAGGTGCGCTCCAGCATCGGGCCGAGCACCAGGCCCAGCACGAGCGGCGCCGCCGGGAAGTCGTACTTCTTCATGAAGAAGCCGAGCACACCGGCGAAGAACACGACCCACACGGCGAACAGGCTGTTGCCGACGGCGTAGGCGCCCACGAGGCTCAGCACGATGATGATCGGGTACAGGTAGCTGTACGGGACGCGGAGCACCTGGGCGAAGACGGGGGCGAGCGGCAGGTTCAGGACCAGCAGCAGCAGGTTCCCGAAGAAGAACGAGACCAGCAGGCCCCAGACCAGGTCGGGCTGCTGCTCGAAGAGCATCGGCCCGGGCTGCAGACCGAAGATCACGAAGGCGCCGAGCAGAATAGCGGTGGTGCCGGACCCGGGGATGCCGAGCGCAAGAGTGGGGATGAAGCTCGCGTTCGCGGCGGCGTTGTTCGACGCCTCCGGGGCGGCGACGCCCTCGACGGCGCCGGTGCCGAGCTCCTTACGGTGCCTGCCCACGCGGCCCTCGAGGCCGTAGGACATGAACGAGGCGAGTGTGGCTCCCGCACCGGGCAGCACGCCGAGCGCGGTGCCGAGGAAGGTGCCGCGCAGGGCGGGGCCGGGGATGCGCTTGGCCTCGTCCTTCTTCAGCAGCAGGTCGCGGAACCCGGCGCGGATCGGCTTCTCGCCGCCGCGCTGGATCTGGTGGAGCACCTCGCCGAGGGCGAAAATGCCGATCATCACCGCGACGAACTCGAGCCCGCTGAGCAGCTCCACGCTGCCGAAGGTGAAGCGGGCGGTGGTGAACCCGGAGGCGATGCCGATCATCGACAGGAGCAGGCCGACGGCGGCCATGATGATGCCGCGCAGCATGTTCTCGCCGGCGAAGGTCACGATCGTGGCCATGCCGAGCAGGATGATCGCGAGGGTCTCCGGCGGTCCGAAGTTCAACGCCCAGGACGCGATGGGGGCGGCGATCGCGAGCATTACGATCAGCGAGATGATCGCCGCGATGAACGAGGCGATCGCGGAGATCGCGAGAGCCGCACCGGCGCGTCCCTTGCGCGCCATCTGGTAGCCGTCGAGCGTCAGCACCACGGAGGAGGAGTCGCCTGGCGTAGAGATCAGGATCGAGCTGGTGGAGGCGCCGTACTGGCTGCCGTAGTAGATCCCGGCCAGCATGATCAGCGCGGTCACGGGCTCCATGGTGAGGGTCACCGGCAACAGGATCGCGACACCGGTGGCGGAGCCCAGTCCGGGCATCATACCGATCACGGTGCCCAGGACCACGCCGATCGCGCACCACAGGAGGTTCTCGGGGCTAACCGCGGTCTCGAGCCCCAGCATCAGATTGTCGATCATCGGGAGTTCCTCACAGGATGCCGAGCATGCCCTGGGGCAGCGGCACCCCGAGCATGACGGCGAAGATCAGATAGGCGGCCGCGAGCACGGCGAGGGACGTCAGCAGGGACGGGACCAGCGGCTTCTTCTCGATCAGGAAGACGATGACGAACATCATCAGCGCGAGGGAGAGCAGCATCCCGAGCACCTGGGTGAGCAACACGGCGCCGAGGATGATCGCGAAGACCAGCGGCACCGTGCGGTTGCGCTGCTTGGCGGTGCGGCCGAAGACGTCCCGCTCCTCGTCGGCGTCCTGCGCACCGCTCCCCTGCCCGTCGGCGTCGTGCCCGAGCTCCGACCTGGCCGCCGCCTGCGCGGCCGCGGCCTCGGCGGAGAGCTCCTCAGCCACTCCGCCGAGGCCGGCGGTCGAGCCGTCCTTCGGCGCCAGGAAGAGCCGACCGATCTCGGCGAGCGAGGCGACGAGGATGAACGCGCCGGTCAGCACGGGCATGAAGCCAGGCCCGATCTGGCCGTTGTCCCCGATGAACCCGTACCCGAATCCCATCAGCACCGCGACGAGGCCCACCAGCGCGAGGATCCCCGTGCCGACGAGGTCGCTCGTCTTCGGCATCGAACGGGCTCGCGGCGTCTCGATCGTCGAATCGGTCATGGCTCTCCCCGTCAGTTCCCGAGCACGGACTCGACGTCGGCGGCATACTGATGGAGGTACTCCACGAAGTCGTCGCCGTAGGCCGTGACCGGCTGCAGCATGTTGGACTCGATGAACTCCTTGTACGCGTCGCTCTGCTCGTACTCCTTGGCCTTCGCGATCCAGTACTCCTTGGCGGCGTCGTCGATGCCGCCGGGCGCGATGAAGCCGCGCCACTGGGCGAAGGTGACCTCTACGCCCTCCTCGGAGCCCGTGGGGATGTCGGCGAGCAGGTCGTACTCGTAGCGCTCCGGGGCCAGGGCGCACAGGGCGCGGATGTCGCCGGACTCGAGCTGGCCGGTGAGCTCACCGGGGCTCGAGGCGGCGACCTGGACGTGGCCGCCCATGAGTGCCGCGAGCACCTCAGAGCTGGACTCGAAGGTCACGCGCTCCAGGGTGATTCCCTGCTCCTGCTCGATGAGGCTCCAGGCGATGTGGTCCGGTCCGGTCGCGCCGGAGACGGCGGCGTTGAGCTGCTCGGTCTTCGCGGCCTCGATCACGTCGGTGATCGACTGGAAGGGCGAGTCCGAAGCGACGACGACGAGGTTGTAGTCCTCCCCCGCCTTCATGATCGGGGTGAAGGACTCGTAGGTGAAGTCGACGTCCTGCACGATCGGGAGGGTGATCAGCGCGGTCTCGCTCGCGAGCAGCATGGTTCCGTCGCCCTCGGCGTTGACGAGCCCGGAGTAGCCCACGGCGCCGGAGCCGCCCACCCGGTTCTCCACGGTGATGGTCGCGCCGGTGGCCTCCTCGAGGCCTGCGGCGATCGCGCGTCCGGCGATGTCAGAGCCGCCGCCGGCGGAGAACGGGACGATCATCGTCACGCGGTTGCCGGGGTCGAACTCCCCGTCGGCGGAGCTACCTCCGCCGGAGCCGCCGGAGCAGGCGGAGAGTGCAAGGCCGACGGTGCCGATGGCGCCTGCGGTGAGTACGGAGCGTCGCTTCATGATCAGATCTCCTCGTTGAGACGGGCGGCCGACGCGTCGTCGACCGAAGGGTGGCGGTCCGCGGAGCGCCGTTCGGAGACGACGATACCGAGGATCCTATTGGAAATGTGGAGTGAGAGGTCTCGTTCGCGCAACGACTGCCGAGCACGACCCGGATGACCTCAGAGCTCTCCGGCCCTCGACCCGGACGTCCGCCCGGGTGCCGACACCCCTGGGGTGCCGGATGCAGGGCGTCCCGACCGGCCCTCCGGAGCGCCCTGCGCTGAGCTCAGGCGATGCGGGACTCCGCGGTCTGAGCGCCGAGTCCGACGGAGATGTCGAAAGCCCGCTGGCTGGGGCCGAGGTGCGCCACGTTCTTGCCGACGATCTCGTAGGCGGTGCCGTGCGCAGGGGTGGCGATCGGGACAGGAAGGCCGCCCTGAACCGTCACACCCTTGTCGAAGCCCATTAGCTTCACGGCGATCTGGCCCTGGTCGTGGTACATCGTGACGACGCCGTCGAACTGGCCATCGCGCGCCTTGATGAACAGGGTGTCGCTCGGGAAGGGACCCTTCACGTCGATGCCGTCGACCTCACGGGCGAGCTCCACACCGGGGGCGATGTGGTCGATCTCCTCGCGGCCGAACTGGCCGTTCTCGCCCGCGTGGGGGTTGAGGGCCGCGACCGCGATGCGGGGCTTCTCGACCCCGGTGCCGAGCACGACCTGGCTCAGCAGCTGGATCGCCTGGCGCACCCGGCCGGCGCTGATGTGCTGGGCGACCTCGGAGATAGGGATGTGCGAGGTGACGCGCGAGGTCGTCAGCCCGGGCACGAAGTTCAGCTCGCTGGTGAAACCGTCGAAGCCGAGCTCCTTGGCGAACCAGCGCAGCTCGTCCTCCTCGTGCATCCCGGCCAGGTGCAGCGAGGTCTTGTTCAGCGGCAGGAACATGATCGAGTCGACCTGCCCGTCCTTGAACATGGCCAGCGCCTTCTCGAGGTCCTCCATCACCCGCGCACCGGCGGCGACCGAGGTCTTCGCGACCTCGACCTCGATGTCTTGGCGGGGCGAGCCGACCAGGTGCACCGCACCGGTGGTGGGGGAATCCGCGACGGGCACGTTCACGCCGGCGGCCGCGCAGGCGCGGTCGAACTCCTCACGGGAGACGAGGGCGAGCACCTGGGCCTTGTCGAGGTTGCCGGGCTCGGCGAGCAGGCGGACAGCAAGCTCGGGGCCGATGCCCGAGAAGTCGCCGAAGGTCATCGCAATGCGGGGGGCGGGGGCGGGCATCATCGTCCTCTTCCGTCGTCGGTCCGTGAGCGGAGGCGCAGACCGGCATACCGCGTCGCTGCAAACTCACTATCCAATAGGATCGTGGATCATCTTAGGGTCAGCGGCACGGATGTCAAGGGCCTCGGCGTGCACGACGACCGCATCGTCCCTCCTCTTGATACCTTCCCAGGCATGCCCGCCTTCTCCGACAGCACCTCCGACGCCCTCGCCGAGGCGCTGTCGGCCGTTCCCGCGGGAACGCCGGTCTCCGGCGTCGCGGGCCGGATGCTCGAGCTGTTCACGGGCGGGGACCTGGAGCCGGGCACCCGCCTCCCCCCGGAGCGCCAGCTCGCCTCCGCCCTCGGTGTCGGCCGCTCGGCCATCCGCGA
>DXDT01000134.1 GCA_019115335.1 Candidatus Brachybacterium merdigallinarum
CGTGAGGCCGGGGTGGTGCTGATGACCGCCTTCCCCGTCCACTTCTCCCCGGCCGCCGAGGCGCTGCGCAGCGCCGTCGCCGAGGGCGCCCTCGGCCAGGTCATCGGCATCACCGGCACCAACAACGGCAAGCTGCCCAGCTCCCGCGACTGGTTCACCGACGTCGAGCTCTCCGGAGGGGGAGCGCTGGTGGACCACACCGTGCACATCGCCGAGATCCTCCAGGACGTGTTCGGCGCGCCCGCGACCGTGTACGCGACCGTCAACCGGATCCTGGCCGCCGACCGCGCCGGAGAGGGCGCCGAGACCGGTGGCCTGGTCACCCTGACCTACCCTGACGGGCTGGTCGCCACCATCGACTGCTCCTGGTCACAGCCGGCCGATGCCCTCACCTGGGGCGGGCTGACGATCCAGGCGGTCGGCACGGGCGGCCAGCTGCAGGTGGACGCCTTCGCCCAGCACGTGGGCGGGCCCGGCCACTGGCTGCCCTACGGCGTGGACCTCGATGCCCGCCTGCTGAGTGCCTTCCTGGACGCGGTCCGGGCCGGCGAGGCCGTCGCCCCCACCGGCGAGGCCGGGCTCGCCACCGTGCGCGTGGTCGCCGCCGCCCAGGAGTCCGTGCGCACCGGGCAGCCGGTGGCGCTGTCGGCGTGAGCGTCGCCTCCGGATCTCGTCCGTGGGGCCTGGCCCGTCCGGCGCAGACGGGCTGACGTGGTCCGCCTGGCCGCGCGTGCACCGCGTGGCGGGTTCCGGATGCCCCGACGTGTCTGTGCGTCCCTCTGCTGTCATGGGGCGAAAAGCGGGACATCGCGAGGGCGCGACGTTATCCTATGGGATGACCGATCTTCAGGGCCCCTGGAGCACATCCCCTCCGAAGGGACCGAGAACATGGCGATCCGCCGACAGGTGCTGCGCGACGAGGTCGAGGAGCTGATCCTCCAGCGTCTGCTCGAGAACCGCTGGGAGCCCGGCGCGCGGCTGTCCATCGACGGCCTGGCTCGTGACCTGGAGGTCTCCCCGACCCCGGTCCGCGAGGCGATGGTCTCCCTCGAACGCTCCGGACTGGTGGAGTACGTGGCCCTGCGCGGGTACGTCGTCGCTCCGATGCTCGATGAGCGCCACATGGTCGAGCTGCTGGATGCGCGTCGGGTGGTCGAATCGGCTGCCCTGGGCCGGGCCTTCGAGCGCTGGGACGCGCTGGTGGCGGACCTCGAGGCCGCCCACCGGGACCATGCCGCGGTCCTCGCCCGCATCGACGCCGCCGATGCCGGGGATTACTCCCTGGTCAACGAGCACTTCCAGGCGGACTGGGCCTTCCACCACGTGTTCTTCCAGCACGCCGAGAACCGCTACCTGGGCACGATGGTCGAGAACCTGCGCACCCACACGCACCGGATGCGACAGACCTGGTCCGGCGGACCCGCCGCCTTCGACGGGCACATCGCCCACCAGGAGCACGAGCTGATCCTGGAGCGGGTGCGCCAGCACAATCACGACGGCGCGATCGCGGCCCTCGGCAACCACCTGGACGCCGTGCTCGCCCGCTCCCGGCCGCTCGCCGCCGAGAACGACGAGTCCGCCTGAGGAGCCCGCGGGCCAGGACTGCGCGGGCCGTACGGAACGACTCGCTCTGACGGACCCGTGGGCGTCTTCGACGCGGCAACCGAGCCCCTGCTCAACGTCTCGTCCTCCTGGCGTCCGTGATGCCCGCGATGCGGCGAGCGACGTCGCGGCTCAGCGGGTGGCGGACGAGGCGATGCTCAGCAGCTCGAGGTAGCCCGGCAGCTGCCAGGCGGTTCGGCCGACGAACAGACCGGTGACATGGTCGATGCCCAGCAGGTCCGCGGCGTTGTCGAGATTGACCGATCCCCCGTAGAGCAGCGCGGTGACCTTTCCCGTGTACTCCTCCCCGAGGGCGGCGAAGGGCTCGACCAGCTCCGCCACGGTGGCCGGCCGTCCCTTCTCCCCGATCGCCCAGATCGGCTCGTAGGCGATCACCACGCGGGAGAGCTCCTCGGCGGTGAGCCCATCGAGAGCGCCCTGGGCCTGCTCGAGGATGAAGCTGCTCGATCCGCCGGCATCCTTCACCTCGGCGCTCTCCCCGATGCACAGCAGGGGAGTGAGGCCGTGACGCAGTGCGGCGGCGACCTTGAGGCGGGTGGTCTCCACGGTCTCCCCGAAGTGCTCGCGGCGCTCGGAGTGGCCGATCTCGACGATCTGCGCACCGGCGTCCTTGGCCTGCGGGACAGAGACCTCCCCGGTCCAGGCCCCGGCGTCCTCCCAGTGCGCGTTCTGCACCCCGAGCAGCACCGGCGACTCCTCCCCGAGCACCTCCCGCACGGCCGCGGTGGCGGTGAAGGAGGGGATCACGAAGGGCTGGATACCGGCCAGAATGCTCGCGCCCGCAGCGTCGTGGCCCGCGGGACTGTGGTCAGCAGTGCTGTGGCCTATGGGCTCCTGGGGTGCGAGGTCTTGACCTTCAGCGTTGTGGCCAGGCGCGTGGCCTGCGGACTCGAGGTGGCCACGCAGGCCGGACGCCCACTCGCGGGCCTCGGCCAGGGTCTTGTTCATCTTCCAGCTGGTGCCGATCCAGAGGGGGGACATGCTGCTCCTTGGTCGATGTGTGCCGCTCATGCGACGGTCGTATGGCGATCAAGCCCTGGCCGGGGGAGTTCTTCGACGATTCGTTCCACTTCCTGGTACGGATCGTCGAAGAACTCCGCCGGCCCCCGCGAGGAGTAGGCCGGAGCAGGGCCGGCCCCGCTCCTGGCCATCCCGCTCCGGCCCACCCAGCTCCGGCCCTGCCTCACCCGTCGAGGTCGACATTTGGGCCGCTATCCGCGCGCTGGATAGCGGCTCAGATGTCGACCTCGAAGGAGGATGCGGCGAGGCGGGAGAGGGTGCGGCGAGGCGGGGGAGGATGCGGCGGGGCAGGG
>DXDT01000135.1 GCA_019115335.1 Candidatus Brachybacterium merdigallinarum
GCCAGCACCATGAACGGCTCGGGCAGCTTGTACACCTCACCGCCGACGGAGGTCTGCCGCTCCTGCATCGCCTCGAGCATCGCGGACTGGGTCTTGGCGCTGGAGCGGTTGATCTCGTCCAGCAGCACCACGTTGGCGTGCACCGGACCCAGCTGGGTGGTGAAGGTGCCGGAGCCGTAGTTGAAGATCTGGGTGCCGATGATGTCGTTGGGCATCAGGTCCGGCGTGCACTGGATGCGTGCGAAGGAGCCGGTGATCGCCGAGGCCAGCGCGGAGGCGGCGGTGGTCTTCGCCAACCCCGGCACGGACTCCAGCAGCACGTGCCCGCCGGCGGCGAGCGCGGCCAGCAGGGTCAGCCGCAGGTTCTCCTGACCGACCACGCGGGACTGGAACACCGAGGTGATGGTGCGCACGATCGCGGAGGCGCGCTCGAGCTCGGCCGGGGGGATCGCCCCGCCGCTCGGCGCGAAGTCCCCGGGCCGGCGCTGCGGGCCGCCGCGCTGGTTCCCGGGCTGCCGGCCGCCCGGCTGCGGGTTCGCGGACGGCTGCCCCGGAGGCACCTGTCCCGGCGCCTGCTGCGGCGATGCCGGATGCTGCGGAGCGGCGGGCACGCCGGGACGACCGGCCTGCGCGCTGGGTGGCTGGCTCATGTGCTGCGGATCCCCCGTCGTGGTTCGTTCGCCGACTCAGTCGACCATGTCGATGCCGGTGGCTGTGCCGCCGACCGATGTGATGCGGTGCGCCGTTCCCGGCCTGTCCCCCGGTGCAGGGTCCGGGGCACCAGGGCGATCCTAACGGTATCGGCCGAGCGGCGGCGGGGTGGGACACTGTGGACGTGCATATCGACCGCTTCGACCGCGCCACCCCACCGCTGGCACCGACCTCGCCCGGCCTGGTCGTGGACCAGGAGGGACGCGGCACCTTCGCCGTCGCCGCCCCGCGGGCCACCGGTATCGATCTGTGCATCCGCGACGGCGGGACCGAGCGACGGCAGCGGCTGCGTCACTACGACGGCGGCCTGCACTGGGACGACGTGGAGGGCATGGTGCCCGGCACCCGGTACGGGCTGCGGGTGGACGGGCCCTGGGATCCCGTGAACGGGCAGTTCGCCAACCCCCGCAAGCTGCTCCTGGATCCCTGCGGCCGCGGCGTCTCCCATGCCTCCCCCCTGCTGAGCTCCTTCTTCCCGTACGAGGTCGACGCGATGCTCGACCGGATCGGCGACGAGCACCTCCGCAGCGAGATGGACAGTGGGGACACGGCCGTGTGGTCGGTCGTGGTCAGCGACGGCTTCGACTGGCAGGGGGACCTGCGCCCCCTGGTGGACTGGGACGCCACCGTCCTGTACGAGGCGCACGTCAAGGGCCTCACCCAGCTCCACCCCGGTGTCCCGGCCGAGCAGCGCGGCACCTACGCCGGGCTCGGCCATCCCGCGATCACCGGCTACCTGCGCGACCTCGGCGTGACCTCGGTGGAGCTGCTCCCGATCCATGCCGCGATGGACGAGCCGCACCTGACCCGGCTGGGGCTGACGAACTACTGGGGCTACTCGACGATGTCCTTCTTCGCACCGGACCCCTCGCTGGCCACCGCGGCCGCGCAGCGATCCGGCGCCCAGGCGGTGCTCGACGAGGTCAAGACCATGGTGCGCAGCCTGCACGCCGCCGGCCTCGAGGTGATCCTGGACGTGGTCTACAACCACACCGCCGAGGGCGGGGCGGACGGCCCCGCGCTGTCCCTGCGCGGCCTGGACAACCTCGAGTACTACTGGACCGATCACGGCACCTTCCTGGACGTGACCGGCACCGGCGGCACCCTCGACCCGCGCTCGGTGCACGTGGTCGAGCTGATCTTGGACTCGCTGCGGTACTGGGCGCGGGAGGTGCACGTGGACGGATTCCGCTTCGACCTCGCCGCCACTTTGGGCCGGGACGACCACGGCTTCCGCCCCGATCATCCGCTGCTGCGCGCGATCGTCACCGATCCGGTGCTGCGCGAGGTCAAGCTGATCGCCGAGCCCTGGGACGTGGGCACCGGCGGTTGGCAGACCGGCGGCTTCCCGGCGCCCTTCGCGGAATGGAACGACGCCTTCCGCGACGACGTGCGCAGCTTCTGGCTCGCCGACCGTGCGCACCGGGACCGCACGGGCAGCGAGCACTCCAGCGGGGTGCGCGACCTCGCCACCCGCCTGGCCGGCTCCAGCGACATCATGACCCGGCAGGATCCTCCGCTCCTGCCCCCTGGGCGGAGCCTGCGCTCCCCCTGGGCCTCGATCAACTACGTCACCGCCCACGACGGCTTCACGCTGCGGGACCTGACCGTCTACGAGACCAAGCGCAACCACGCCAACGGCGAGGACAACCGCGACGGCACCACGAACAACCGCTCCTGGAACCACGGGCACGAGGGCGAGGGCGGCGGGGCGGAGGTCGAGGCGGCCCGGCGCCGCACCACCCGCTCGATCCTGGCGACCCTGCTGCTGGCCTCCGGCACCCCGATGCTGACCGCCGGCGACGAGACCCTCCGCACGCAGCGCGGGAACAACAACGCCTACTGCCAGGACAACGAGATCTCCTGGGTCGACTGGCAGCACACCGCCCACGCCCGGAACCTGCGCGAGACGGTGCGGGTGCTGCTGGGCCTGCGCGGCGAGCACCCCCAGCTGAGCTCCCCCCACTTCCTGCGCCCGGCGGACCCGGTCACCCTGGATCCCGGGCAGGTCGCCTGGTTCGACCAGGACGGCCGGCACCTCGAGCACGAGGACTGGATGGACACCTCCCGGCATCTGCTGGCGATGCTGCGACCGGGCATCCCGGGCCCGGAGACCACCGAGCACCTGCTGGTCATCCTCTCCGCCGAGGCGGAGGACGTCACGGTGCGGCTGCCCCGGGAGCCGTGGCCGCAGGGCACCGCCCGGGTACTGCTGGACACGGCGCTGGAGGACCCCGGTGCACTGCCCGCCGGTCCCCTGATGGGCGCGCAGGTCACGGTGCGGTCCGGATGTGTGCTCGTGCTCGGGATCACCACGCCGAACCGGCTATCGTGAGAGGCGTCACGCCCCGCAGTCAGGCAGGAGAGGTCATGCCCGCTAGTCCCGACCCCACCGCGATCACCCCCGTCGACACCGCCGGCGGCCCCCGGGGCACGGCCCGGGTCGAGACCCGCAGCGATGCCAGCGGTGATGCCAGGATGGATGCCGGGGTGGGCAGGATCCCGATCATGGACGTCTCCCCGACGGTCGACGGCGGCCGCTTCCCGGCCTCCTGCGTCGAGGGGGAGACGATCACCGTGGGGGCCAACGCCTTCCGGGAGGGCCACGATGCGATGGGCGTGCAGGCCGTCCTCACCGCCCCGGACGGTGAGGAGCAGACCCTCCGCCTGCAGTCGGTCAACCCGGGCCTGGACCTCTGGGAGACGACCTTCCGGCCCACCCAGCAGGGGCACTGGAGCTTCCGCATCGAGGCGTTCTCCTCTCCGTACGACACCTGGGCCCACACCGCGGAGGTGAAGATCCCCGCCGGGATCGACGAGGACCTGGTCTGCGCCGAGGGCGCGCTGGTGCTCGAGGCCGCTCTCGCCGAGATCACCGCCGGCACCCGTCCCGCGGGCGACGGCGCGGTGCTGCGGGCCGCGGTCGACTCCCTGCGCAGCTCGAGCCTCTCCCCTGCCGCCCGGTTGGCCCCGGCACTGGCCGCGGACCTGCGCGGCATCCTCGCCCTGCGACCGCTGCGCGAGGGCGTCACCCGCAGCAAGACCTTCCGCCTGATCGTGCACCGCCGACGGGCGCTGTACGGCTCCTGGTACGAGCTCTTCCCCCGCTCCGAGGGAGCGCGCTTCAGCCCGGAAGAGGGCTGGATCTCCGGGACCCTGCGCACCGCCGCGGACTCCCTCGAGCGCATCGCCGACATGGGCTTCGACGTCGCCTATCTCACCCCGATCCACCCCATCGGCACCACCTTCCGCAAGGGCCGCAACAACACCCTGGAGGTGCAGGAGGGCGACCCCGGATCCCCCTACGCGATCGGCTCGCCGGCGGGTGGCCACGACGCGATCCACCCGGACCTGGGCACGATGGCGGACTTCGACGCCTTCGTGGCCCGGGCGAAGGGGCTGGGTCTCGAGGTCGCGATGGACATCGCCCTGCAGTGCTCGCCCGATCACCCGTGGGTGAGCGAGCATCCCGAGTGGTTCCAGATCCGCCCGGACGGCTCCATCGCCTACGCCGAGAACCCGCCCAAGAAGTACCAGGACATCTACCCGCTGAGCTTCGACGCGGACTACGACGGTCTCTACGCCGCGATCCGCGACATGCTCGAGCTGTGGGTCTCCCACGGGGTCACGCTGTTCCGGGTCGACAACCCCCACACCAAGCCGGTGCGCTTCTGGGAGGAGCTGCTGGCGGAGTTCGACCGCACGCACCCCGAGGTGATCTTCCTGGCCGAGGCGTTCACCCGGCCCACGATGATGCACACCCTGGGCAAGGTCGGCTACCACCAGTCCTACACCTACTTCACCTGGCGCCACTCCCCCACCGAGCTGCGTGAGTACCTCGAGGAGCTCGTGGCCGCGGCACCGTACATGCGGCCCAGCTTCTGGCCCACCACCCACGACATCCTCACCCCCTTCATGTCCAGCGGGGGCCGCCGCGCCTTCACGCTGCGGGCGATCCTGGCCGCAACCCTGGTCCCCACCTGGGGGATCTACTCCGGTTACGAGCTCGTGGAGGACGTCCCCCGACCCGGCGCCCAGGAGCAGATCGACAACGAGAAGTACGAGTACAAGCCGCGCGACTTCGCCGGCGCCCTGACCCGCGGGGAGAGCCTCGAACCGCTGCTGCGGGACCTGAACCGGATCCGCCGCGAGCACCCCGCGCTGCAGTCACTGACCGCCATCGCCTTCCACGAGGCCGACGACCCGCAGGTCCTGGTGTTCTCCAAGCACCTCGACTCCTCTGCGAGCGGGATCGGCGAGGAGGACACCGTGCTCGTGGTCTCCCTGACCGAGCACGACCGCGGCGCCTCCACCACGATCCACCTGGACCTCGGTGCGCTCGGTGAGGTGGGCGAGAGCTTCGAGGTCGAGGACCTGCTCACCGGCGAGCGCTTCACCTGGGGCCGCGACCCCTTCGTGATCCTGGATCCGGCCCACCGTCCCGCCCACGTCCTGCGCGTCATCCACCCCGACAAGGAGCAGCACCATGGCTGAGCACTCGGATCCCCGCCCCGTCCCGCAGCTCGCCGGCGCCCTGCCGATCGGCCGCGATGACCTCGCGGCCACCGCCGCCGGCAGGTACCACGACCCGCACTCGGTCCTCGGCGCCCAGGAGTACGAGGGCCGTGTCACCGTGCGCACGCTGCGTCCCTTCGCGCAGTCCGTCGAGGTGGTCCTGCCCGACGGCACCGCCCACCCGATGACCCACGAGCACGAGGGGATCTGGGTGGCGGTGCTCGACCAGCCCGCCGTCACCCCCTACACCCTGCGCGTCACCTGGCCGGACACCGCTGAGCCGGTCGATCTGATCGACCCGTACCGCTTCCTGCCCACCCTGGGCGAGCTCGACATCCACCTGATCCGCGAGGGCCGCCACGAAGAGCTGTGGCGGGCCCTGGGTGCGCACGTGCGCACGGTCGACGAGGTCGAGGGCACCTCCTTCGCGGTCTGGGCGCCGAACGCCCGCGCGGTGCAGGTGGTCGGCACCTTCAACGGCTGGGACGGCCGCAGCCACGCCCTGCGCTCCCTGGGCTCCTCCGGGGTGTGGGAGATCTTCGTGCCCGGCGTCGCCGCCGGGGACACCTACAAGTTCCGGATCCTCGGGGCCGACGGCACCACGCGCGACAAGGCCGATCCCATGGCCCGGCGCACCGAGGTGCCGCCCGCGACCGGATCAGTGGTCACCTCCAGCGACTTCGAGTGGAGCGATGATGCCTGGCTCGCCCAGCGCGCCCAGCAGGACCCGCTGGCCTCCCGGATCTCGATCTACGAGGTGCACCTGGGCAGCTGGCGGCCCGGGCTGGGCTATATGGAGCTGGCCACCGAGCTGACCGAGTACGTCTCCGAGCTCGGCTTCACCCATGTGGAGCTGATGCCGCTGGCCGAGCATCCCTTCGGCGGTTCCTGGGGCTACCAGGTCACCGGCTACTACGCACCGACCTCTCGGCTGGGCAGCCCCGATGAGCTGAGGCACCTGATCGACACCCTCCATGGGGCGGGGATCGGCGTGATCATGGACTGGGTTCCCGCGCACTTCCCCAAGGACGAGTGGGCGCTGGCCCGGTTCGACGGCACCTCGCTGTACGAGCACGCCGACCCGCGCCGCGGGGAGCACCCCGACTGGGGGACGCTGATCTTCGACGTGGGCCGCAACGAGGTGCGCAACTTCCTGGTCGCCAACGCCTGCTACTGGCTGGAGGAGTTCCATGTCGACGGGCTGCGGGTCGACGCGGTCGCCTCGATGCTCTACCTGGACTACTCCCGCGAGGATGGCCAGTGGGTGCCCAACCAGCACGGCGGCCGGGAGGATCTCGACGCGATCGCCTTCCTGCAGGAGACCAATGCCACGGCCTACAAGCGGGCCCCGGGGATCATGATGATCGCCGAGGAGTCCACCTCGTTCCCCGGCGTCACCCGGCCCACTCACGCCGGCGGGCTCGGCTTCGGCTTCAAGTGGAACATGGGCTGGATGCACGACACGCTGCAGTACATCGGGCAGGAGCCGATCCACCGCCAGTACCACCACGGTGATCTGACCTTCTCGATGGTCTATCAGTACTCGGAGAGCTTCGTGCTGCCGATCAGCCACGACGAGGTCGTGCACGGCAAGGGGTCCCTGCTGCGCAAGGCCCCGGGCGATGACTGGCAGCAGGCCGCGACCCTGCGCGCCTATCTCGCCTTCCAGTGGACCCATCCCGGCAAGCAGCTGCTGTTCATGGGCAGCGAGTTCGCACAGGGCACCGAGTGGTCGGAGAGCGCCGGGCTGCCCTGGTGGCTGCTCGAGTACCCGCTGCACCGCGGTGCCCAGCAGCTGGTCAAGGACCTCAACGCCGTGCAGGCCGAGTTCGACTCGCTGTTCACCCGTGATCAGGATCCGGGCGGCTTCGAGTGGCTGATCGGGGACGACGGCGGGCACAACACCCTCGCGTTCCTGCGCCGCAACCCTGCCGGGGATCCGGTCGCGGTGATCGTGAACTTCTCCTCCGAGCCCTGGATCGACTACCGGGTGCCGCTGCCGGAGGGGGGCACCTGGCTCGAGGTGCTCAACTCGGACTCCCCCGTGTACGGCGGCAGCGGTGTGGGGAACCTCGGTCGGGTCCATTCCGAGCCGGTGCCGATGCACGGCCGTGATCACTCGGTGAGGGTCGCGGTGCCGCCGCTGGGCGCGGTGATCTTCGTCCCCGAACGGCTGCGGGAGAGCTGAGCGGCCCGACACGCCGACCAGCGCACGCCGAGAACACGGAAATCCCTCGGATCCGGGGGATTTTCGTGTTCTCGGTCGGCGTGCCGCGAGATAACTCGGGAAGAGTGTCCGGGGAGGACTCGGGGCGGCGGGGCCCGGTCAGAACAGCAGGTTCGCCAGGCGCTTGCGGGCCGGGGCCACGCGGGGGTCCTCCGGTCCCGCGACCTCGAACAGTTCCAGCAGGCGGGCCCGGACGGTGTCCTTGGTCTCCTGGTCCGCGCCGCGCAGCAGGTCCAGCAGGCGACCGAAGGCGTCCTCGACGTGCCCGCCGAGCATGTCGACGTCGGCCGCCCGCAGCTGGGCGTCCAGGTCACCGGGGTTCTCCGCGGCCGCGGTGCGCACCGCCTCCAGCTCCAGATCGTTCGTGCGACGCATCAGCTCGACGGCGGCCAGGCCCGCCTTCGCCTCCGCATCGGCGGGGCTCTGCTGCAGCTGGGCCCGGTAGGCGGTCACCGCGGCATCGAGGTCGCCCTTCTCGATGGCCTCGTAGGCCTCGGCGATCAGCGGCGGCAGCGGCTTCTCGGGCTCGGCCTGGGCCTCGCCATCGGCAGGCTCGGGCAGCTCCATGCCCTGCTGACGGGCGATCTCCAGGATCTGGGTGAGCAGCTTGTCGATCTCCGCGGCGGGGATCACGGACTGCACGATCGGCTGCAGCTGGCCGAGGATCATCAGCAGCAGAGTGGGCAGCTGCTGGACCTGCATCGCCTGGGCGACGCGCGGCTGGCTGTCGGCGTCCACGATCGCCAGGCGCACCCGTCCGCCCTGGGCGTCCACGGCGCTGCGAAGGTTCCCCAGGAAGGTCTCGGCGTCCGGCACCCGCGCACTGGTGACGACCACCAGGGTGGGGATCGTCTGGGAATCGGCGACCAACCGTTCGAGGCCTTGCTCGCTGACCATCACTTCATGAGCACTGGGCGTTCCACCGCCCTGACCGGGACTGCCGGCGCCTCCGCCGGCCGGTGCGCGCAGCGAGGCGAGGTCGATGATGCCGTAAGGGTCGGACACGGAGCAGCTCCTTCGTCGAGATCAGGTCAGGGCCAGTCTAGGAGCGCCGGGCGGTGGCGCTCCCCCGTGTTCACTGACCGTGAGCACCGAGTGCGGACTGCGTGGCGCCGACGGGCTGGATCTGGGCGTCGGAGCCCTCCGGCGGGATGTACACCGCGACCGTGGTGCCGTACTCGCGCACGTACTCGTCGGTGAACTCCCGGGTGCCGATCAACCGGGTGTACTTGTTGTCCTCCGCGTAGCTCATGGTCGCGCGGTCGGCGACCTTCACGGTGCGGGTGGACAGGTAGGTCGCCATCACCAGCGCACCGCCGTCATCGGTGCGCAGGCCCGCGAACTCGCCCTCCTTGAGGGTGTAGACCTCCTTGATGGTGGCGGCCTCGTCCCACTCCACCCCCTCGTTGAGCTCGTTGCGCTCGGTCTGGATGCGCTCATGGGTCCCGGTCTGGAAGGGATTCGGCGCCAGCACGTCGTCGGGATCCGCCGCGTCGCCGTCGCTGAGCACCTTCGCGTACAGCGCGAGCGCTTCGGCAGGCGTCATCCGGAGGCCGTCAGCGTCGATCGTGACCGGCTCGGAGCCGACCTGGTCGCTCGCGACCACGGGCATCTCGATATCGACCGCCTGCTGCGCCCAACCCCAGGAGGTGTAGGGGGACTTCGCATCGGCCTGCTGCAGCACCAGGAAGTACGGCACCCCGTCCTCGACCGAGTCGGAGACCAGGGAGATCCCCACCCGCGGGAACTCCGCGCCGAGGGAGGTCATCGGGTGGATCAGCTCGCCGCCGGGGGTCCGGAGATCCTCCGCCCATTCCTCCGCCGTGGCGATCATCTCGTACATGGCGGTGCGGAACTCGAGGGCGGAGCCGCTGATCCGTGGGGCCAGCAACGCGGCGTCGCGTGCTTCATCGGCCGCCACGAGGGTCTCGTGGACCTCGGTGGCGAAGGTCTGGAGCTGGTCCGCCGTGGCCACCGGGGTGGGCTGGGGCTCCGGTCCGGCGGGCGGGGCGGAGGGCGGCTCGACCTCGGAGGAGCAGGCGGACAGCACCAGGCCGGCCAGAGCGCCGCCGGCGCCGAGCATGAGGCTGCGACGGGCGAACGGGCGGGATGCGGACGTGCTCATCGGTTCTCCTCCGGGGTCTCCTCGGCGCGGACGTCGGCCGACGCCTCGGCCTCGGCGGGCGGCTCGTTCTCGGCAGGCGGCGCGGGATCGGCCGACGGCTCGGTCTCGGTCGTCGACTTCGTCTCGGCCGACGGCGCGGTGTCATCGATCGCGTCCAGCACCTCGGTGTCGTCGGTGCGGGCAGAGTCGGCGTCGGGGCGGGCAGAGCTGTCGGCAGAGCTATCGGCGGCGCCATCGGTGCTGTCAGCGGTGCCGTCGGTGCTGTCAGCGGTGGCTTCCGTGCGGAGGGGGGCAGCACCGGTGCGGCGTTCGACGCCCTGCGCGGCTGCGCCGCTGCTGGCCGCGCTGCGGCCGGCCGCCTTCCGAGAGCCGGAGCCCCTGCCGCCGGTGCTGAGGGAGACCACCAGCCAGATCAGGCCGATCACGGCCACGGTGGCCCCGGCGGCGTAGGCGTAGGGGACCCATTCGTTCTTCTGCTCGACGGGCCAGGTGATCGTCACGGAGTCGACTGCCGGCGCGGTGCCGTCCGCGACGATCAGCAGCGCCCGGTAGGGCTGCTCGTTCTCCCCGGTCTCACCGGCTGCGAACTCGGCGATGTCCAGCGGAACGGGGCTGGCCGCGGTCTCGACCGTCCACCACAGGTCAGAGGTGGTGGGAGAGGCGATCTCCTGCTCGCCCTCGGGCTCGACCTGCTGGGTGCTCAGCGTGGCCCAGTCCTCGGCCCCGGTGATGCGGGTGTGATGGATGCCCTCGAGGTAGGCGGCGATGTCGTCATTGGGGGCGGTGATCAGGGAGAGCTCCGCACCCTCCGCGCCGGTGATCGTCACCTCGCCCTCCATGCCGCCGATGTACAGCACACCGGGGTCGATGATCACCGCGGGGCCGGGATCGTTCAGCTCGACCGTGGCGGTGACCTCGGTCGCCGGAGCCCAGGTGGTCTCTCCCAGCCGCCCCAGCGACAGGCCGATGAGACCGACCAGCACCAGCAGGACGGCGAGGAGGCGTTGCAACATGGAAGCTCCTTGGTGGCGAACCGGGCGCTGCACCCGGGCGAGGGACCTTCTCACGATACGGCCCGTGCTCCCCCGCCGTCAGGTGCACGTGAGCATCTGCACCCGCCGTCCACAACCTCTGCGCTAGCCTGGGGCGGTGCGTCTCGTCGTAGCCCGTTGCAGTGTCGACTACTCCGGTCGGCTCACCGCCCATCTCCCGCTCGCCCCGCGTCTGCTGATCGTCAAGGCGGACGGCAGCGTCCTGGTCCACTCCGACGGCGGCAGCTACAAGCCGCTGAACTGGATGAGCCCGCCCTGCACCCTGCGCACCACGCGCCGTGGGGACGCCGAGATCGCCGCCGAGGAGGGACCCGAGGGCACCCCCGGCCGGGACGATCCCTGGATCGAGCAGTGGGACGTCACCCACGACAAGACCGGCGACACGCTCCGGGTGCGCCTGCACGAGGTCTTCGAGGACTCCTCCCACGATCTGGGCATCGATCCGGGGCTGCAGAAGGACGGCGTCGAGGCGCACCTGCAGGAGCTGCTGGCCGAGCACATCGAGACCCTCGGCGACGGCTGGAGCCTGGTGCGCCGGGAGTACGGCACGGCGATCGGGCCGGTGGACATCCTGGCCCGCGACGCCGACGGTGCGACGGTCGCGGTCGAGATCAAGCGTCGGGGCGAGATCGACGGGGTCGAGCAGCTGACCCGCTACCTCGATCTGCTCAACCGTGATCCGCAGCTCGCGCCCGTGCGCGGCATCTTCGCAGCCCAGGCCATCAAGCCCCAGGCACGGGTGCTCGCCGGGGACCGCGGCATCGACTGCGTGACCCTGGACTACGACGCGCTGCGCGGGATCGACGACTCCGAGTCCCGCCTGTTCTGACCGCCCCCTGACCGCCCTCCCCTCACGACCACCCTCCACTCCTGCTCGCCCCGCCGTCCTCACCGCCCCGCCGTACGAGCCTCCTCCCCTGCCCCACCTCACGCGTCCGGAGAAGCATGAGCCCCTCGCCCCCCAGCCCTGCCGCCCCGCTGCTCCCGGAGACCGTCGACCTGGCGCTGCGCGGAACGGCCGTGCTCGACGGAGGCCTGGTCCCCGATGCGCAGGTGCTGATCGACGGGGAGGAGATCGTCTGGACGGGTCCCGCCACGCACGCTCCCGAGCTCGCGGCCGCCACCCGGATCGAGCATCCCGGCCTGATCCTGCCGGGGCTGGTCGACCTCCACTGCCACGGCGGCGGCGGAGCCTCGTTCCCGGATTCGAGCGGGCCGGAGCAGATGCTCACCGCCGTCCATGAGCATCGCCGCCACGGCACCACCTCCCTGGTCGCCTCGCTGGTGACCGCCTCCGCGCAGACCCTGCGGGAGCGGGTCCGGGACCTCACGCAGCTCGCCGAGGCCGGCGAGATCGCCGCGATCCACCTCGAGGGGCCGTTCGTCTCCGTCGCCCGTCGCGGCGCCCAGAACCCCGCCCACATCATCGAGGCCGATCCGGCACTGGTGCGGGAGCTCTCGGACCTCGCACAGGGCCATCTGGCGACCGTGACCCTCGCACCAGAGTCCCCCGGTGCGGATGCGGCGATCGACGTGCTCGCCGAGGTCGGTGCCATCCCCTCCCTCGGTCACACCGATGCCGGCAGCGGGCGGATGACTGCGGCCGTGGAGCATGCGGGGCGGGCGCTGCGCCGTCATCGGGGTCGTTCCGCCCGCCCCACCGCCACCCACCTGTTCAACGGGATGCGGCCGATCCATCACCGCGATCCGGGCCCGGCGCTGGCGGCTCTGGCCGCCGCCTCCCGGGCCGAGCTGGTGGTGGAGTTGATCGCCGACGGCGTCCACCTCGCCGCCGAGACCGTCGCCCATGTCTTCGCTGTCGCTGCGGAGGACTCGGTCGCGCTGATCACCGATGCGATGGCGGCGGCGGGCATGCCGGACGGTCAGTACGAGCTCGGAGGTCAGCAGGTCACCGTGCAGGGCCCGACCGCGACGCTGACCGGCTCGGGCTCCGGCGGCGGATCGATCGCCGGCGGCACCGCGCATCTGCTGGACGTGCTGCGCTTCGCCGTGCAGGAGGCGGGGGTGGATCTGGTGACCGCGGTCCGTGCCGCGAGCAGCACGCCGGCCGCAGTGCTCGGCATGCAGGACCGGATCGGGTCGCTCGCCGTGGGTCGCCGCGCCGATGTGCTGCTGGTCGATGCCCAGCTGCGCCCGGTCACAGTGCTACGGGCCGGGAGCCCGGTCGAGGACTGAGCCGCCCCGAGGGCGGAAGGGCGCGTGCTCGAGGGCTGAAGGGCGCCTGCGGCTCTCAGTCCGTGTCCCCGAGCACCAGCCCGATCGGAGCGGCCTCGAGCCAGGCGGTCAGCGCCGCGGCCGAGGACGGGTCCAGGATCGCTCGCACCTCCCCGCCGCTGCCCAGGGAGAAGGTCACCAGATAGGAAGTCAGGTCGCCCTCGAGCTGAGCGTCGAGCTGGCGACGCTCCACGTCGGCGATGTCGCTCCGCGCGATCGTGAGCGAGGGGGACAGCCGCAGCGAGACGCCGTGGAACCAGCGCAGCCGGTCCGGGCTGAAGCGCATCAGTCCGTGCTGCCAGCCGCTGCCGCCCATCAGGGAGCGGCGATGGACCGAGCATTCGACCACCCCGGTCTGCCGGGAGACCCACAGCTGGCGGGCGGCCACGATCGCGGCCAGGACGACGATGAGCACCCCGAACCCCACCAGGAGGATCGGGATGCTCACGTCGGTCATGGAAAGTGGCAGTCCGCTCAGGCGTTCACCGCAACGCGCTCGGCGTCGTCGACGGCGATGGTGACCACGTCACCGTCCACGGAGACGAAACCGCCGTGCACGCGCCGCTCGAGGGGCTCCCCCTCGACGGCGGTGATGCGCACGAGTCCGCTGTCGAGAACCGCGAGCGTGGGCTGCATCTGCGGGAGCACGCCCATGGAGCCGTCGATCGCCGGGACCACGACCATGGAGGCCTGACCGGACCAGACGGTGCGGTCCGCGGTCACGAAGGTGACGTCGAGGGCACTCACTCGCCGAGCTCCTTCTGGATGCGGTGGTGCTGCTCCATGACCATGTCGATGCCGCCCACGTTGAAGAACGCCTGCTCGGGGATGTGGTCGAACTCGCCGTCGCAGATCCCGCGGAAGCCCTCGATGTTGTCCTTCAGCGACACGTCCGAGCCGTCCACACCGGTGAACTGCTTGGCCAGGTGCGTGTTCTGGGACAGGAACTGCTGGATGCGACGGGCGCGCGAGACGATGACCTTGTCCTCCTCGGACAGCTCGTCCACGCCCAGCATCGCGATGATGTCCTGCAGCTCCTTGTTGCGCTGGAGGATCTGCTTCACGCGCACCGCGGTGTCGTAGTGGTCCTGGCCCACGTAGCGGGGGTCGAGGATCCGCGAG
>DXDT01000136.1 GCA_019115335.1 Candidatus Brachybacterium merdigallinarum
GCCGTCTCCGGCATCAGGGACACCCCGCCGCCGTGCTGGACCAGGCGCTGGACCACGGTCGCATCGTCGGTGGAGTGGCGGATCCGGGGCTGGAACCCGGCGCGGCGGGCATTGTTCAGCAGGTTCGCACGGCAGCGCTCACAGCCGGCGATCCACTGCTCCTCGGAGAGGTCGCCGAGGGTCAGCTCCGGGTCGTGGGCCCGGGGATGCTCGGTGGGGAGCACGGCGAGCACCCGGTCCTCCATCAGGGCCGTCCACTCCAGGGTGCCCTCGGCATCGACATCGGTGCCGGGATAGCGGAACACCAGGGCGAGATCCAGCTCTCCCTCCCGCAGCGCCGTGATCGCCTCCGGCGGCTCGAGCTCATCGAAGGTGACGTCCAGATCCGGGGCGGTCTCCCGCAGGCGCGCCAGCACCGGCGGCAGCAGCAGCGCGGCGGCCGACGGGAAGGTGCCGAAGCGCACCGTGCCGCGGCGCAGGGCCGTGATGTCCTCGAGCTCCTGCTCCGCGGCCTCCAGCTGGGCGGCGATCGCCTCGGCATGCGCGGCCAGTCGCCTGCCCGCCTCCGTGGGGGTCACGCCCGAGGAGGAGCGCAGCAGCAGCTGGGTGCCGACCTCCTTCTCGAGCGCGGCCAGGTGCTGGGAGACGGCGGGCTGGGTCCAGCCGAGCTCCCGGGCACCGGCCCCGATCGAGCCGTTGCGCACCACAGTGCGGAAGATGAGCAGCCTGCGGGGATCCATGCCCTCCATGGTAGACGCGGGTGGCAAGCCCCGCTTATGGCAGGGAGCCCGGTGCAGGGCGTCGGCCGCCACCCCCTCACCGCGGCGGCAGCCCCAGGTTCTCGCGCAGCGTCGACCCGGCGTAGTCCTCCGGGTAGACGCCCCGCTCCTGCAGGCGCGGGATCAGGTGGTCCACGATGTCGTCGAGCCCGGAGGGGATCAGCCACGGCGTGATGTTCAGGCCGTCGATCGCGCCCAGGCGCGCATATTCGGTGAGCCGATCGGCGACCGCGTCGTAGCTGCCGGAGAAGGAGCCGCGGCGGGCGCCGGACTTCTCACGCGCGAACTCGAGGATCGACTGGCCCTTGGCGGCGGCCTCCTCGCGCCAGGTGCGGGTGAGCTCCTCGGCCTTGGCGAACTGGAAGCCGCTGCCGCGGGTCACCCCGGACTCGACGACCTCCGGGGGCACGTCCGGCAGCGGCCCGTCGGGGTCGAAGCCGGAGAGGTCCCGGCCCCAGTACTGCTCCAGCAGGGCGATCGCCTGCTCGGGGCCGATCTGGAGATCGCGCACCCACCGGATCTTCTCCTCCGCCTCGGCCTCGGTGGGGGCCAGCACGATCTCCGCCCCCGGCAGGATCAGCACCGAGTTCGCGTCCCGGCCGGCGGCGACGGCGCGCTCGGCGATGCTGCGCCGGAACTCGGCGGCCGCCTCGAGCCCGCCGTGGGGGGAGAAGATGACATCGGCGGTGCGGGCGGCGAAGTCCTGCCCGGCGGGGGAGGCCCCGGCCTGGAACAGCACCGGCTCGCCCTGCGCGGAGCGGGGCAGTGCACCCTGCGCGCGCACCGTGTAGTGCGCGCCGTCGTGGTTGATCTGCTCCCCCCGCCACAGCTGCTGGGCGACCTGCACGAACGCCTCGGCGTGGACATAGCGGTCCGCATGGTCGAGGTAGCCGCCGCGACGGAAGTTCTCCCCGGTCCAGGCGTTGTCGGTGGTCACCACGTTCCAGCCGGCCCGCCCCCCGGAGAGCAGATCGAGGGTCTGCAGGCGCCGGGCGAGGTCCACCGGGTCGTTGTAGGTGGTGTTCTGGGTGGCGACCAGGCCGATCCTCTCGGTGATCGCGGCCAGCGCCGCCAGCAGGGTCTGGGCATCGGGGCGACCGGCCACGTCCAGCTCGAAGGGCACCCCGCGGTGCTCCCGCAGCCGCAGCCCCTCGCCCAGGAAGAAGGCCGCGAACTTCCCGCGCTCGGCGGTGCGGATCAGCGCCTCGAAGGACTCCCAGGCCACCTGGTCACCGCTCTCCGGCAGGCGCCAGATGGTGGAGGAGTTCACGCCCTGGAAGAACACCCCCAGGCGCAGCTGCCCGGTGGGGGTGTGGGCAGGATGCAGCGGATGCTCCTCGGGCCCGGTGGCCAGGGCCGCCGCCTCCGCGGAGAGCTCGGCGGTGGCGAGGGTCGGGAACGGGGCGGTGGTCATGCGGTCTCCTTCACGGGAGTGCGGGTGCTGTCAGGAGTGCTGGCGCTGTCATGGGTGCGGGCACGGTCGGCGCGGCGCGCCGGATCGGCATGGAACGCGGGGACGGGCAGGCCCAGCTGATCGCGCAGGCGCGCCCCGGCGGCGGGGGGCGGGGCGACGGTCGCTCCCACCGCCAGGCGTTCCACCAGCTCCGTCAGCAGTGCCCGCAGCGCGGCGGGGTCGGCGTCCGCGGGAGTGCCCACCAGCCGCACCAGGCGCACCGCGGCGAAGGCGCCCTCGGTGGCAGGCGCGGTCGCCGCGGTGTTCAGAGCGCGGGTGATCTGCGCGGCGAGCTCCTCGGCGCCGACGCCCGGGGCGAGGGGCACGTCGAGGGCGCGGCCATCGGCCAGCTCGGTGGCGACCCGGTCGCCGACGTCCGCGCGGTCCGCATCGGCCACCAGCACCGGCAGCAGCCCCTGTGGGGAGCGGGGAGTGATCGCCGGTCCGCGCACGGAGAAGGTCTCCCCCTGGAAATCGGCGTACTGCAGCCGCGAGGCGTCCAGGTAGAGGCCGCGGTCGGCATCCCGCACCACGGCGTCCTCGGCCCAGGAGTCCCAGACCAGGCGCGAAGCGGTCAGCACGTCCCCGGCCTCCCGGGCGCGGGCGGCAGCAGGCAGTGTCTCCCGGCCGACGGCCGCCGCGGCCTGCGGATCCGTCTCCGCACGCAGCAGCCAGCCGGCCCGGCCGTGGGAGATGTGGTCCAGGCTCATCAGCTGGGTGGCCAGGTGGAACGGTTCGACGTGCACGGCGTCCGTGCGAGCCAGCAGGGCGATCCGAGAGGTCAGCGGTGCGAGGTACGAGGCGGCGTGGATCGGGTGCAGCGGCCCGTCGCTGAGGGTGAGGGCGCCGAGCCCGGCCTCCTCCGAGGCCTCTGCCAGCTCCGCGAGGGAGGGCAGGACCGCCGGATCGGGGACCAGGTCCAGGGCGAGCACGGGCTGGGCCGTGCCCGCCGCGGGATCGGCGGGGGTGAGGGTGTCGGGAAGTGTGGTGCTCACGGGTTCTCCTGGGTGTGGGCGCGGGATGCGGGCAGGGCTTCCTCGGTCAGGTTCCAGCGCTCCATGACCTGGGCGTAGGTGCCGTCGGCGATCAGCGCATCGATCGCTGCGGCGTAGGGCTCGGCGAGGCCGCTGCCGCGCGGGAAGGTGGCGGCGACCAAGGTCTCGTCGGGCCAGCCGGCGTTGATCTTCCCCTGCAGCTCGACGTCGTCGCGGCGGGCGGCGACGAAGGACAGCGAGGCGAAGGGGGAGAGGTAGCCGTCGATCCGGCCGGAGCCGAGGGCGAGGAGGGTGTCGGCCTCGGTGGAGTAGTGCTTCAGCTCCGCCGGCTCCTTCCCCTTGCTGGTCAGCTGCTCGTTCCAGGTGGTGAGGATCTGCTCCTGGTTGGTGGCGGCGCCGACGGCGATCAGGCGACCGCTGATCGACTCGGCATCCTCCAGCCAGAAGTCCGCGCCCTCGCGCACCAGGAAGGACATGTATGCCGCCCGGTAGGAGGCGAAGTCGAACTTCTGCAGGCGCTCGGCGTTGATGCCGATGTTGGCGTGGACCACGTCGAAGTCCCCGGCCTCGAGCTTCAGCGGCCAGTTCTCCCAGGTGGTGAGCAGCAGCTCGAACTCGAGGCCGAGCTTGTCGGCGACGATGCGGGCGATGTCGATCTCGGAGCCGATGTAGGTCTGGTTGTCATCGGCGAGGAAGGACAGCGGCGCCGAACCGGTGCCGTTGATCCCCACTCGCAGCACTCCGGACTCGGCGATCTCCGGGGGCAGCAGGGCGGCGATCTCCTCATCGGCCTCGGCGCGGATCAGCTCCTGGCTGCCGGAGGTGTCCACGTCCCCGGCCCCGCCGGACTCGCCGCCGCCGTCGGACGACGAGGAACCTGAACCGGAGCCGCCGGCCGAGGACCCGGCCGTCACCGCCGGGGCCGGATCGGCGCAGGCGGCGAGCAGGCCCAGCGGCAGCAGCAGGCCGGAGGCGGTCATCGCGCGTCGCGAGAGGCGACGCGGCGGGGACGTGGGCGCGGTCGTCGTCGTGGTGGGCGAGGATCCGGGGGTGGGGTCCTGGTTGGTCATGAGGGGTCCTTGTCGGTGGAGCGAGCGGGGGCGGCGGATTCTGCGTCGGGACCGCCGCTGCGCACGCGCTGCAGGAAGGTGCGGGTGCGCTCATGGGCGGGATGGTCGATGATCTGGGAGGGAGGGCCCTGCTCGACGATCCGGCCGCGGTCCATGAACACGACCGTGTCCGCCACGTCCCGGGCGAAGGAGATCTCGTGGGTGACGATCACCAGGGTGGTGCCGGCGCGGGCCAGCGAGCGGATCACCGCGAGCACCTCTTCGACCAGCTCGGGGTCCAGGGCGCTGGTGGGCTCGTCGAACAGCAGCACCTTGGGGCGCAGCGCGAGGGCGCGGGCGATCGCGACCCGCTGCTGCTGGCCGCCGGAGAGCTGGCGCGGGTAGGCATCGGCCTTGTCGGCCAGCCCTACCAGGTCCAGCAGCTCTCGGGCGTGGGCTTCGGCCTCGCGGCGCGGGATGCCGAGGGCGCGACGGGGCGCTTCGGTGATGTTCGCCAGCGCCGTCTTGTGGGCGAACAGGGCGAAGTTCTGGAACACCATCCCGATCGCGGTGCGCTGGCGCAGCACCTCCTTCTCGGGCAGCTCGTGCAGCAGGTTCCCTTCTCGGCGGTACCCGATCACCTCACCGTCCAGGCTGATCAGGCCCTGGTTCACGGGTTCGAGATGGTTGATGGTGCGCAGCAGGGTCGACTTGCCCGACCCGGAGGGGCCCAGGATCGCGGTGACCTCGCCGGGCTGGATGGTCAGGTCGATCCCGGCCAGCACCTTCAGGTCCCCGAAGGACTTGTGGACCTGCCGGATCTCGATCAGGCCCGCTCGGGGCGGGGCGGGAGCAGGGGGAGTCGCGGTGTCGATGGCGCCAGCGGTGGTGCTCATGCGGGGGCTCCCGTCGGGGTGGGGCGGAGGCGGCCGAGGCGGGCGCGGAGCTTCTGCAGCGGGGTGGGCGGCAGGGTGCGCACGGCGCCCTTGGAGTAGTGGCGCTCGATGTAGTACTGCCCGATGGACAGCGCCGAGGTGATCACCACGTACCAGAGGGTCGCGACCAGCAGCATCGGCAGCACCTGCTGGGTGCGGCCGTAGACCAGCTGGACGGTGAAGAACAGCTCGGCGTGGGCGAGGACGTAGACGATCGAGGTGCCCTTGACCAGGCCGATGATCTCGTTGAACGCGGTGGGCAGGATCGCCCGCATCGCCTGCGGCATCACGATCCGCAGGGAGCGGTCGCGGGCCGGGATGCCCAGGGCGCCGGCCGCCTCGAGCTGGCCCTGGTCCACCGAGAGGATGCCGCCGCGGATCAGCTCTGCGGCGTAGGCCGCCTGGTGCAGACCCAGGCCCAGGATCGCGGCGAGCATCGGGGTCATCAGGTCGCTGGTGCGGGCGTCGAAGAAGGTCACGTCGGTCAGGGGGATGCCGAGGGTGACCCGCTCGTAGAGGTAGCCGAGGTTGTACCAGAGCAGCAGCTGCACCAGCAGCGGTGTGGAGCGGAAGATCCAGGAGAATGTCCAGCTCACCCCGGAGATCAGCGGTGACTTCGACAGTCTCATCAGCGCGAGCACGAGACCCAGGCCGAAGCCGACCGCGCCGGCGAGCACCGTGAGCTTCAGGGTCTCCATCAGGCCGCGGATGATCGACTCGGCGAGGAACCACTGGGTGACCACCCCCCACTCCCAGCGCGGATTGGTCACGAAGGAGTACAAGACCGCGGCGACCACGAGGCCCACCACCACGGCGAGGACCACGCGGCCCGGATGCCGGGCCGGCACCACCCGCAGGGTCGAGAGGTCCTCGGGTTCCGGCGAGTCGGTGGGGCTCGGCGGGTCGGTGGGGCTCGGCGGGTCGACGGGGCACGACATCTCGCGCACTCCCGTGGCCGGGGCGGGCCCGGTGGCCGAGGCGGCCGGGGCAGTGCGGCGTGCGGTCTCGGGGGAGACGACGGAGTGGGTCATGAGGTGCCTTCCGTGACGGAACGTGAACGGCGGGTCGGTCTGGGCTTGCAGGAGCAGACGCTATAAGCAAAGCTAATGGAACTGCAAGGCGGCGGCTATGGACCGTCATGATGCGACATAGAAGCACCTCAGAAGGGATCCCGTCGGATGAACTCCCGGATCAGCGACCACAGCACGCAGCTCGTCATCGTCGGCGGCGGGCCGCGCGCCATCGGCGTGCTCGAGCGGCTCGGCGCGAGCGCCCACCTGCCCGAGCAGGCGGAGCACCTGGGCGCGATGCCCCTGCACGTGGACATCGTGGATCCGCACATGCCCGGCGCCGGGCGCATCTGGCAGGCCACCGAGAGTCCGCTGCTGCTGATGAACTCCCGCGCGGCCGACGTCTCGATCTTCACCGACGAGACCGTGGACTGCGCCGGCCCCGTGGTCGCCGGACCGTCGCTCGCCGAATGGGCCGACGGGATCCGCCGCGGCACGATCACGGCGCCCACCGCGGGCACCGCGCGCCTCGCCGAGATCGAGGCGCTCCAGGAGACGGACTTCGCCAGTCGCCGTGTGCAAGCGCTCTACCTCGAATGGTTCTTCGGCCAGGTGCTCGCCCACCTCCCGCAGACCGTCACCGTCACCGTCCACCGCACCACCGCCACCGCGGTGCGCGCCGCAGGCACCGGTCCGAGGCACGGCTGGCGCGTCGAGCTCGAGGACCGCCCGGCGCTGCCCGCCGATCTGCTGCTGCTCGCGGCCGGGCACACCGATGCCCGGCCCTCCGCTGCCAGCTACCAGCTGGCCTCCTTCGCCCGCCGCCACGGCGGCGCCTACGTGCCGCCCGCCCAGGCCTCTGACGCCCAGCTCGACCTGATCGCCCCCGGGCAGGACACGATCGTGCGCGGGATGGGGCTCGGCTTCGTGGATCTGATGGCCCTGCTCACCGAGGGGCGTGGGGGCCGCTTCGAGCCCGATCCGCAGCCTGGCGAGCCCGGCCGCCTCATCTACCGCCCCTCCGGCCAGGAGCCCCGGCTCTGGGTGGGATCACGGCGCGGCGTGCCCTACCATTCGAAGGTGCGCGACGAGGGCGCGCCCGCGGGCCCCGGGGACCTCGTGCACGTCACCGCAGAGAACCTCCGTGCCCGCGAGGACGCCGAGGGCCGGCTCGACTTCTGCGCCGACGTGCTGCCGCTGATCGCGGCCGAGATCGCCCGCTGGGTCCCGGACGCCCCGGTCGCCGGCCCTGGTGAGGCCCCGCTGGCCTGGCTGGACGACCCCCTGTCCTGGCTGCACGGGGAGGCGCATCCGCAGGTCACACGGGACGCCGTGGTGCGACACATCGAGCACGACCTGCGTGCGAACACCCAGGGGGACACCACCTCCGCCCGCGCCCTGTTCCAGGTGCTGCTGCGCCTGCACGGCGTGCTGGTGGACCAGCTGCCCGCCACCCGCCTGCGCGAGGCCTCCCGCCAGGACTACCCCCGCTGGTGGCACTCGCTGTTCAGCTTCGTCGACTCCGGCCCGCCCCCGCACCGCCTGCACCAGCTTCTCGCCCTCGAGCGGGCCGGAGTGGTGCACTTCCTGGGCCCCCGCCTCCGGGTCAGCGCCGACGAGGCCTCCGGCCGCTTCATCGCCCGCGGCGGCGCCGGCGCGAGCGTGGAGACCACCGCGCTGATCGACGCCTTCCTGCCCGCCGCCTCCCTCGCGGACTCCACCAATCCGCTGCTGCGCGACCTCGTTGCCGGTGGCGATGGTGCGGGTGGCGGAGGGGCGGGCGGCGAGAGCGCGGGAGGCGCCGGAGCGGTCGGTCGCGAGGCGGCCGCCGCGCCCGGCACGCTCGAGGTCGACGACCACCGCCGGGTGATCGCTCCCGACGGGTCGGCGCAGGAGAACCTCTGGGCCATCGGCCCCTGGACCTCCGAGCTGCCCATCGGCGCCTTCGCCCGCCCCCGCACCAACGCCCCCTGCCATCGTCGCAACGACGCGCTGGCCCGCGAGCTGCTCGCCGCCGCCGGACGTCATGCCGCCGCCGCGCCGACCGGCTCCTCCGGCCCGTCCGGGAGCGCGTGGCGGCCCGCCTCTGCGGCGTCGGCCCCGACCGTGAGCCAGCGTGCCCGTCGTGCCCCGCGGCTGGGAGTGCTCGGGCCCGGCAAGATCGGCAGCGCCTTGACCCGCACCGCCCTGCGCAGCGGACTCGAGGTGCAGGTGACGGGCCGGGCACCCGCCTCCGTCACCGCCGCCCACCTGCCCGGCGCGCGCAGCGTCGATCTCCGCGAGCTGACGCGCAGCAGCGACGTCGTCGCCCTCACCGTGCCCCTGCACGTGGCCCTCGAGCTGGAGCCGGTGGCGCTGCAGGACGTGATCCTCATCGATGCCACGAACCCCTGGGGTGAGGCCGATGCCGCGGCCGTGGCCCGGGCCCGCGCCGCTCTGGAGGCGGCGGGGGAGGAGCTGTCCACCAGTGAGCTGCTCGCCGCCCGGTTCCCGGGCGCGCAGGTGGTCAAGACCCTCAACCACATCGGCTACCACGATCTCGAGGACCACGGCCGGGAGGACGGCGACCCGCAGCGGCGGGCGATCGCGCTCGCCGCCGATGATCCCCGCGCCGCCGACGCCGTCTCCGTGCTGCTGCAGCGACTCGGCTACGAACCGGTGCGGGTGGGGAACCTCGCCGACGGCCGGGAGCTCGAGCCGGGAGCGGCACTGTTCGGCACCTGGAGCACGAGCGAGGAGCTCGACCGCCGCCGGCAGGAGCTCATCACCGCCGCCTGATCAGCCCGGGAGGGACGGTCATGCCAGCCGGTAGGCGGTACCGTCCGCGGAGCGGGTGAGCACTCCGGCATCGACCGTGTCGCGCCGCACCAGCGCCACGTCCTGCGCGAACATCGCGATCGCGGCGTTCAGCTCCGCCTCGCTGAGGGTGCGCTCCACTCCGATGCGCTCGAACACGATTCGAGCGATCCTCCCGCTGACCTCGCGTGACTCCTCGGTCTTGACCGGGATCCCCGCCAACCGGCCCACCTCGAGGATCGCCTGGTCGGAGCGCATCACGGAGAGCGCCTCGGTGATCTCGCGCAGCGCCTCGACATCGACCGCGGCCTCGACAGCGGCACCGGCGTCGGCTGCGGTGTCGCCGCCCGCCGTCAGCCAGTCGAGTCGGGAGAGCGGACCGCGCACCGACGGATCCTCGGGCAGCGGCTCCCCGCGCAGGAGCCTGGCCAGGCCGTGCCGCAGCTTCGGGGTCGAGAGCATCGCGACGAGCATGCGGGCCCGGCCTAGAGCGCGGGAGAGATCGAGGGTGGTGGACACTGCGCTGTCTGACTTCCTGGTCGGGTCGGGGTGATGCGCCGGGCCGGGTGCGACCGGCGCCGTGCCCAGGATCCCACGGAGGGTGTGAGGTCCGATGCATGGCGAGGGAACCGCGCGCGAATGTCCGACGGGTGGGTGATGATTCAAGGACGTCGTGGTCCCGTCATGTCATGTCGAGTCAGGAGCGTCAGGGATGGTCATGGGCAGGCACAGCGGTGCGCCGCTGAAACCGGTCAGCAGCGTCGGCCGGATGGTGCTCCTGGGTGTGTCCGCGCTGGCGGTCCTCGCCGTGATCTCCGTGGCGGCCCTCGCCGCAGTGGGGGCAGTGGTCCGGGGCGCCTTCTCCGGCGACGACGACCTTCGTGGTGAGGTGGTGCGCGTGATCGACGGTGACACCCTGATCGCCGAGGTCGGCGGGGAGGAGACCACGATCCGCCTGCTCAACATCGACACCCCCGAGACGAAGCATCCCGATCAGCCGGTGCAGTGCCTGGGCCCGGAGGCCGCGGCGTTCCTCACCGAGCGGCTCCCGGCCGGCACCGAGATCGAGCTCGAGTACGACCAGGAGCGCACCGACCGCTACGACCGCACCCTGGCCGGGGTGTTCGAGTCCGGCTCGCTGATCAACGCCGAGATCGCCCGCGAAGGGCTCGGGGTGCCCGTGCTCTTCGAGCCGAACGACCGATTCCTGCCCGAGGTGGAGGAGGCCTTCGAGGCCGCGCAGCGCGACGGGGCCGGCCTGTTCGCGGAGGACGTCGACTGCACGCTGCCCGCTCAGCTCGCCGCGCAGTCCGCCGCGGTGGACGCGGTGCCGGGAGCGGTCGAGGGCGATCCCGCCGATGCGCTCGCGAGTGCCATCGCCGTCGAGGAGGGGGTCGACGCGTTCCTCGCCGGTCTCGATGCCGACGGGCTGCCGGGGCTCGGCAACGCGGTGCTGGCGAGGCCGCTGGTCGAGGGCTACCTCGACGGTGTCCGCGAGGACTCCGAGCAGGTTCGTGAGCGGGCCGTCTCCGCCCGCGAGACCCTCGACGGGCTCAAGACCGACTACGACGCCGAGCAGCAGCGCCTCGAGCAGGAGCGCCTCGAGCGTGAGGAGCAGGAGCGCATCGAGCGCGAGGAACGCGAGGAGCAGGAGCGGAAGGAGCGCGAGGAGGAGGAAGAGCGAGAGCGGCAGGAGCAGGAGGAGCGGGAGCGCACCGCGTCCGCGCCGTCCGAGTCCTCGTCGTCCGGGTCCTCCGGTTCCTCGGGAGAGCGCTCCGCAGAGGAAGCGCCGAGCAGCGGATCCGGGAGCTCCTCCGGGGACAGCTCATCGGGCGGCTCCTCCAGCGGGGAGTCCTCCGGAGGCTCGTCGAACGGTTCCTCCGGGGGTGGTTCCTCCTCGGGATCGAGCTGTGTGCCGTACGGTCCGGAGATCCCCTATTCCGATGACGGCGGCTACACCGGGAAGCGGTACGGCATGCCCGGCGGGAAGACCTTCCGCAAGTGCAGCTGATCCGCCACTTCCGCCCTCGCCCCCGCTGAAGGGAAGCATGTTCATGAGCACCCTCACCACCGTGCTGGTCGTCCTCTCCGCCGTCCTGGGCGTCGCCTCGATCGCCGGCATCTACATCACCAACGTGACCGCGAAGCCCACCCCGATCCCACGCTGGGTGGCCGTGCTGGGTGCCGCAACGCTCCTGGTCGGGTTCGCGGCGGTGCTGAGCTTCATCGTCTGAGCGCGGGCGCCCGGAGACGGGCGCGGCCCCGGCCGGCTCGAGAGGGGAACCGGCAGTGCCTCCCTCGTGTCCCACCCCAGTGCGAGGATGATCCGGCGGGCAGCGAACGCCCGCGACCCTCGAACAAGGAGCCCCGATGGACTACGTGAAGCTGGGACACACCGGACTGGACGTCTCCCGTCTGTGCCTGGGCACGATGGGATTCGGTGACCCCGAGCGCTGGATCCACTCCTGGGTGCTGGAGGAGGAGGATTCGCGCCCCGTCATCAAGCACGCGCTGGATGCGGGCATCAACTTCTTCGACACCGCGAACGTCTACTCGATCGGCCGCAGCGAGGAGATCCTCGGCAAGGCCCTCGTCGACTATGCGAACCGCGACGAGATCGTGCTGGCCACGAAGGTGAACGGCCGCATGCACGAGGGCCCCAACGGCGCCGGGCTCTCCCGCAAGGCGATCCTCTCCGAGGTCGACAAGAGCCTCGAACGGCTCGGCACCGACTACATCGACCTGTACATCATCCATCGCTGGGACTACACCGTCCCGATCGAGGAGACGATGCAGGCCCTCGATGACGTGGTCCGCTCCGGCAGGGTCCGCTACCTCGGCGCCTCCGCGATGTTCGCCTGGCAGTTCCTGCAGGCCCAGCACGTCGCCGAGACCCACGGCTGGACCAAGTTCATCTCCATGCAGAATCACTACAACCTCCTGTACCGCGAGGAGGAGCGGGAGATGATGCCGCTGCTGCGCGAGCTCGGCGTCGCCTCCACCCCGTACAGCCCGCTCGCGGCAGGGCGCCTGACCCGCGACTGGGATGCGGATACCGACCGTGCCCGCACCGACCGCACCGCGAAGATCAAGTACGACACCACCGAGGAGACCGACCGCGCCATCGTCCAGGAGGTCGCCCGGATCGCGGAGGCGCGCGGTGCGGAGCGGGTGCACGTGGCCCTGGCCTGGCTGCTCGCGAAGAACCCGGTCGTCTCCCCGATCATCGGCGCGACCAAGACCTCGCACATCGACGCGGCGCTCGGCGCGCTGGACCTGGAGCTGACCGACGAGGAGATCGCGCGGCTCGAGGAGCCCTACGTCCCCCATCGCGTCGTGGGAGCGCAGAGTCCCGGCCAGTAGTCCGGCTGCGGGAGCGCACTGCTGAAGCCGCCGGTACGAGAACTACTGGAACGAGAACCACTGGAACGAGAACCACTGGAACGGCCTCCGGCGCCATCCGCGGCAGCATCGAGGTCGAGGTCACCGCGGCCGACGACTGACGTCCTGCTCGAGGACGCGGATCGCCAGCTGTACCCGGTTCGTGACGTGCAGCTTGTGGTAGAGCCTGCCCAGATGGGTCTTCACCGTCGCGATCGACATGAACAGTGCTTCGCCGATCTCCTGATTGGTCATGCCCTGGGCGATCAGGCCCGCGACCTCCCATTCCCGCTCGGTGACACCCTCCGGTGCAGCGGCGGTGGGCAGATGCTCGCCTCCGGGAGCGGCAGCGGCGGCGGGAGCATCGGGGACTGTGGCCAGGCGCACCAGCCGCGAGAGCACCTCGGGGGAGAACCGGGAGCGGTCCTCGGCCGCCTCGCGTACGGCATCCACCACATCCTGCGGCGGAGAGTCCTTGAGCAGGAAGCCGACGGCGCCTGCGCGCAGGGCTTCGAGCAGGAACTCGTCGGTGTCGAAGGCCGTCAGCATCACCACCCGGGCCAGGTGCCCCCGCTCCTGCAGGCTGCGCAGCGCCTCCAGTCCGCTCATGCGCGGCATCCGGATGTCCATCAGCACCACATCGGGTGCCAGGGCGGAGAGCTGGACGAGCGCTTCGTGCCCGTCGGCGGCCTCTCCCACCACCTCGATGCCGTGGATGCCGTGGATCATCATCCGCAGCCCTGAGCGCATGAGCGCCTCGTCGTCGACCAGCAGCACCCGGATCCGGCTTCGAGCAGCGTCGTCCCTGTTCACTGCGTCGTCCCTGTTCACCATGGCATCCATGCTTCCACGCGGAACGTATTCCCCTCTGCGCCGTAGCGGGCGTCCCCGCCCAGCAGCCGCATCCGCTCCTGCACCCCGAGCAGCCCGTGGCCCGTGGACGTGGGTGGGACCACGGCAGCTTCGGGCAGCGGATTGCGCGCGTCGAGCCGCACCTGCTCACCCTCGCGGGAGATCGTCAGCTGCAGCGGGGCCCCGGGAGCGTGCTTGGCGGCGTTCGCCGTGACCTCCGTGAGGACCCGCGCCAGCGCCACCACCGTGCTGCGGTCCCGGTGTGCGAGATCCTCGGGCGTCAGACCCTGCCACTGCAGATCGAAATCCTGCCCCGCGGCGCGACGCGTCCCGACGATCTCGGAGAGGGCCGGGACATCGGCCAGCGGAGCGTCGCCCCCGCTGTCCCGCAGGGAGGTCAGCACGGTGTGCAGCTCTCGATTGGCCTGCTGCGCGGAATCCCGCACGGTGGCCGCGGCGCGCCGGAGCTCCGACGAGGGCAGATCCTCGCGGTATGCCATCGCCCCGGCGTGCAGGGCAATCGCCGCGAGGTGATGGGAGATGCTGTCGTGCATGTCGCGGCTCAGCGCGGACCTCTCCTCGGCGCGCACCCGCGCGGCCTCCGCATCCCGTTCCCGTGCCAGCGACTCCGCCTCCCGCTCCGCCGCGGCCGCCCGCTGCCGCCACGAGTCCATCAGCGCCTCGCGGGTGCCCACGGTGCGACCGCTCAGCAGCGGGATCACGGCGAGCAGCGTCACGACGGCCACCGCGGTCAGCTCGGCCGCGCCGATCGCCTCTGCCCGCAGCCGAGAGTCCAGCGCGAGGGCCGCCGCGGTCACCATGGTGACGGCGAGCAGTGTCGAGACGTCGACGGCGAGCCGCCTGCGCGTGCCCAGACGGTACAGGGCGATCCCCGCCGCCGGGATCGCCCATGAGCTGAAACCGGCGAGCGCCGCCAGCGGGAGGTGCACCGCGGTGTGGAGCCGACCCGGACGCAGGAACCGCAGCGGGCCGATCGCGAGCGTCGCCCCGATCCCCACCACGGCATCGAGCAGCACGACCAGCACCAGACCCACAGGAGGCTGATCGTCGAACTCCGTGACCAGGCTCCCGAAGCTCACCAGTAGCACCACGCCACCCAGGATCACGCTCGCCGTGCTCTGCGCGATCGCGATCATCCAGTCCCGGCCGGACCGCACGGATGGCGGCCCCGGCGGCCGGGTCGGGGGACGGACATCGCTCATGTCCCCAGGGTAGGGATCGCGCCCGGCCGGCCGGATCGACCGTTCGGCCGACCCCCGCGCGGTGCGGATCGGCTGATCGGACGAGGCGGGAGCGAGCCGGGAGAGCGATGTGCACCCCCGGAACCGCCCCGCAGGATCGATGCATGACCACAACCGATCAGTACCTCGAGCGGCACCTCGCGCAGCAGGTGGAGCCCGCTGCCCCCTCGCTGCCCTTCCACCGCCTCGCGCACGCGGTGCCCCAGCGTCACCGCTGGTGGCGGCCCCTCGTCGCGGTCGGCGTGGCCGCTGTCGTCTACGTGGCGATGTTCCTGGCGCTCATGACCCTGCTGCTCCTGACCGGAGAGATCTGGCCGGCGTTCGCCACGTCCCCGGAGCTCGACGATCCGCTGAGCGCCGCCGATCAGATCGGGACCCTCGGGCTGATCGCGCTGATGATCCCAGCGGTCGTGATCGGCACGATGGCGGGATACGGACGCGCAGGCATCGTCCACTCCGTGCTGGGGAGGTTCCGCTGGCGGCTGCTGGGCCGGGTCGCGATCGTGGTGCTGCCCCTGTACGTGCTGCTCAACACCGGTTCGATGCTGCTGCTGAGCCGGGAGGAGATCGCGGCGCCGCCCTTGGACCTGTCCGTCGTCATCGCGTTCCTCGCGATCCTCGTGCTGACCCCGCTGCAGAGCGCCGGCGAGGAGTATGCCTTCCGGGCGCTGCCGATGCAGATGCTGGGTACGTGGATGCGCACCCCGGCGCTGGGGATCCTGCTGCCGGTGCCCCTCTTCGTCCTCGGGCACGGTTACGACTGGGTGGGCCAGATCGACATCGTCGCGTTTGCCCTCGCGATGGGCATGCTGGCCTGGAAGACCGGCGGGCTGGAGCTCCCGATCCTGCTGCACGCCGCCAACAACCTGACCCTGTACGTGGTCGCCCCGCTGATCCCGAGCGTGATGGAGCAGGGAGCGGTGCACCCGGCGATGCTGCTGCAGTCGACCGTGCCGATGTTGCTGATCACCGCGGCCCTCTGGTGGTGGTACTCCCGGCGCGAGGGGCTCGGTCTGTGGGAACCGCAGCGGGGGAGCGGCGCCTCCGAGGCCGCTCGACGCCGGCGGGCCCGTCGGCTCACTGTTCGGTGACCGTCAGCAGTACGGCGTCGGACTCCTGTGCGCAGCTCACCGCCAGCGTTCCGCGGGCAGGGGGGCCGGGTACAAGGTGACCCGGCCCCCGCTCCCGTCCGGAGCGCTCTGGCGAAGGTGGTGCTCCGTCGCGGGTGGTGCTCGGTCGCGGGTGTTGCTCAGTCGAAGGTGATGACCGCCCGCGCGACCTGGCCGCCCTCGAGCTCCGCGTAGGTCTCGTTGATCGCCTCGAGATCGATGTGCTTGGAGACGAGGTCATCGAGGTTCAGGCGGCCCTGGGTGTACAGGTCCGCGTAGAGGGCGATGTCCAGGCGCGGGTTCGTGGACCCCATGTACACGCCCTTGACGGCCTTGCGGTTCATCAGCACGTCGTTGAACAGTTCGAGGTTGAGTGTGGTGCCTGGCTTCTGCATGCCGATCACGTAGGCGGTGCCGTCCTTGGCGAGGATCGAGAACGCCTGCTTCATCGTGGGCAGGATGCCGATCATCTCGAAGGCATGGTCCACTCCGTGCCCGTAGGTGATCTCCCGGATCCGCTCCTCGAGGTTCTCCTCCGCGGGGTTGATGACGTCGGTGGCACTGAACTTCTTCGCCAGCTCCAGCTTGCTGGGCTGCAGGTCGATGGCGATGACCTTCCGGGCGCCGGCGATCGCCGCGCCCTGGACCCCGTTCAGGCCCACGCCGCCGGCCCCGAAGACCGCCACGTAGTCGCCCACGCGCACCCCGGCGGTGTTCACAGCGGTGCCGACTCCGGTGATCACGCCGCAGCCCAGCAGGCAGGCGCGGTCGAAGGGGATCTGCTTGTTGACCGCGACCAGCTGGTTCTCGTGGACCAGCGCCTGCTCGGCGAACCCGGCCAGGCCCTGGAACTGGGTGATCGGGGTGCCGTCCGGGGTGGACAGTCGCGCAGGTTCATCGGGCTGGCGGATGCCGGCGGTGTCCTGGTTCAGGCAGCGGAACGGCGCTCCCTGGATGCACTGGTCGCAGTGGCCGCAGAACGCGACCAGGCAGCCGACGACATGGTCGCCGACCTCGAATTCGGTGACATAGTCACCGACCTCGCGCACGATGCCCGCGATCTCGTGGCCGAGGATGGTGGGCATCGGGAACCCGAAATCATTGGCGCGGATGTGCTCGTCGCTGTGGCACAGCCCGCTCGCCTTCACGTCGATCAGCACCTCACGCCCGATCGGGGAGTCGATCTGCACATCGCGGACCTCGTACCGGGCACCGACTTCATCGAGAACTGCAGCCTTCATCGGATGGCTCCTTCCGGCCCCGCCATTGGGGCCTTGCATGGTGGTGGGCAGGGCGACCCTGCCCGCGAGCATCTACTGCACACATGTCGAGTGCGGGATCCTCGCCTCCCGCGAGGGGTCGCTCCACCCCTCAGAGCGTCGGGATCGGGCGCCGAAGTGTCAGGAGAGCGTGAGGATCGGGAGCGCTCTGCCTGCCGCCTGCTGGTGCCGTGCCCGTCTGCAAGGAGCTCGCCCGCCCCGCCATGGTCGCCCTGCCCCGTTGAGACCGCCCAGTTCCCCTCGGACCCCCGGGCGGAATTCAGATTGTGGAAAACTGGCCATTGTGGAGGAGCCGCGATTCTCGACCCATCTGCCCAGGTGGCGCCCGAAAAAGACATTGTGGACGGTTCTCGGTGGAGAATTATTGGCCCGAGCTCTGGCTATCGCGGTCGTGATCGTTTAGGCTGAAGGGGTCGAATCAAAATGCGAGATCAGCCTGATGTCTCACCCGGCGAGGCGAGACATCAACGGTGATGTGGGCGTGGGAAGGGGGTGACTCGGGTGAGCGCGATGGGAGGTGCGCGCACAACGCGCGATGGCGATCCGAGTTCCTCCCCGGGTCTTGATCCGGCATCCCTGGCGTCACTGCCAGCTCGCTTCCGAAGAGTGCGGGCTCGCAGTCGTCTCACCCGGGAGTCTCTTCCCGCCCGCGGGAAGTCCACGGAGGAACCACAGCTCAGCGCCGTGACCCAGCGAGTGTGGGATCTGGAGAAGATCACTGCTGCCGTGCAGGCCGAGCAGTACCGTGCCCTGGCCGAGCTGTTCGATCACGACGGTGAGTACGAGGAGCTCAGCGACGGCACCGACGTCGATGCCACGCGCGCCGCCCTCGCCCTGCGGGTGACCACCAATGCCGCCTCCTGGCAGTTGCGCGACGCCTATCAGGCCGTCCACCTCTTCCCGCAGTCTCTGGAGATGCTCAGCATCGGAGAAATGCCGTCGACGTGGTTCCAGAGAATGTTGAAGAAGTCCCGCGGCCTCTCCGATGAATCCCGGAAGAAGCTCGATATCGTCGTCTCGCAGTGGTCAATGGATATCACGCCAGAGCGCTTCCATACATTGTTAAGATCGCTGATCGAACTGCTGCGTCATCGGGAGGAGATCCCCGACCCGGCAACGCGGATCGAGAAGGACGTCGAACTCCTCCCCGGCCCGGAGGCCGGCTCGGCGAGCATCCTGGTCACCGGCCCCATTCCCGACGTCATCGCGCAGTGGCGCACTCTGGACGAGACCGCCCGCGCCGTCCAGGCCGCCCAGCGTGCCGCCCTGCGCGAGAGCACGGAGATCCCGCACGACCCGGAGGGCGTCGTCGCCGCCACAGGCAGGGCCCTGCCGCTGCGGGAACTGCGTTTCGCGCTGCTCACCAGCAGCCAGTACGACACCGAGGGCACCGATGTGCCTGCCCAGCGGTTCCGCATCAACCTCACCGTGCCCGCACTGACCCTGCTCGGCGCATCGGATGAGCCCGGCACTCTGGATGGCACCACCCTCATCCCTGCCGACATGGCCCGCTCCCTCGCAGGCGACAACCCGGTCTGGTACCGGGTGCTCACTGAGCCGGCCCGCGGGGCGTTCCTGCCCCTGCCCGCCGACCGCTTTCAGCCCACCGCGGCGATGCTCGAGCACCTGCGGCTGCGCAACACCACCTGCGCCGTGCCCGGCTGCTCCCGCACCACCACCTGGGCCGCCGAGGCCGATCACATCGAGGAGTGCCAGCGCGGCAACTCCGACGCCGGCGAGCTCACCGAGGTCGAGAACCTCCATCTGCTGTGCTGGCAGCATCACCTCGACAAGACCAACGGCCTCATCGACCCCACCCGCCTCCCCGCCACGCCTGGTCAGCCCGGCCGCACCCGCTGGAGGATCGGGACCGACGGAGACGTCCTCACCGTGATCGACGACCTCGACCTCGCCTCCCTGCGCATGGCCGAGGACCTCGAGACCGCCTGGCGGAATCACCTCGCCGGCACTCCCGCCGGCCACCCCCGCGCCCACCTGGAGCTCGCGCCGCAGCCTGCCCCTGAGCCGAGGTCACGATCGGGACCGGCAGATGAATCGGGGCCAGCCCCCGGCCCAGGGCCCGACGAACTGCCGACCGAAGCCCCCTCACCGTGGCGCGATCCGGACCGCCAGCGGGCCATCCGTCCACGCGATCACTCCGATCCGCCGCCCCCGATCCCACCCGGCCCCTGGGGCGAGAACGGACCCCCGCCCTTCTGACCGGGAGTCTCAGCGTGGTCGTTGGGCGTCGGCCCGTCGGCCGCGACGGTGACCTCGTGCCCCTCCGCGGTGAGGGTCTCGCGCAGGAGTCCACGCACCTCGGGGCTGTCCTCGACCACGAGGATCCTGGCCATGGCATCCTTTCGGATCGACGAGAGAGGGCAGCGGACGCTTCAGCGGGCCAGGCGCCACAGCGCAGCGGGGCACCGTCGAGTACCCTCGTGCCCGAGCGCCGACGGCGACAGCAGGGGGAACCATGAGCACAGGCAACGACTTCCACAACGACTTCACCAGCGACGCAGACCGCGGCGCCGGCAGAGGGTTCAGCAGCGACTTCGGGAGCACCGCGGGGAGTGAGCGGCAGGACCCGCTGGGCCGCGATTCCTCCGACTGGGCGCCGACATTCGGGGCGGGCGCCGGCAGCAGCCGCATCTCCAGCGGCCGGGGCCGGAAGGTCGGCACGACGCCCCGCTTGAGCTTCTCGAACATCATCTCTGCCGTCGTCTCGCTCGTCTTCCTCGCGATGATCGCCTGGTTCCTGTTCGGCAACGGGCTGAGCTCAGGGAGCGGCATGTTCCCGATCTTCTTCGGCGCGTTCTTCCTGATCGCCGTGCTGAACATCGTCAGGAAGTTCTTCAGGTAGGAGACCGCCCGGGTTCAGAAGGGCACCAGCTCCGGTGCCGGGATCGCAGCGGGCCGACGCACCGGCTCCAGGAAGCCCAGCCCCTCCCGCCGGCTGACCACGATCATCAGCACCACCGTGAGCATCAGCAGAGCGACCGTCCCACCGATCCCACCGGCCAATGAGGGCGCGCTCTCCGCGCCGATCACCGTCGCCGAGGTGCCCGGCGCGGCGACCCCGCCCGACAGCGCCCGCGCCGCCGCCCCGGCGCCGGTCCCCGCCGCGAAGGCCGAAGTGAGCAGGGAACCGATCGTGACCGTCAGCATCAGGGCGAACGGCAGCTCGAGCCCGCCGCTCTTCCAGGCCAGCACCGCGGCCGCAGCAGCCACCCCGATCGTCGCGATCAGCACCGACGGCGAGCTGAACCGCCCGACCAGCGGCACCGCCGCCGCCACCAGGATCGGCAGCCAGGGCGCACGCACCCAGGTGCCCACCACCTGCAGGATCACCCCGCGCATCGTCAGCTCCAGGCCCGCCACCTGCAGCGGGGCCAGCAGCAGCACCACCACGCACACTCCGAGCAGGGCACCCATCGAGCCGGAGCCGAGCTCCTCAGGAGCCGGGGAAGCACCCGGAGCGGACGCCGCCGCCAGGGCACCCGCGAGCGCCGCGACCGCCACCACCAGCAGCCCGCCGATCCCCGCCCACACGCCGGTGGAGGTCAGCACCTCGCGGCGCCAGCGGGCGGCGACCGACAGCAGCGTGCCCACCGGGCGCCAACCGCCGAACCGCACCCCGATCAGCGCAGCCGGCAGCCACATCGCCCCCATCGCCAGCGCCAGCGCGGCATCCAACGGGCTGGTCGGATCACCCACTGCCACGCCGAGCGCCACGTTCACCCCCGGCAGCAGCGCGAGCATCAGGATCGTGCCCACCAGCAGCACCGAGACCAGTGCGACATAGGCGATGAAGGTCGCCAGCACCGTCAGCAGCGGCTTGTTCCGCGCATGCCACGGGGGGCGCAGGGAAGTCATCCGGTGGAAGGGCGCGGCGGCCGTGGTCTCGTCGATGGCGGGGTCTCCTGAGGCGGCGCCGGGCAGGCCGGCTCGTGAGGGTGCCCTTCCATGCTAGTTCGTCCGGGCTGGACGCCGGCCCGGGCTCAGCTCCGCTGCAGCGCTCCCAGTGCCATGGCGACCGGGACGGCGCTTGCCGCGGCCCAGGCCTGCGGGCGGCAGGAGGCGGGATAGGGGATCGGAGGATCCACCTGATCGGTCCCCTGGCCGCTGAACAGCTCCGGGAGGCGCTGATCGAAACCGTGAGCGGCGCGCAGCAGCCCGCGGGCCACGACCTGAGCCTCCGCCTCGAAGCCGGAGCGCAGCATCCCGCGCAGGATGTACCCGGTGTCGTGGGTCCAGACGCTGCCGCCGTGATAGCGCAGCGGGCCGTACCCGCCGTTGGTGGTCGACAGGGTCCGGATGCCGTAGCCCGAGAACATGCTGGGGTGCAGCAGGCGGTCCACGACCAGCCGCTCCTGGGCGGCGTCGAGGATCCCGGTGCCCAGCAGGTGCCCCATGTTCGAGGCCACGCCGGTGACCGGCCGCTTGGCACCGTCCAGGGCCAGGGCGACGTATGGCCCCAGCTCGTCCTCGCACCAGAACACCTCGTGGAAGCGCGCCCGCAGCTCCTCGGCCCAGTCGCGCAGGCGCGGGGACAGCTCCGAATCGTCCAGCAGGTCCGCAGCATGCAGGGCGGCGGCGTAGGCGTAGCCCTGCACCTCGGCCAGAGCGATCGTGCCCTCCGCGAGGGAGCCGTCGGCGAAGCGGATCGAGTCCCCGGAATCCTTCCAGCCCTGATTGGCCAGGCCGTGCCCGGACTCGTCGAGGTACTCCAGGAAGCCGTCACCATCGGCGTCGGCATGCTCGAGCAACCACCTCGACGCCGAGACCAGAGCCGGCCGCAGCTCCTCGAGCACGGCATCAGCCAGCCCCGCCCCGCGGGTCTCGTGCAGCAGCTCGATCCACAGCGGGGTGGCGTCGATCGTCCCGTAGTACACCGGCGGCAGGTGGCTGTCGGCCATCTCCATCCCCTGCGCACGCACCTCGTGCAGGATCTTCCCCGGCTGCTGAGCGGTCCCGATGTCGACGTGCGTGCCCTGGCGCGCGGCCAGGGTGCGCAGCGTGCCCTCGGCGATCGAACGGTCCACCGGCAGGGCGAGCAGGGCCGAGAGGAGGGAGTCCCGGCCGAAGAGGGTGAAGAACCACGGGGCGCCGGCCGCGAAGAAGGTCTGCTCGGGCTGGCCCGGCAGCTGCAG
>DXDT01000137.1 GCA_019115335.1 Candidatus Brachybacterium merdigallinarum
CGCCGCCGACTCCGGAATCGCCTCGGCGGAGGCGGCCACCGCACCGGATCCCAGCGGTGACCTGCTTGTCCTCCTGGGCGCCGACGTAGGTCAGCACCGGGTGGCGCTCCTCGGGCGGGGTGGCCAGGATCGAGAGCTCGCGGATCCCCGTCACCGCCATCTCCAGGGTGCGCGGGATCGGGGTGGCGGACATCGCCAGCACGTCCACGTTCGTGCGCAGCGCCTTGAGGGTCTCCTTGTGCTCGACGCCGAAGCGCTGCTCCTCGTCGATGATCAGCAGCCCGAGGTCCTTGAAGCGCACGCTGCCGGTCAGCAGGCGGTGGGTCCCGATCACGACGTCGACGCTGCCGTCGAGCAGACCGTCGATCGTGGCCTGCGAGTCCGCGGCGGACTGGAAGCGGGACAGCCCCCGGACGGTCACGGGGAACCCGGTGTAGCGCTCGGCGAAGGTCTCCAGGTGCTGCTGGGCGAGCAGGGTGGTGGGCGCGAGCACGGCGACCTGCTTGCCGTCCTGCACGGCCTTGAAGGCGGCGCGCACCGCGATCTCCGTCTTGCCGTAGCCGACATCGCCGAGGATCAGCCGGTCCATCGGCACGGACTTCTCCATGTCCGCCTTGACGTCCTCGATGGTGGCGAGCTGATCAGGAGTCTCGACGAACTCGAAGGCGTCCTCGAGCTCCCGCTGCCAGGGGGTGTCCGGGCCGAAGGCGTGCCCGGGCGCGGACTGCCGGGCGGAGTACAGCCGCACCAGCTCGTCGGCGATCTCCCGGATCGCCTTGCGGGCCTTGGACTTGGTCTTGGCCCAGTCCGCCCCGCCCATGCGGTTGACGGAGGGCTCCTCCCCGCCGACGTACTTGGTGACCTGGTCCAGCTGGTCGCTGGGCACGTACAGCCGGTCCCCGGGCTGTCCCCTCTTGGACGCCGCGTACTCGATGACGAGGTACTCGCGGGTGGTGCGCTTGGCGCCGGTGCCGACCACGCGGCTGGTCATCTCCACGAACCTGCCGACGCCGTGGTGGGCGTGGACGACGAAGTCCCCGGGGCTCAGCTGCAGGGGGTCGACGACGTTGCGGCGCCGCGAGGGCATCTTGGGCGCCTCGCCGCGGCGAGCGCCGGACTTGCCGGTGAGATCCCGTTCGGAGGCGAGGATCAGCCTCAGGTCCTCGTCGACGAGCCCCTCGGGGAAAGGGCCGACGGTGATGACGGCCTCGCCGGACGCGACGGGACCGTCCAGCTCCGGGGAGAACACGGCGGGCAGGCCGTCATTGCTGAGGTTCTCCGCGGCATGGCGGGCCCCGCCGGGTCCGACCATGGTGCCGATCACGGACCAGCCCTCGGCGCGTCGCCGCTCGAGGTCGCGGGCGGCGTCCCCGGGCTTGCCCGAGTAGCCGGGATGGGTGGCGGTACCCAGGGTGAGGTCCGCGTCGGTGTCCAGGCCGAAGGGCGCCAGGGTGAACCAGGGGCGGCCGCCCTCTCTGGCGTGGCCCTTCGCCTCGGACAGCGGCACGAAGCTCGCCGCGCCCACGTCGATGGGGAGCCCTCCCCCGGCGGCGGCGCTGGACCAGGCGGCGGCGAGGAACTCGTCGGTGGTGGAGACCAGCTCCTCAGCCCGGGCGCGGACCTTCTCCGGGGCGATCACCAGGAAGCGAGCGGCGGCGGGCAGCACATCGGCGACCTGCTCCATCTCCTCGACCAGCACCGGGCTGAGGGACTCCATCCCGTCCACGGCGATGCCGGCGGCGATGCGCTGCAGCATCTCGGTGACACCGGGCAGCTGCTCGGCCATGTCGCGGGCGCGCTCGCGCACCTGCTCGGTCAGCAGGATCTCGCGGCAGGGCGGGGCGTCCAGCCCCTGCGGGGCGGGATCCAGGGAGCGCTGATCGGCGATCTGGAAGTAGCGGACGTCGTCGATCTCGTCGCCGAAGAGGTCCACGCGCACCGGATGCGGCTCGGTGGGCGGGAAGACGTCGAGGATGCCGCCGCGCACCGCGAACTCGCCGCGCTTCTCGACCATGTCCACCCGCGCGTAGGCGGCGTCGACGAGGTCGCGCTCGAGGTCCTCGAGGGGGTAGGTGTCCCCGACCTGCGCACGGACCGGCACCAGGTCGCCCAGTCCCGCCGCGATCGGCTGCAGCAGCGAGCGGACCGGCATCAGCAGCACGTGGACGGGCCGTTCGGTCTCGGGGTGCTTGATGCGGCGCAGGGTCGCCAGGCGCCTCGCGACGGTGTCGGCGCGGGGCGAGAGGCGCTCGTGGGGCAGGGTCTCCCAGGCGGGCAGCTCGGCGAGGTGCTCGGTGCCGACCAGTGCACCCAGAGCGGAGCGGAGGTCCTCGGCGGCCCGGGTGGTGGGGGTGATGATCACCAGCGGCGCCTCGGCGCTGGAGCGGCGGGCGAGGTCGGCGACGGCGAAGGGGACGATGCCGGCGGAGGCGATGACGCAGCCGCCCTCGCCGCTCTCGCTGCCGGAGGCGACGAGCTCGCGTAGGGCGGTCAGGTCCTTCCCGGCGGCGAGCTGGTCGAGCAGCGGGGCGAGCGGGGCGGGGTGCGCTCCGCTCGTCTCAGGGGCGCGGGAGGAGCCGGGGTCGCTGAGCGTGGTCATCGTGCCTCACGGGAGTGGAAGGTCTGCTGCGCGGCCGTCAGGCCCTGGAGGATCAGGGCCTCGACCGCGTCGGCGGCGTCGGAGAGCAGCAGGTCCAGCTGCTTGCGCTCGGTGGAGGTGAAGGGGGACAGCACGTGGTCGGCGGTGTCCGTCCGGCCGGTGGGCCGGCCCACGCCGACCCGGACGCGCAGGTAGTCCTTGGTGCCCAGTGCCCGGCTGATGTCGCGCAGGCCGTTGTGGCCCCCCTCTCCGCCGCCGCGCTTCAGGCGCACCGTGTCGAAGGGGATGTCGACCTCGTCGTGGACGGCCACGATCCGCTCGGGCGGGATGGCGTAGTACTTCGCGAGTGCGGAGACCGGGCCGCCGGAGGTGTTCATGAAGGTGGTGGTCTTGGCGAGGATCACCCGTTCGTCCGCGCCGGGGAGGCCGAGCCTGCCCTCGAGCACCACGGCCTGGGCGCGGCGGGCGGCGGAGAACTTCCCGCCGCCGGCGGCCGCGATGTGGTCGAGGACCATCTGGCCGATGTTGTGGCGGGTGGCGGCGTACTTCGGCCCGGGGTTGCCGAGCCCGACCACGAGACAGGGCCCCGGGAGACGTTCCTCAGCGGTCACGGGCAACTCCTCGATCCAGTGGTGGGTGGGGGCAGGAGAGGCTCTGCAGAGGGTCTCCTGGGGGCGTTTCCAGCCCCGACAACAGTACCGGGGCGCCGCCGCGCTGGCGGGCCCCGGTACGTGTCATGTGATCAACCCTGCGGGCACGCGCACAGCTCTCGCTGCGCCCGTCCGGGAGGATCAGCAGCGCCTCACGGGGCGGTCGGGCCGGCCCGCGGCGCACGGAGGTCACTCCTCCTCGGCGGACTCCTCGGCGGCCTCGGTCTCGCCCTCGGCGGCCTCGTCCTCCGACTCCTCCTCGACGCGCGGCTCGGCGACGGAGATGACGAGCAGCTCGGGGTCGCTGACCAGCTCGGTGCCCTGGGGAAGGGTCACGTCACCGGCGAACAGCTGGAAGCCGTCCTCCTTGCCCTCGACGTCGATCTCGATCTCCTCGGGCACGTTCAGCGCGTCCACCAGCAGGGTGATGGCCTGCAGCTCGACCACGGCGATCGCCGGGGAGACGACCTCGCCGGAGATGATCACGGGGATGTCGACCTCGACCTTCTCGCCCTTGCGGACGATGATCAGGTCGAGGTGGGTGATGGAGCGCTTGAGCGGGTGGCGCTGGATCTCCTTGATCAGAGCCAGGTGGACGTCGCCCTCGGGCAGCGTCAGCTCGAGCAGGGCGTTGGGGTTGCGGGCGATCAGCGCGGTCTCGTGACCGGGCAGGACCAGGTGGTACGGGTCCTCGCCGTGGCCGTAGAGGACGGCGGGGATCTGCTGCTCGGCGCGGATGCGGCGGGCAGCGCCCTTGCCGAAGCTCTCTCGGCGGGCGACGTTCAGCTTCTCAGCCATGGGGGTGCTCCTCGTGGAGTGGGTGGCTCGACGATGAGCGACGCCACGGGGCACAGGGAGCCGCAGCCCCCGATCCTCCGCACCGCGTCGATCACGGAGGGGCCGCAGCCCGCTCCCTCGCCGAAGTGACCAGGCGAGGCTAGCACGGGCGAGGTCCCCGCACCCCCGGGACGTGACCACCGCCGCAGCCGCGCTCACCGCTCCGGCCGCCCTCCCGTCTCCACGGGACCAACGTCCCTGCAGGTCACAGCGAGAAACTGGTGACGAAGGTCCCCGTCCGGGCGGCTCGAGTCGGCATAGATTCTCAGTGTCACTCCAGCGCGGACCCGATCCCCGGGAACGCCCATCGAAAGGTATCTCCCGTGACCACCACCGCCAACACCACCGCCGCACAGCCCCTCATCACGAACGCCGGTGCACTCGAGGCCACCGGTGCTGCGAAGCAGGGCTGGGGGTACACCGTCCTCGGCGTCGCCCGCCTGATGGTCGGCTTCACCTTCCTGTGGGCGTTCCTGGACAAGACCTTCGGGTTGAGCTTCTCGACCCCGACCGAGGGCTCCTGGCTGAACGGCGGCTCCCCCACCGCGGGCTTCCTGGGCGGATCGATCGCGGGCGGCAACCCCTTCGCCGGCGTGTGGGAGTTCTTCCTCGGCATCAACCCGGTGACCGACGTACTGTTCATGGCCGGTCTGCTGGGGGTGGGCGTCGCGCTCATGCTCGGCATCGGCACCCGCGTCGCCGCGGTCTCCGCCGCCGCGATGTACACGCTGATGTACCTGGCCGCATTCCCGATCGCCACGAACCCGCTGTACGACACCCACCTGCTGCTGGCGGTCGCCGTGATCGCGATGGCCGGGCTCGCCGCCGGCGACCACGTGGGCCTGGGCAAGCAGTGGCACCGGATCGTCAAGGGCAACAGGTTCCTGATCTGACACCACCCCGCACTGCACGAGGGCCCCGTCTCCACTCGGAGACGGGCCCTCGCTCATGTGCTCACGAACCGTGGTGCCGGCGGGCCGCTGACTGCTGCCGACCGGAGGGTCGGGCGCCGATCAGTGGCGCACCATGCCGACCAGCGCACGGCGATGTGCCGGTCCGGCGTGGGTCACACGTTGCCCTCGAACAGGCTCGTCACCGACCCGTCGTCGAACACCGCGCGGATCGCGCTGGCCAGCAGCGGGGCGATCGACAGCTCGGTGAGGCGGTCGAACTTCTTCTCCTCCGGGATCGGGAGGGTGTTGGTGCACACCACCTCCTGCACGCTGGAGGACTTCAGCCGCTCGGTGGCGGGGTCGGACAGGATCGGGTGGGTGGTCGCGATCACCACCGAGTTCGCGCCGCTGGCCTTGAGAGCATCCGCGGCCTGCACGATGGTGCCGGCGGTGTCGATCATGTCGTCCACCAGGATGCAGGTCTTGCCCTCCACATCGCCGATCACGCGCTTGGCGACGGCCTGGTTCGGCTTGCGCGGGTCGCGGGACTTGTGCACGAAGGCGAGGTTGACCCCTCCCAGGCGCTTGGCCCACAGCTCGGCCACCCGGATCCGGCCGGCATCCGGGGAGACCACGGCGAGATCCTCGCCGCCGTACTTGCTCGAGACGTAATCGGCCAGGATCGGCAGCGCCATCAGGTGGTCCACGGGCCGGTTGAAGTATCCCTGGACCTGGGGGGCGTGGAGGTCCACTGAGATCATGCGGTCGATGCCGGCGGTCTCGTACAGATCGGCGACCAGGCGCGCAGAGATCGGCTCCCGGCCGCGGTGCTTCTTGTCCTGCCGCGCGTAGGGGAAGGAGGGGGCGATCGCGGTGATGCGCTTGGCGGAGGCCCGCTTGAGCGCATCGATCATGATCAGGTGCTCCATCACCCAGGTGTTGATGGGCGCGGGATGGGATTGCAGCACGAACACGTCGGTGCCGCGCACGGACTCGCCGTAGCGCACGTAGATCTCGCCGTTGGCGAAGTCCCAGGCGTCCATGGGGAGCACGTCGACCCCGAGCTCCTCGGCGACCTCCTGGGCGAGGACGGGATGGGAGCGACCTGACGCGAGGACCAGCCTCTTCTCCCCGGTGGTGATGATTCCGCTCATCGGTTCCCCTGCTCCTCGCGATCGTCCTGCTCCGACTCGCCCGCGATGGGGCCGCTCCGCTCCGCGGAAGCGGCTCGTGCCGCGTCGTCGGCTGCGGTCCCGGGTCGGCGCCGCTGGACCCATCCTTCCATGTTCCGCTGCGAGACGGCGTTGACCGCCAGAGCGCCCGGCGGGACGTTCTTGCGCACCACCGTGCCGGCGCCGGTGACTGCGCCGTCCCCGACCTCGACCGGGGCGACCAGCACGGTGTCCGAGCCGATCCGCACCTGGTTGCCGATGACGGTGCGGTGCTTGTCGACCCCATCGTAGTTCGCGAAGATCGTGGCGGCGCCGATGTTGGTGCCCTCGCCGATCTCCGCATCGCCCACGTAGGACAGGTGCGGCACCTTCGCGCCGGCGCCGATCCGGGCGTTCTTGGTCTCGACGAATCCGCCGATCTTGCCGCGGGCACCGAGGTCGGTGCCGGCGCGCAGATAGGAGAAGGGGCCCACGCTCGCCCCGGCGCCGATCACGGCGAGCACCGCATGGGAGCGCAGCACCTCGGCGCCCTCCCCCACCTCGGTGTCGCGCAGGGTGGTGTCCGGGCCGATCACGGCCTCGGCGCCGATGTCGCAGGCGCCGTGCAGCTGGACGCCGGGGCGGATGATCGCGTCCTGGCCGATGGAGACATCCGCATCGATCCAGGTGGTGGCCGGGTCGATGATCGTCACCCCGTCCCGCATGTGCCGCTCCAGGGTGCGACGGTTCAGCTCGGCGCCGAGCTGGGCGAGCTGGAGCCGGTCGTTGACCCCCTCGACCATCATCACGTCGGCGGTGACCAGGGCGCGGACCGTGCGGCCGTCGGCGCGGGCGATCCCGAGCACATCGGTGAGGTACATCTCGCCCTGGGCGTTGTCGGTGCCGATGCGGGAGAGGGCGTCGCGCAGCACCTCGATGTCGAAGGCGTAGATGCCGGAGTTGATCTCGTCGATCTCGCGCTCCTGCGCGGTGGCGTCCTTGTGCTCGACGATGCCGAGCACCTCGCTGCCGTCCTCGCTGCGCAGGATGCGGCCGTAGCCGGTGGGGTCGGGCACCCGGGCGGTGAGCACGGTCACGGCGGCGCCGGCGCCCTCGTGCTCGGCGACCAGCTCACGCAGGGTCGCGGGATCCAGCAGCGGCACGTCCCCGTAGGTGACCAGCACGGTGCCCTCGGTGGCGGTGACCCGCTCGAGCCCGCACTGGACGGCGCGTCCGGTGCCGGGGATGTCGTCCTGATCGGCGACGGCGACCTCGGGATCGTGCTCGGCGAGGTGGGCGGCGACGCGGTCGCGCTCGTGCCGCAGCACCACCACCAGCTCGCCGGGGCTGGTGCCCTGGGCGGCGTTGACGGCGTGCACCAGGAGCGAGCGGCCCCCGATCTCGTGCATGACCTTGGGGGTGCGGGACTTCATTCGCGTCCCGGCCCCGGCGGCCAGGACGATGACAGCGGCGGCGGTGGATTCCACGTCGGCAGCTCCTCGGATCGATGATGTGTGCTGCGTGAGGACCGCCGGGGCGGTGCTCGTTCCGCCATCAGGACTCGAACCTGAAACTTCAGAACCAAAATCTGAGGTGTTGCCGATTACACCATGGCGGAGGATGCGCTCTGCGCGCACCGATCCTATCGCCGCAGGGCTCGTGGCATGGGCACCCTCCCCGTCGGCAGGTCTCTCACAGTCTGCCCCGATCGCTCCTCCTCCCCTCCGCGAGGCCCCTCCCGGCGTCCGGAAGGTCTCTCCCGGGCAGCCCCCGAGCGTGTGGAAGACTGCCCGCATGGTGAAAGAGGGAGCCTCGCGCCCCCGCTCGGCCCGGATGTCGGGCCAGGAGCGACGGGAGCAGCTGGTGGCGGTGGGTCGTCAGGTGTTCGCGCAGAAGGGCTTCGAGGCCAGCAGCGTCGAGGAGATCGCCGCCCGGGCGAAGGTCTCCAAGCCGATCGTCTACGAGCACTTCGGCGGCAAGGAGGGGCTGTACGCGGTGGTGGTGGACCGCGAGGTGAGCACCCTGCTGGGCGATCTGGAGCGCTCCCTGCAGGAGCAGCGGGCCCACCCCCGGGTGCTCATGGAGCGGGCCGCGCTCGCCTTCCTGTCCTACATCGACGAGCACGAGGACGGTTTCCGGATCCTGGTGCGCGACTCCCCGGTGAGCGTCGCCGCCGGCACCTTCTCCTCGCTGCTGACCGATGTGGCGCAACGGGTCGAGACGATCCTGGCGGCCCAGCTGAAGATGCATTCCTATCCCACGCGCGACGCCCCGATCTACGCCCAGATGCTGGTGGGGATGGTCGCCTACACGGGGCAGTGGTGGCTGGAGACCCGCCGACCGGCCAAGGAGGTGGTCGCCGCGCGCATGGTGAACCTCTCCTGGTTCGGACTCGGGGCGCTCGAGAAGTAGCCGGATCTGCGCGGCCGCTTCCCGGAATGAGCGCATCGGCCGCTTAGACTCACCTCACCCCGACGTCCAAGGAGCCCCGCATGCCTGATGCCCCCTCGGTCTCCCCGCGCGACGAGGTGGACCGCATCATCGCCGGCTGGGCGCAGGCGCGCACGGACCTGGATGCCGCCCCGATGGCCGTGTTCTCCCGCATCTCCCGGCTCTCCCGGCATCTCGAGACCGCGCGTCGCGCAGCTTTCGCCGCAGCCGGACTGGAGGGCTGGGAGTTCGACATGCTCTCGGCCCTGCGGCGCAGCGGCGACTCCGCCCTCTCCCCCGGCGCGCTCATGCAGCAGACCCTGGTCACCAGCGGCACCATGACCACCCGCATCACCAAGCTGGTCGAGCGCGGCCTGGTCTCCCGATCCCGCAGCCCCCGCGATGGCCGCGGGGTGGAGGTGCGTCTGCTGCCCGAGGGGGTGGAGCGGGTGGACCTGGCGATGGAGAGCCTGCTGGCCGCCGAGCGCGAGCTGCTCGCTCCCCTGCCCGGCGCCGATCAGGACGTGCTGGCGGACACACTGCGCCGCCTGCTGCTGACCTTCGAGGCGGAGGACCCGCCGGAGGGATGACACCCTGGGGGTGCAGGTCCGCGCTGCCCTCCCGTGCCCCGCGTCCCGGCGACCTGCCTCCCAGCGCCCGGCATCCCGGCACGCCGACCTCCCTCGTCCCGCATCCGTCCCGTTCAGCTCGATCCCGAGGTACCGCTCGTCATGGCCCATCTGCTCGGCACCCAGTCCCTGCACGTCGCTCTCCCCGATCGCGTGCTGCTCGCGGACGTCACCCTCGGCATCGATGCCGGGGACCGCATCGGCGTCGTCGGCCGCAACGGCGACGGCAAGTCGACGCTGCTGCGGCTGCTGGCGCGCCAGCAGGAGCCGGACGACGGACGGGTGACGGTGCGCGGCGGGGTGCGGGTCGGCGTGCTGGCGCAGCAGGACGTCGCCACCCCCGGCGCGAGCGTGCGCGAGCGGGTGGTCGGGGACCGCCCGGAGCACGAGTGGGCCTCGGATCCGCGGATCCGGGACGTGCTCAGCGGACTGCTGGAGGGGATCTCGCTCGAGGCGCGGCTGGACTCCCTCTCCGGCGGGCAGCTGCGCCGCGTCCACCTGGCGGAGCTGCTGGTGGGCGACTGGGACGTGCTGCTGCTGGACGAGCCCACCAACCACCTGGACGTCGAGGGGATCGCCTGGCTCGCCGAGCACCTGCGCCGCCGCTGGAGCCCGAAGGACGGCGGCATGGTGGTCATCACCCACGACCGCTGGTTCCTCGATGCCGTCTGCACCCGGATGTGGGAGGTGCACGACGGGATCGTCGAGCCCTTCGAGGGCGGGTACGCCGCCTATGTGCTGCAGCGGGTCGAGCGGGACCGGCAGGCCGCCGCGATCGAGTCGAAGCGCCAGAACCTGATGCGCAAGGAGCTCGCCTGGCTGCGTCGCGGCGCCCCCGCCCGCACCTCGAAGCCGAAGTTCCGGATCGACGCCGCCAACGAGCTGATCGCCGGCGAGCCCCCGGTGCGGGACACGGTCGAGCTGACCCAGCTGGCCACCAGCCGCCTGGGCCGGGACGTGATCGACATCCTCGACGTCGACGCCGGCTACGGCGAGCACGTGGTGCTCCGCGACGTGACCCTGCACATCGGGCCCGCGGACCGGATCGGGGTGCTGGGGCCCAACGGCGCCGGGAAGTCGACGCTGCTGGCGCTGGTGACCGGCGAGCTGGAGCCGCTCGCGGGCCGGGTCAAGCGCGGCAAGACCGTCACGGTGCGGCAGGTCTCCCAGCAGCTGGAGGGCCTGGCCGAGCACCGCACCGAGCGGGTCAGCGACCTGGTCGGGAAGTTCCGCTCCACCTTCCAGGCCGGGAAGGAGACGGTCACCCCGGGCCAGCTGCTGGAGCGGCTGGGGTTCACGGCCGCGCACCAGAAGGTGCGGGTCGGGGAGCTCTCCGGAGGCCAGCAGCGACGCCTGGACCTGCTGCTGACCCTGCTCGGGGAGCCGAACGTGCTGGTGCTGGACGAGCCGACCAACGACATGGACACCGACATGCTCGCGGCGATGGAGGATCTGCTGGACACCTGGCCCGGTCCTCTGATCGTCGTCTCCCACGACCGGTACCTGCTCGAGCGGGTCACGGACCTGCAGTACGCCGTCATGGACGGCGAGGTGCGGCACCTGCCCGGCGGGGTCGAGGAGTACCTGGCCCGCCGCCGGCAGGCCGAGCAGCAGCAGAGTGCCCCGAGCAGCTCCGCCGCCGCCCCCGCATCCGGTGCCGCGACCGGCACGCCCAGCGGCGCTGAGCTGCGGGCGATGCAGAAGGAAGTCTCCGCGATCGAGCGCCGGCTGCAGAAGCTGTCGGGGCAGATCGCCGGGGTGCACGAGCAGCTCGCCGCGCACGATCAGGACGACTACGTGGGACTGCAGGAGCTCACCGAGGTGCTGCAGCGTCACGAGGCCGAGGTCGAGGAGCTCGAGGAGCGCTGGCTGGAGCTGTCCGAGATCACCGGCTGACGGTGGTGCACCGCGGTGCCGCGGTTCAGGGCTGCGCGGAGGCGCGGGCGATCGCCCGGAACTCCGCGATGCCGAGGGTCTCGCCGCGCGTGCCGGGGTCGATGCCGGCGGCGCGCAGGATCTCCTCGGCCCGCGCGGCGCTGCCGGCCCAGCCCGCGAGAGCGGCGCGCAGGGTCTTGCGGCGCTGGGCGAAGGCGGCGTCGACCGCGGCGAAGACCAGGGCGCGCTCCTCCTCGTCCCCGAGCGGGCTGTCGTGGCGGTCCAGGCGCACCAGGGCGGAGTCCACGTGCGGGACGGGCCAGAAGATCTGCCGGGAGATGCGCCCTGCGTGCTGGAGGGTGCCGTACCAGGCGGCCTTCACGCTGGGCGCCCCGTAGGTGCGGGATCCGGGCCCGGCGACCAGGCGGTCCACCACCTCGGACTGCACCATCACCGTCGCGGTCGCGAGGGAGGGGAAGCGGGCCAGGGCGGTGAGCAGGATGGGGGTGGCGACGTTGTAGGGCAGGTTCGCGACCAGCGCGGTGGGCAGTCCGGTGCGGGGCAGCTCCGGCAGCTCGGTGACCTGCAGGGCGTCGGCATGGATCAGGCGGTAGCGGTCCTCGGCGATGCCGCGGGCGGCGAGCGTCAGCGGCAGCAGCTCGGCGAGCCCGCGGTCCAGCTCGATCGCGGTGACGTCCGCGCCGGTCTCGAGCAGGCCCAGGGTGAGCGAGCCGAGCCCGGGGCCCACCTCGAGCACCGCCTGGTCGGCCGTGATGCCTGCGCGGACGACGATGCCGCGCACGGTGTTGGGATCCATCACGAAGTTCTGGCCGCGCTGCTTGGAGGGCCGGATCCCGGCGGCATCGGCGAGCTCGCGGATGTCGCGCGCGGTCAGCAGCGGGACCTCGCCGCGCGAGCTCGTGCCATCGGACCCGGTCATGCGGCGGCCTCGAGCGGCCAGCCGTACACCTGCTGGGTCGTCTCCCGCACGCGGCGGCACGCGGTCTCGAGGCCCGTCCCGGTGACCTCGGCGATGGTGGCCATGGTGTGCGGGATCAGATAGGAGGAGTTGGGGCGGCCGCGGTACGGGACCGGGGTGAGGAACGGGGCGTCGGTCTCGACCATCACCTGGCCGAGCCCCACCTCCGCCAGCCCCGCGCGCAGGTCCGCGGCGTTCTTGAAGGTGACGGTGCCGGCGAAGGACAGGAAGTACCCGCGGTCCACGCAGGCGCGGGCGAACTCGGCGTCGCCGGAGAAGCAGTGCAGGACAGTGCGCTCGGGGGCGCCGTCAGCATCGAGGATCTCCAGCACGTCCTGGTGGGCGTCTCGGTCGTGGATCTGCAGCGGCAGGTCCAGCTCCTTGGCCAGGGCGATGTGGGCGCGGAAGGCATCGATCTGCGCGGCGCGGGCCTGCTCGTCTCGACGGGAGGTGCGGAACCAGTCCAGTCCCGTCTCCCCCACCACCACCATGCCCGGGCCGCGCAGCAGCGTGGCGACCTCCTCGATCGCGGCGCCCAGCCCGATCAGCTCGCGTCCTTCATGATCGGTGCCGCAGGCGTGCAGAGCGGCCTCGTTGGGGTGGATCGCGACGCCGCCGCGCAGCTGCGGCGGGCAGTCCTCCGCGGCCAGCAGTGCCGCCGTCCACCGGACGGCCTCGAGATCGGAGCCGATGGTGATCAGCGCGTCCACCCCAGCGGCCGCGGCCCGATCGAGGTGGTCCTGGACGCTGAGCTGCGTGTCCCCGTCGGCGAAGTCCAGGTGGCAGTGGTTGTCGATCACCGGGAACGGCAACGGGTCCGGTGCCGGCGGCCAGGAGCGGTCCCGTTTCGCGCCGCGCGGGTCGATCGCCTCGCGGTCGCGCACGGGAGCGGGGTTCTGCACAGGGGTCATGGGCTCCATCGTAGGATCCCTGGACGACGGCAGAGGCGCGCGGGAGAACTGTGTCGTGCACTACGTCCCGGGTCGCCGAGCTGGTGGGCCGGGTCCGGCTGTGGCATCATGGGCGGTCGTTGCGCGTCACTTCGCGCTCCAGAGCGCCCCGATCGATCCAGGTCCGGGTTGCTGCTCGGGGCAGGCGCCAGCACCCGTTCATCCTCCGGACCGTCAAGGAGCGTTCCCATGGCAGTGCCCAAGTTCAAGATGTCCCGGGCTCGCACCCGGTCCCGCCGCTCGCAGTGGAAGGCGGCGAACGACACCCTCGTGCAGGTGACCGTGCGCGGTCGCACCGCGAACGTGCCGCGTCGCCTGGCGAAGGCATACCAGCGCGGCCTGCTCGAGATCGACAGCTGATCTCCCGCAGCACCTGAACCTTCCCATGACGCCCCGGCCATCGCGGTCGGGGCGTCATGCTGTATGCAGGGTGAGAGCCCCTGCGAAGGTGCGGTCCCTCCTGCGGTGCTGCTCCGCTCGGCTCTCAGCGGGCCCTCTCCGCGAGCACCAGGTCGTAGAGCTCGCTCGCGCTGACCCCGCTCACGCCCCGGGCGACGGCCCGGGTGGCATCCTTCATCCGCTCGCCCGCCTCGACACGGGCGAGCACCTCGCCCAGCAGAGCCGCAGCGCTCGCCGCCGAGGGCTCGGCCCCGGCGACGACGATCACCACCTCTCCCAGCACCTCCCCGGCCTCGGCCCAGGCCACCAGCTCGGCGAGGCTGCCGCGCACCACCTGCTCATGGGTCTTGGTCAGCTCCCGGGCCACGGCCGCCGGTCGGTCCGGGCCGAAGGCGCGGGCCATCGCCGCCAGGGTCGCGGCCGTGCGACGAGGGGACTCGAAGAAGATCAGGGTGCGCTGCTCGCCGGCGAGCGGCTCGAACACGGAGGCCCGCTTGCCGTCCCGGCGCGGCGGGAACCCCTCGAAGGCGAAGCGGTCCGGGGCGATCCCGGAGGCCGCCAGTGCCGTGAGCACCGCAGAGGGGCCCGGCAGCACGGTCACCTCGAAGCCGGCCTCGGTCGCGGCGCGGACGGCGCGGAAGCCGGGATCGGAGACCACGGGCATGCCCGCATCGGTGACGATCAGGACCCGCTGCCCCGCCGCGAGAGCCTCCAGCAGCACGGGGGTGCGCTCGGCCTCGTTGTGCTCGTGATAGGAGAGGATCCGTGCAGACGGCTCGACCCCGAGCTCGGAGACCAGGCGGTTCAGTCGCCGGGTGTCCTCCGCGGCGACGAGCTCCGCCTCCCCCAGCGCCCGCTGCAGACGCACCGAGGCATCGAGCGGATTGCCGATCGGGGTGGCGGCGAGAGTGAGGACACCGGGCTGGAGCATGCCTCCACTGTAGTGATCCCCGCAGTGAGCTCCGGCGCGGACCCGGCCGCCCCCTGCGGTGGCCACCCCCTGCGGTGGCCGCCCCTGCCGTGTCCGTTCCCCGCGGTGGCCTAGCATGTCCGGGTGCAGACGGAACCCTCCGCGCGCCATCGCGCCGACATCGACGACGATCCCGATGCCGTGCTGGGCTCGTACCGTCGCCGTCTGCACACCGTCGACCTCCCCGCCTCCCGTGCCGCCTGGGTCGGTGCGCTGGCACTGTTCGGCCTGGCCCTGCTCCTGCGCCTGTGGGGCCTCGGCAGCATCGGCGAGCTGATCTTCGACGAGACCTACTACGTCAAGGACGGTTACACGCTCACCCAGGAGGGCGTGGAGATGGCCTGGCCGGAGGAGCCCGATACGGCGTTCGAAGCCGGGGACGTGGACACCTACCTCGAGCACGGCACCAACGTGGTGCATCCGCCGTTGGGCAAATGGCTGATCGGCGCGGGGATGGGAGTGCTCGGGGCGGACAGCGCCTGGGGCTGGCGGATCACGGTGGCGGTGCTGGGCGCTCTCAGCGTGCTGCTGCTGGCCCGGATCGGGCGGCGCCTGTTCCGCTCCACCACCCTGGGGCTGATCGCCGGTGGGCTGCTCGCGATCGACGGGATGCATCTGGTGCATTCCCGCACCAGCCTGCTGGACCTGCCGCTGTCCTTCTTCGTGCTTGCCGCCTTCGGAGCCCTGCTGATCGATCGAGACCGCTTCCGGGAGCGCCTGGCCGTGGCCACCGCCCGGGCGCAGCTGGCCTCCGAGACGCCCTCGGCCCTGGGGGTCAGCGGCGGGTGGCGGCCCTGGCGGCTGCTGGCCGGGCTGCTGCTGGGGATGGCCTGCTCGGTGAAGTGGTCCGGACTGTACTTCCTGGCCGTGTTCGGCATCATGACCGTGCTGTGGGACTGGTGGGCACGGCGCACCATCGCCCAGCCCCGCTGGTTCCGGGCCGGGCTGATCGGCGACGCGATCCCGGCGTTCTTCGCGATGGTGGGCACGGCGGCGGTGACCTACGTGGCCTCGTGGAGCGGCTGGTTGCTGGGCGAGAAGGGATACCTCCGCAGCTGGGTCGCCACCGAGCAGGACGGCGGCACCGGCATCGGCGTGATCGACGCTCTGTGGGGGCTGTGGCACTACCACGTGCGGTCGTTCACCTTCCATGTGGGGCTGGAGACGGAGCATCCCTACGAGGCGCATCCGGCAGGCTGGCTGCTGATGCTGCGGCCCACCAACTTCTACTACCGCTCGTACGAGTACGGCGAGCAGGGCTGCGAGGTGGAGCGCTGCGCCGCCCACATCCTGAACCTGGGCAACCCGCTGATCTGGTGGCTGGGGACCCTCGCTGTCCTCGTCACCGTGCTCCTCGCGCTGCGCTGGCGCGATGGACGCGGCTGGGCGGCACTGTCCGGGATCGTCGCCGGCTACCTGCCCTGGTTCGTGCACGCCGATCGCACCATCTTCACCTTCTACGCGGTGGCGTTCACGCCCTGGCTGATCCTGTGCCTGACCTATGTGCTGGGGCTGGTGATCGGGCCTCGGGACGCCGATGACGACCGGCGCCTGGCGGGCGGGCTGTTCGCCGGATCCCTGCTGGTGCTGATCGTGCTCGTCTCCGCGTTCTTCTGGCCCATCTGGACCGGACAGGTGATCGACCTGGACCAGTGGCGGTGGCGGATCTGGCTGCCCTCCTGGACCTGAGCGCCCGGCGCCGTGGGGCCGGCCCGCAGCTCGACCGCAGCGGCGCGAACGTGACCCGGCATACATTCCGGGCCGTTACGATGAGCGCATGGCTCTGGACTCCACCGCACTGCGTGATCTCGCCCGCGACCTGGGGGTCGGCACAGATTTCTGGGGCTGGGACGGAACGCTGAGGTCCGTCGCGGACGACACCCTGCAGGCAGTCCTGGCCGGGCTCGGCGCCGAGGTCCACAGCGATGAGGACATCGCCCGGATCCGCCGCGAGCGGGAGCAGGAACCCTGGCGGCGCACGCTGCCGCCGGTGACGGTGCTGCGACAGGGTCAGGCCGCAGAGGTGCCCGTGCACGTCGATCACGGCACCATGGTGCAGCTCCACCTCGAGCTCGAGGAGGGCGGCCATCGCGACCTGCCGCAGGTGGAGGACTTCACTCCCCCGTTCGACCTCGACGGCGTCCTGCGCGGCCGTGCCCGCTTCGCCCTGCCCGGCGATCTCCCGCTGGGCTGGCATCGCCTGGTCGCCCAGCTCGAGAGCGGACAGCGGGTGGAGGCCGATGTGGTGATCACCCCCTCCCGGCTCACGACCGCGGATGCCTTCGGCAGCCACCGCGCCTTCGGGGTGCAGGCCCAGCTGTACTCCGTGCGCTCCCAGCGCTCCTGGGGCATCGGGGACCTCGCCGACATGCGAGATCTGGCCGCGATCACCGCGGCCCGCCACGGCGCAGACTTCCTGCTGGTCAACCCGCTGCACGCCTCCTATCCGACCCCGCCGATGGAGCCCTCCCCCTATCTGCCGGTCACGCGGCGCTTCACCAGCCATCTGTATCTGTCCATCGAGGACGTCCCGGAGTTCTCGCGGCTGCCGGAGCATGCTCGCCAGCGTCTGCGGCTGCTGGGTCAGGAGTTCGCCGACGCCAATCAGCGCGCCGACCATCTCGAGCGGGACCGGGTCCTGGCCGCGAAGCTCGAGGCCCTGAACGAGCTGTACTCGGTGCCTCGCACCCCGGGCCGCCAGGCGCTGCTGGATGCATACCGGGCCCGGGAGGGTGAGGGGCTCGAGGACTTCGCGCTGTGGTGCGCGATCGCCGAGCAGGTGCACGGCACCCGTGACGATCTGCTGCGGGACCTCGATGCGGCCACGATCGAGCAGGCCCGCACCGAGCTCGCGGACCGCATCGACTTCCATGCCTGGGTGCAGTGGCTGCTGGATCAGCAGATGGCCTCCGCACAGGCCGCCGCCGTGGAGGCCGGGATGCGGATCGGGATCATGCATGACCTCGCCGTCGGCGTCGAGCAGATCGGCGCGGATTCGTGGCGGCTGCGTGACGTGCTCGCCGACGGGGTCGCGGTGGGCGCACCGGCCGACCAGTACAACCAGCAGGGTCAGAACTGGGACCAGCCGCCATGGCACCCCGAGCGGCTGCGCGATGCCTCCTATCGCCCCTGGCGGGACATGCTGCGCACCCTGATGCGGCACGCCGGCGCGCTGCGCATCGACCATGTGCTGGGACTGTTCCGGCTGTGGTGGATCCCCCGCGGCCACTCCGCGGCCGATGGCGCCTACGTCCACTACGACCACGAGGCCATGATCGGGATCCTTGCCCTGGAGGCCGAGCGCTCCGGCACCGTGGTGATCGGCGAGGACCTCGGCACCTTCGAACCGTGGGTGCGCGATTACCTCTCCGACCGCGGCATCCTGGGCACCTCGATCCTGTGGTTCGAGTTCAACTCCGAGGGCCGGCCGCTACCACCGGAGAACTACCGCCGCCTGTGCATGGCCTCGGTGAACACCCACGACCTCCCTCCCACGGCCGGATACCTGGCCGGGGTCCACGTGGAGCTGCGCCACCGGCTGGGGCTGCTCGAGCGGAGCCTCGAGGAGGAGCACGCCGCCGATGCCGCCGGGCGCGAGGAGGTGCTGGAGAGCCTGCGCGAGGAGGGGCTGCTGCCCGCCGGCGCGGGCGTCGAGGACACGGTGATCGCCCTGCACCGCCATCTGGCGCGCACCCCGTCGCTGCTGCTGGGGGTCTCGCTGGTGGACTGCGTGGGCGAGCGGCGGATCCAGAACCAGCCGGGCACCGACGAGGAATACGCGAACTGGCGGATCCCGCTGGCCGATGCGGCCGGGCAGGTGGTCAGCATCGATGACATCGCCACCGATGAGCGCACCGCACGGCTGCTCGGCGCGGTGCGCGAGGGGATCAGCTCGCGGTGACCTGACCCCACTGCTCGCGCGCCTCCAGGAAGCGTCGGGCCTCTGCCTGCGCTCCCTCGAGCGTGTGGTGGGCGCCCCAGCCGCACTGGATCTCGTTGGCGGCGGGGACCTCGCCCGCCTCCAACAGGTCGCGCAGCGTCGCCTCCAGGATCGGGGCGAAGTCCTCGACGGCGAGGTCACCGATCAGCAGGGCGTAGAAGCCGGTGCGGCACCCCATCGGGGAGACGTCCAGCACGGCATCAGAATGATTGCGCATGTGCTCGGCCATCATGTGCTCGAGGGAGTGGACCGCCTCGGAGTCCAGGTGCTCGACGTTGGGCTGGGTGAAGCGGATGTCGAACTTGGTCAGCACGTCCCCTCCGGGCAGCTCCTTGCGGTCGGCGATGCGCAGGTACGGGGCGGCGACGGTGCGGTGATCGAGGTTGAAGCTCTCGACGTTCGTGTGCGGCTGGTCGGTCATCGGTGATGCTCCTTCATGTGAGGGGTCGGGGGTGGTCGTCAGCGGCTGGAGCGGGCGGTGCGCCCGCGCACCACGCCGACGAACTCCTGGCGCAGCGCATCGTCCTCGGCACGGGGCCAGGCCAGGGCGATCCGGGTGGGCTCAGCATCGCGCAGCGGTCGGGAGACGGCGTCCTTGCGGTGGTGGAGCCGGGCCAGAGACAGCGGCACCCGGGTGAATCCGACGCCGGTGGCGACCACCGCGATGCGCTCGGCGGCGTCGTCCGCATGCGCAGCGGGGATCTCGGTCTCCTGGGTGAGGTCCTGCTCGGTCACCTCGTCGAGCAGGCTGAGCACGTTCTCGGTGCCGATCATGATCGCGGCGCGCTCCTCCCACAGCGCCACGAGGTGGAGGTCCGGGGCATCCAGCGGGAGGCGCACGAAGCACATGTCGACCTCGCCCGCTGCGAGCACCTCGGCCTGCCGCGAGAGCGGGACGGGGGTCAGCTCGAGCCAGGCCGCGCGGCGCCCGGACTTCCAGCGGCGCAGGAAGCGGTCGGGTTCGACGCCGGGCACGAATCCGACGCGGAGGGTGGGGCGGTCCATGGCCCCAGCCTACGGCGCGGGCACCACTGCCGTCCTCTCGCGCCGTGCCCGGTCGCGCAGCAGCTTCGCGAAGCGCTTGGGGCGGGAGAGGTTCGCGATGTGGCCGGCATCCCGGAGGATCACCAGATCCCCGTCCCGGGCCGCCTCGAGGAACAGCGACTCGTGCCGGCGGAAGGGGTCGTGCTCACCGTTGACGAAGGTGATGGGCACGTCGATCGCGGCGACGTCGGCGAGCAGGTCCAGTCCCCCGATCAGCCGCACCACCGCCCGCACCACGCCGTGGGCACGGCCGCCGCCGTAGTAGCGCTTGGCGGCCTTGCGGGAGTGCCGGCGGGCGAAGGAGCGCACCACCCGGGAGTCGGAGTCTCCGGGCAGGAAGTCCTTCGCCGTCATCCACAGTCCGTACAGTCGGGCGGTCGCCGGGCCCGGCACGATCGTGCAGTCCGCGGCGACCACTGCGGCCAGCCGGTCCGGATGGGTGCCCGCCCAGTGCAGGGTGAGGTAGCCGCCGAGCGAGAGACCCACCAGCAGCGGCGGTTCCTGGCACGTGGCGACGGCCTCGTCGATCGTGGCGAGCGCACCGTCCAGGGTGAAGGTCTCGCCGCGTCGGCGTCCGTGGCCGGGGAGATCCGGGGTGAGCACCTCGAAACCCCAGTCGCGCAAGCGGCGCCGCTGCCCCTTCCACATGGTGCGGGAGGAGCGGATGGCGTGGATCAGCACGATGCTGCGGGTGCTCGAACCGGCTGTCCCGTTCATGCCGGGCCCCCCTTCGATGTGTGCCGTGGTGCGGGCGTCCCAGTGCGGTGGCGGGCGAGGATGCGCAGCAGCTCGGGGGTGAAGCGGTGCGCTGCGGCGAGATTGACGCTGTGGGTGCCGTAGGGCAGGTCGATGAGCCGGCCCTGCGGGGCAGCCGCGGCGAAGGAGCGCTCCTGCAGTCGCAGCTGGTCGAAACGGGGGCTGAGGATCGTCACCGGTACCGGGATGCGCGCGAGCGCCCCCCGGAGATCGATGGCGGCGACGCTCGCCATCGCCGGGCGCAGCACCTCGGGTCCGGGCCGGCCGCCGCGCAGGTAGGCGCGGGCCCCGGGGCGGCCGAGCAGGAGGCTCAGCAGCCACATCCGCTGCCGGTCCTCGGCGGCGTGGGCGAGGGCGGGGCTCGGGTCTGCGGCGAGCATCAGCTGGGCGTAGAGCCGGGCCGTCAGCGGGGTGGGCTGGACGGCGGATCCGATCACGGTCAGTGAACGGATCGCGGGGGCGAGCTGCGGATCCAGCTGCGCCTGCGCGACGGCCCGGATCGCGAGCATGCCCCCGAGGGAGGAGCCGACCAGGTGCACGGCCCGGCCCTGCTGTGCACGGACGGCGTCACGGATCCCGGCGAGCGCGGCCTCGACGGTGAAGGGCTCGGTGAGGCGGGTCCCGTGGCCGGGCAGATCGGGGGTGGCGACCCGGTAGCCGGCCGCGCGCAGACTGGGGACCTGGGGGTCCCACTGGCTGTGGGAGGTGCGGGTGCCGTGGATCAGCACCACGGCGTCGGCGGCGGGCACCGGGGTCAGCTCTCGCCTGCCGTGCTCACTGGGCGGTGATCGTCGGGAGGGCCTGGTCCAGCAGCTCTTCGAGCGTGGCACCGGAGATCTCCCGGAGGGTGACCTGCTCATCCTCGGACGTGGGGGTGTCCATGATGAACACGGCGTCGGAGGTCGCCATCACCGAGTGCTGCTGGGAGCCGCGCGCCGAAGCGCTGGTGATGACGGTGAGGGCGCGGGTGTCGCGCAGTCGCTTCGCGATGGGGGTGTCGCCGTCGAACTCGGCGGCGCCGCCGACGTGGGTCTCGCCGTCCTGCTCCGCGGCGACCTGCGCCTGGTCCACGTAGCGGGCGATGCGGGCGGGGAGAGCGGCGCGGGTGGGGAGGCTGAAGTGGTGGAAGCCGTCGGCGGTCACCAGCTCCTCGAGCACGCCGTCGCGGGGGAAGAGGTAGATCATCAGGCTGGTGGTCTGCGCCTCGACCTGGCGGGTGAGGTTCAGGACTCCCCGCGGCATGCTGCGCAGGGCCAGCAGCCCGGCCAGGGAGCGGTCCAGCTGGGCGGCGCGCTGGGACGGCTCCTCGCTGAGGAGATCCTCGCCCTCGCTCTCCCGGTCGGTGTCCTCGAAGGTCACCAGTCCGCGGGCGATGAGGGAGCGGGCGGCGACCGCGGCGGCCTGCTCGCGGTCGAACTCGGAGGCCTCCAGGAAGGGGCTACCGGCCAGCTCGGCTCCCTCGGTGCCCTCGAGGGCCAGGAGCTCCTCGTCGGTCAGCACCGCCAGCACGGTCGGCTCGTCGGTCGCGTGGCTGAGCAGCTCGAACGCTCCGGCCAGATCGCGTTCGGTGAGGAAGGCGGGGCTCGTCATGACTGTGATCCTATGCGGTCAGCGGTGCGGGAGGGGCGGGGGCGGACGTCCCCGGGGAGGGTGCTGCGGCGCGGGTCAGAACGCGAAGGCGTCGCCGAGGAAGTCACCGACGGAGGAGGCGGCGTTGCTGAGGCCCTCGCCCACGGTGCTGGCGGCATTGCCGATCGCGTCGCCGGCGCTCGAGGCGGCGTCGGCGATGCCCGACCCGATGTCTCCGACGGTGGAGGTGATGCCGTCCCAGTTGTTGTAGATCGCGCGGCCGATGTCCATGCCGGCGGAGACGACTCCCAGGCCCGCGCCGGCGGCGGCGAGGAACGGTGCAGCCGGTCCGGTGAACGGTGCGGCCACCAGCAGGGCTCCTCCCACCGAGCTCATGGTGCCGCTGATCCCGCCGTAGATGTCCCCGCTGGAGAAGCCCTGGAACGCCTGGATGCCGCCGGTGACGATGTCGACGTACGGGACGACCTCGCCGATGCCCTTGCCGATCGTCTTCAACCAGGGGGCGACGTCATCGAGCTTGTTCAGGAGCTTCAAGGGGCGCAGCTCCCCGAGGCCGTTGGGGATCTTCAGCTTGTCCAGCAGCTTCTCCGCCGCGGCACCCCAGCCGCCGGTGGCGTTGAAGATGTCGTCGAGGTACTTACCGTTCTTGGTGAAGAGGTCACCGATGCTGTCGAGCGTGAGGAGCGCTCGCAGCGAATCGCCGAAGTCATCGGCGTACTTCATGATGTTGCGGATCTTCTTGTAGATCGACTGCCCCTTCAGCAGCAGATCTCGCAGCAGGCCCAGCGGGTTCCAGCCGCCCTCGTCGTGCTCGGAGGCGGTGTCCTGCTCCTCGGCGTGCTTCTCGATGTCCTCGGAGTACCGGCGGATCCGCTCCTCGGTGTCGGAGAAGAGGCTGCGCAGGTTGCTGCTCCAGGTGCTGCGGAACTCGTCCGCATCCGAGCCCACCCACATCGCCTCATCCAGCACCCGCGGGGTCAGCGCCTCCTCCAGCTCGACCACCCGCTGCGCCTTCTGCACGAGCAGCTCCGCATGGCTGCGCAGCTGTTCCGTATCCGCCCCGTAGAAACCGCTCATGCCCGCTCCCGATCCACGCCTCGCGCCCTGGGCGCACCTCGCCGCGCGCCCCTCCCCTGACACCGCTCACGCTATGCGGCCGGCGGCGGCCATGCCATGGGGAGGACTCCCCATCGACCTCCCCTTCCCCTCCCTCTCTCCCCGCTGTGCGTGCCTCCCCCGCTGTGCAGCCACCCCCGGCTGTGCGGGACCCGTCGTCGTTGCGGACGTAGCATCGCCGGTATGAGCCCGTCCGCTGCGCACCCCGACTGGTCCACCGATCCCGCCAACGGCTTCGAGGCCGCGATGCGCCGCCGTGAGGTGTGGCCGAATCTGCGCTGGGACAGGCTTGCGCAGGTGCTCGCGCCGGGTGAGCAGGTGCTGCTGGCCCTGCCCGCCCTGGCCGACGATGTGGGGCCGCGGGCGATGCTGGTGACCCCGGCGCGGGTGCTGATCGCCCACCTGGCGGGCCTGCGGATGCTCGCGAAGGCGGCGCGGGAGGCACCGGCTGACCGGGTGCGAGCAGTCAGCTTCGGCGGCGGGCTGATCTCGCCGGTCAGAGTGGAGATCCAGGGAGCGCGGAACATCACGATGCAGGCGAATCGGCGGGAGGATGCCGCGAGCTTCACCCGCGAGTTCGATCACCTGATCCGCACCGGCCGCCTGCCGGGCTGACGGGCTGCGGCCTCTCAGCTGCTGCCGAGCCGCGGGGCGAGGTCGTGCCCCTGGCGGTACCCGGTGCTGAGGTCGGTCAGGCGCACGGTGACCAGACCGGAGGCGTGGATCGTGTAGACCTCCTCGACCTCGCCCCCGCCCTCGCGACGCTCGACGGGGAGGGAGGTCAGGTCGGTCCTCCCCTGCTCGGCAGCGCGCTGGAGGGCGGGGTCTAAGGGGAAGACCACCTCTGCGCAGGGGATCAGGTCTCCGCGCGCCTCGCCGTCCGTCCCGGCGGTGGCGTGCTCGACGTAGCGGTACCAGCCGAGGTTGTGGGCGGCCGTGTAGCGGCGAGTCACGGTGGCCGCTCCTGTCTCGGGCAGCGGGGTGAGCCGCGAGAGGATCTGGTCGACGCTCTCGCTTCATGACGACGGGAGGATGCGTCCAGAGGCGACACCGTCCGAGAACCGGGGCTGATGCAGCCGGGACGGGCGAGTCCTCAGCGTTTCCCGCATGATCTCGAGCAGACCTCACCCCGCACCCCCGCCCCGGCGGGTTCCCGGGACGAGCCCCGCACCTCCACCGCACCCACCGGAGGCGTCCCCGATCCGGCGTCGTCTCGGACTCCCGCTTCTCGCCGTGGTGGGCCTGGCCCTGCTCGCAGCGCCGCGCGTGGTGCTCCATGATCTCGGGATCATCCAGGAGGGCTCTGCGGTCAATGCGCTGTTGGTCGCGGTCCCTCCCCTGGTGTGGGTCGTCGTCGCCGTGGTGGCCCGGGTCCCCAACGCCTTCGTCACCGTCCTCGCGATCGGTGCCTGCTATGGCGCGTTCCTGGCGATCGGGCATCAGCTGCTGTGGCACCTCGCCTTCGCGGAGGATCCGCCGCGCCTGGGCGGGAACCTCGCCGATCTCGCTCCTGCCGCTCAGGCGGTGATCTTCCGTGCGTTCGGCGTGGTGTCGAGTCTGCTCACGGGCACGGCGGTCGGGGCGATCGCCGGCCTGATCGCCGGGGGCATCGGCCTGCTCACCCGTCGGCTGCGGAGCGGCTCGCGCCCCTGAGCCCTCGCGGGCGGCCTGCGCAGGATGCAGGGGCTGCGCGGCAGGCACGGCCACTACTGCGCAGCGGGCGCGGCCCCTGCGGTGTAGCGCAGTGCGACGGCTCCGGAGGCGAACTCACGTCGGTCCACCAGCTGGAGCGGGATGCGCTCGCGCAGGCCGGCGAGCAACGACGGGCCGTGCCCGGCGATGACCGGCTGCACGACGAACTCGTACTCGTCGATCAGTCCCAGGTCTGCCAGGGCCAGCGGCAGCCTCACCCCGCCCACGGACAGGCCCTCCCCCGGCTCGTCCTTCAGGCGCCGCACTGCGGCCCCCAGCTCGCCGCGGAGCAGCTCGGCGTTCCAGTCGACGTCGGTCAGCGTGCTGGAAGCAACGTGCTTCCTCGCCCGGTCCATGGCCTCGGCGAAGGGGATCTCCCAGTCCTGCATCCAGCCCGCCCACGTGCCCTGCCAGCTGGGTCTTCATCAGCGGTGCGAGCAGACGAGCACGGGCCAGAGGCACGAACAGCGCGTTCTTCACCGCGTCGGACCAGCGCGCCGCACGAGAGGTGAAGAGGTCCGCGGCGTGCTCGTCGCTCGGATCGACCAGGACCATCCCGGCCAGGGTGCTCTCCCCGCCGCGGTGCTCTGCGGCGTAGGTCCGGACGATCGGGCCGCCCCAGCTGTGCCCGACGAGGACCAGTCGCCTGTGGGGATGGGCCTGGATCACCCGGGCGAGGTCCGCGGCGAGATGCGGCAGGTCCCGGGGCGTGCCCCGGGCGGGGGCGCTGGCCCCATAGCCCGCCCGCTCGTAGGCGACGACGCGCACGTGCTGCGCCAGCTCGCGGTGCACCGGCCCCCAGTACAGGCCGCTCGCCCCGAGCCCCGCTTCGAGGACCACCAGGTCATCCCCGCCCCCGGCAGTCATCGTGCGCAGCCTGCGACCGTGCGGAGCAGCGACGAAGCGGTCCTCACCGAGCAGACCTCTCCCGAACCGGGGTTCACTGGGCATATCGGAGACTCTACGGCCTCCCTCGACGAACTCCGGCCGTGCACGCCGGATGCTGCCCCGCACGCGCCGTCATCGTCCCCTCTCTGGTTCGCGGGTTCCGACACCGGTAGGGTTCGTGACGCTTCACCTCGGCGCTCGCACAGACGTCGCCCGCACAGACACCGCTGTGCGGAAGCCAGCACAGATGTCATCCGCATCCGTCCAGGAGGCCGCACCGGAGATGACCATCGATCAGAAGCGGGAAGTGTTCAGGGACCTGCACCGCAGCGGGTTCTTCGTCCTGCCGAACGCGTGGGACCTCGGCAGCGTCCGACGGCTTGAGACCGCAGGGTTCCGTGCCATCGGCTCGACCAGCTCCGGTGCAGCATGGGCCACCGGCGCGCAGGACGGTGACATGGCGCTCGAGGACGTCCTCGCTCATCTGCGCATGCTCGTCGACGCCACCACGCTGCCGATCAATGCTGACTTCGAGAGCGGCTTCGCCCAGAACCTCGCAGACCTGCAAGCCAACATCGAGCGCGCTGCGGAGACCGGCGTCGCAGGGATCTCCCTCGAGGACTGGTCCGGCCAGGAGATGTACGACTCGCAGCTGGCGTGCGAGCGGATCCGAGCCGCCCGCGAGCAGCTCGATGTCACCGCGCCCCGCGTTCTGCTCATCGGTCGCAACGAGAACTATCGGGTCCCGTCCATGACGGTCTCGGAGAGCATCGAGCGTCTGGTGGCCTACTCCGAGGCGGGCGCTGACTGTCTCTACGCTCCGTTCATCGACGACCACGGCGCCGTCGCGGAGCTCGTCGCTGCCGTGGCGCCCAAGCCGCTCAACGTCGTCGTCACCGAGTACGACGACCGGATCACCGCGCTGGCTGACCTGGGGGTGCGGCGCTGCAGCGTCGGCGGTTCGCTGGCGAAGAAGGCATGGCTCGCGGTCGACCGCGCGATCGAGCAGCTCCAGGAGCAGGAGGCGAGGAGCGCCCCGGCCCGATAGCGGCAGACCGGCCGCGCAGGAGCTCGTGCCAGATGCACGGGGTGGTTCACCATGAAGGGCGGGGACGGGAAGCGCCCGCAGTCCCGCTGCGGCAGGCCACGCCGAGCTGGTATTCAACTGGTGACGAAACCGCCCTCCCGGACGTTCCCGGGAGGGCGGCTTATGTACTCTGACCTGCGGTGGAGCTAGGGGGATTCGAACCCCCGACCTTCTCATTGCGAACGAGACGCGCTACCAACTGCGCCATAGCCCCATGTCGCTGGGCGACCACGACAGATTAGCATCGATGCGCCGTCGGGGAGGACACGTCCGGCCCGAGGTGGACGAGGATCACAGCACTGCTCAGCGGAAGGCGTCGCGGACCGCCTGGACCTCCTCGAACAGGGCATCCACCGGTTCCACCCGCTGCTGCCCGGTGCACGCCACGTAGGCGGGGCGAAGGTGGTCAGGTGCATCGACCGGGCCGTGACCGGGCCAGGTGCGGATCGAACCGCCGGCGCGGCGCAGGATGTGGAACCCGGCGGCGATGTCCCAGGAGTTGATGCTGGGCAGAGCGGTGGCATCCGCCCAGCCCGCCGCCACGTACGCCAGCTCGAGAGCGGCGGTGCCCAGGTGCCGCACCGCGGAGGCGCTGGAGGCCATGCGGGTGGCCCACTGACCCGACTCCTCGGGGAACTCGGTGACGGAGCGGTGGGTGGGGAAGCCGGAGAGCACGAGCGCATCGGCGGCCGGCCGGGTGTCCCGCGGGTGGATCGGGGTGCCGTTCAGCAGTGCAGGGCCGTCGGCGGCGGCGAACACCTGGCCCAGCACGGGGGCATCGATCACCCCGGCGACCAGCTCCTCCCCCACGGTGACGCCGATCGAGACGCAGAACAGCGGCATGCCGGCGGCGAAGTTGCTGGTGCCGTCGATCGGGTCGACGTAGAAGGAGACGACGTCCTCGCCCGCGGCGCCCTCGGCAGGGCGCTCCCCGCCCTCCTCGCCGACGATCCGGCAGGAGGGCAGGCGGCGGCGCAGCTCGGCGACGATCATCTCCTCGCAGGCGCGGTCGTGCTCGGTGACGATGTCGTGGCTGGAGGTCTTGTACTCGCGGGAGAGGTCATCGCGGTCCAGGGAGCGCAGGTGCTCGGCGGCGCGGTGGGCCGCGGCGACCGCGATCTCGAGCAGCTCGGCCGGAGCGGGGACAGTGGAATCAGGGGCGGGGGCATCAGGGCGGGGATCGGTGGTGTTCATCGCTGCCAGCTTAGTCCGCCCTGGTCACGCCGGGGAACTCGACTGCGGTGCAGACGCCTCGGGCTCTTCAGGACGGATCCGGTCCCAGCAGGTGGCGCAGGTACGGGGTCATCAGCATGCCGTCCGGGTCCGCGGCGGCGCGCACCGCGGTGAAGTCCTCGAAGCGGGGGTAGAGCCGGGCCAGCTCCCGGGCACCGAGCCAGTGCTGCTTGCCCCAGTGGGGGCGGGCGGCGAAGGGGGCGAGGGTGCGCTGGACCATCAGCAGGTACGGCCCGGCCTCCTCCCGGTGATGGCGGTGGGCGGCGATGTACACGGTGTCACGGCCGTGCGCGGTGGAGAGCCACACATCGTCCGCGGCGACCCGTCGGATCTCCAGCGGGAAGGTGATCTGCACATCCTCCTCTTCGAAGCGTCGGCGCAGGGCGGCGAAGGCGGCCTCGAAGTGCTCCGCGGGCAGCGCCCACTCGGATTCGTGGAATCGGACCCGGCGCGGGGCGACGAAGACCTTCGAGGAGTCGTCGGTGACCGGGGCACCGGCGAACACGCGCGAGGCCAGGCCGCCGATCGGACGGGACAGCGGCGGCGCCACCGCCGCGGCAGTGCACAGCATCCCCCAGGCGCCGTTGCCGAGCAGCTCCCGTTGGGTGAACTCGGCGAGGGGGTGGGCGCGCTGGCGGGGCGCCGCGGCGGGCAGGCGGCGCATGGTGCGCTGGGTGACGAGGCGGCTGCGCGGGAACCAGAACAGCTCGTGGTGGTCACTGATCGCCGAATCGGCGAGGAAGGCACCGGCGGCCTCCTCGAGGTCGACGGTGCTCTCGGTCAGGCCCAGCCGGTAGCCGGGCACGCAGGCGAGGGTGACCTCGAGGATCACGCCGATCGCGCCGAGCCCCAGCCGAGCGGCCTGGAACAGCTCCGGGTCCTGGCCCAGATCGTCCTCCAGGGAGGTGTCGAGGATGCTGCCGTCGGGCAGGGCGATCCGCAGCGCCCGGACCATGCCGGCGAAGCCGGTGAAGCGGGCGCCGGTGCCGTGGGTGCCGGTCTGGATGGCGCCGGCGATCGACTGGTGGTCGATGTCTCCCATCACCGGCAGCGCGAGGCCATAGGGCGCAAGCAGCTCCGCGATCTCCCGCAGGCGGGTGCCGCCGCGCAGGGTGACCAGGCCCGTGGCGGGATCAGCGGCGACCAGCCCCGTGTAGTCGTCCAGGGTCAGCAGGATGCCGTCCGTCCTCACCAGGGCGGAGAAGGAGTGCCCACCGCCGATCACCCGAACACCCTGTCCCCGGGATCGGGCCCGCTGCAGGGCGGCTTGCACCTCCTGCTCGGTGCGCGGGGCGAGGACCTCCGCGGGGTCCCATCGCACCGATCCGCTCCAGTTCCGGCGCGGGACGGCGGTCGCCGCCGGGATGTGCGTGTCGGTGCCGGTCGCGGTCATCTGGTCACCCCTCATGTCGTCATCGATCATGTCGTCACCTGTGGTCAGAGGAAGACCTTCCCCTCGCCGCGGTAGGTGGGAGCCGCCCCGGCCACCCGGTCCCCCGCGATCAGCACGTACTCCCGGGCGTGCTCGGCGGGCTCCCCGGCCTTCGCGTGCCGCAGCCACACCGTGTCCCCCACCTGCAGCGACTCGGCGGCCTCGCCGAGCACGGGGGTCTGCACCTCGCCGGCGGCCTCCTGCGGGGCGAAGCGGAGCCCGGGGGGATGGTGGATGGTGGGCAGGCGGTCCGGTCCGGGCACGCCGCTGGCGATCCAGCCACCGCCCAGGAGCGTCGCGACCTCCGGCGCGGGCCGTCGCACCACGTCCACACCGATCAGCAGGGCCGGCTGCGGGGAGAAGGCCTCGTACCGGTCGAACAGTCCGGGGCCGATCAGTCCCGAGCCGGCCGCGACCTCGGTGACGGCCATCTCCCCGGCGGTGGACTCGAGCGAGCCGGTGCCGCCGCCGTTGACGAACTCGAGCTCGGCGATCTCGCGCACCGCGGCGACGGCCTCGGCACGGCGGGCCCGGATCTCGCGGGCGGAGAGGCGCTTCATGGAACGCACGGCCACGGTGTACGGGGTCAGCGGGGCGTCGGTGACCCCGGCGATCTGCCCCTCGTACGCCATCATCCCCACCAGGGCCAGCGCCGGGCGGGAGGTGACCTCCCGGGCGAGCTGGGCAGCCTGCTCGGGGGTGTGCAGCGGGGAGCGGAAGGCGCCGAAGCGCAGGCCGGGCAGCGGAGCATAGGAGACGTCCAGCTCGATCGCGACCCGGATCTCGGCCCCGGCGGGCAGGTGTCCGGTGGACGCGGCGAGGATCAGCTCCAGCTGCGCGGTCTCGTCGACCATCAGGGTGATCTCACGGCGGGCAGTGTCACTGCTGGCCAGGCGGGCGAGGGCGGCACGGTCCGCGGTGGGATAGGCGAGCAGGATGTCCCGCGCCCCGTGCTCGTGCAGCCACAGCGCCTCGGGCAGCGTGAAGGCCAGGATGCCCGAGAATCCAGGGGCGGCCAGGGCGCGCTCCAGCAGGGAGCGCACGCGCAGGGACTTCGAGGCGACGCGGATCGGCACGCCCTCCGCGCGCCGGGCCAGGTCGCGCAGGTTCGCCTCGAAGGCGTCCAGGTCCAGCACATGCACCGGACGAGCATCCCTGCCCGCGGCGGTGAGGGCCTGGTGGATCTGCGCGATCCGGGTGCTGGTCATGGTCCGCTCAGGCGCGCCGACGCTCGAGGATCTCGTCGAGGTGGAGCTCCTTGACCGGGGCGGGCTCCTCCGCGGCCGCCTCCAGCTCCTCGATGCCGTCGCGCTCCAGAGCGGTGCTGCCCAGGGCGGAGCGGTGGGCGGCGTGACGGGTGGCGAGATCCTCGACCTCGCCGCGCAGCGCGTAGGTGGGCAGCGGCACCGGGCGCGGAGTCCATTCCCCCGCACGAGCGACCTGCTCGGCGGCGCGCTGAGAGGTCTCCTCGAGAGTGGCGCGCTGGACCGGGTGCCGGGTATCGCTGCTGATCAGGGTGCCGCCGGGAGCGGCAGCGGGGCTCGGCGCAGAGGTGCCCTCCCCCGCAGTGGTCGGCGCAGTGCCGGCCCGCGCGAGACTGCTGCTCGAGGAGCTGCTCGGGGCAGCGGTCTCCGCGGCATCGTCCTCGGTGGACAGGGCGCGGGCTCGGCGCGCCCGGGTGCGGCGCTCCATCTCGGCCCGGCGCAGGCCCACGAGGTACGCGCCGAGGGCGGCGGCGGAGAGCACCGGCGGCCACCAGGCCACCAGCTGCGCCACGGCGGCGACGATCAGGCCGAGGGTGACCAGCACGAGCCCTCCGAGCGCGACCCGCAGCGCGCGGCGGGAGCGGGCCCGCTCCGCGACCGGGTCGATCCGCACCCCGGGGGCGGCGTCGAAGCGGGGCCGACTGGTGGGGTCGGCGGGGCGAAGGAGCAGGCGATCCTCGGGCATGGGACTGGTCACCTCACGGGTCGAGCGGTGGGAGCGGACGGCCTCGGAGAGATCGCGGGCGCCCGGGGATGCCTCGGCGAGGTCCGCTGCACGGGCGCGACCCATCACCTCTCGGCGACTCGCCACCCGGGGCAGCGCATAGCCGACCCAGAGCAGGACGAGAAGGGCGAACAGAACGGCCCCGAGGTTGATGGACTCCACTCTCACAGGGTAATGACACCCGTGTGATTCAGCTGGTCATGTGATGGGCGTGTCGGCCCCGAACTCTCGGCCGGTCTCCCGGTGCAGCCGTGCGAGCACCCCGCGCCCGGCACCGTCGGTCGCGATCTCCTCAGCGGTCAGCGCGAAGACGAGATGGTCGCGCCAGGCACCGTCGACATGGATCGCGGCCCGGCGCAGCCCTTCGGGTCGCAGATGCAGCTTCTCCACCACGCGCAGGCTCGCCGCGTTCTCCGGCCGCACCGTCACCTCGATGCGATGGATCCCGAGCTCGGCGAAGAGGTGATCGATCAGCAGCGCGGTCGCCCGCGGCACCAGGCCTCGACCGGCGGCATCGGCGGTGATCCAGTAGCCCAGCACCGCGGTGCGCAGCGCCCCGTACTGGATGGGGCCGGCGGTGACCTGGCCCAGCAGCTTCCCGCCCACCGTGATCATCAGCGGCAGCTGCAGTCCCAGCCGGGCCTGGGCCTCGCCCCAGCGCCGAATCTGGGAGAAGGTGGGCGGAACACCGCGACGATCGGGGTCGCTGGCATCCCAGGGCCGCAGCCAGTCCGCATTGCGGGTGCGCAGGGCCTCGAAAGCGCGCCGGTCCCGACGCCGGAGGGGACGCAGCTCGAGCTCCCCGTCGCGCAGGGTCAGCGGCCAGGTGTGGACCATCGCGTCATCGTAGTCGCCGCCCCACGGCCGCCCGCCCGCCCGACCACCTGTCGGTGATCCGCGAACCCGGCCCGCCGCAGCCGGCGCTGTGGGACGCTGGCGGCATGGACGCCGCGCACGCCCCCGCCTCGGACCCGGCCTCTGGACCTGCCCCCGATCCTGCGCTCCGGGAGCGCAAGTCACAGCTGCGCACCGCCCTGCGCACACGCCGCCAGGAGATCTACGGGGCTCCTGCCGGGGCGGAGCGTCGCTCCACGGAGGCGCAGCAGCTGTGCGATCACGCCGCCCCGCTGCTCGAGGATGCCCTCGGACAGGCGGAGACCCTCGTGGTCGCGGCCTATCACCCGCTGGGCACCGAGGCAGATGTGATGCCCGTGGCCCGTGCTCTCGCCTCCCGGGGTGCTCGACTGATCTTCCCTGCGGCGGCGGGCCGGGAGCTGGAGTGGATCCGCTGGGACGGGCACAGCGACTTCGTCCCCTCCCCGGGGCGCGGCTTCGGACGCGAGCCCGAGGGGGAGCGGCTGGGGGCAGGTGCGCTGGCCGAGGCGGCGTTGGTCCTCGCCCCGGCCGTGGCGATCGACCGCTCCGGCACCCGCCTGGGGCACGGGGCCGGCTATTATGACCGGGCCCTGCGGCATCGCACGGAGCGGACCCCGGTGGTGGCGGTGGTCCACCCCCACGAGCTGCTCGATGCCGGGTCCCTGCCGCGGGACGTGTTCGACGTGCCCGTGGACGCCGTGCTGACCGCGGCCGGGCTCACCCGGCTGCCTGCCGCGGAGTGACCCGCTGGCCACGAACCGGACCCGAGCTCACCCCAGCGTGATCTTGCGAGCATCCGTGCGGAGCATCGCCGGGGACCGTCGTAGGATGACCCCTGGCCGCACGGTCTGCGGCCATCACTGCGACCCTGTGGAGGATTCCGCGTGCCCACCTACGTCTACGCCTGCAAGAGCTGCGGCCATCGCTTCGAGCAGTACCAGTCCTTCAGCGACGACTCGCTGGTGACCTGCCCGAGCTGCAGCGAGGATGCGCTGCGCAAGGTGTTCAACTCGGTGGGCATCGTGTTCAAGGGGCCCGGCTTCTACTCCACCGACTCCACCTCCTCCGCCACGGCGTCCAGCGGCCCGGCGAAGACCGACTCCACCTCCGGCAGCGACAGCAGCTCCTCCGGTGCAGCGGCCTCGACCGGCGCGTCGACCTCGGCATCGAGCGACTCCGCTCCCGCCGCCGCAGCGTCCTGACCCGCGCGAGGGGCTGACCGTCGCGGTGCCCTAGCCTGCAACGGTTCCTCCCCAGGGGCCGGTTGTCCACAAGCCCGGTGAGCCCCGAGACGAGAGCCGGTGGCCTGCCTAGCGTGGGCGCATGCTCTCCCGGATCACCGTCTCCCTGCCGCAGTGGCGTCGCGCCCTGCGCCGCCGACGCCGCCTCCTCGCCGTGCTGGTGAGCGCACTGCTGATCGCCTCGGCGATCCCCCAGCTGGTGCCCCTGCTGCCCCGCAGCCACGCTGTCGTGGTCGCCGACGGGGATCTCCCCGCCGGCACCGAGCTGACCGCCGCCGATCTGCGCCAAGTGCACGTCGCCGCGGCGCTGGTGCCCGAGGACGCCCCCGCCACCACCCAGGACCTGCTGGGGCAGCGCACCGCAGTGCCCGTCAGCGACGGCACTCCGCTGCTGCCCGGGCTGTTCGAGGCGCACGGCACGCCCGAGATGCCGGACGGCTCCGCACTGATCGCGGTGCCGCTCCAGGCCGTGCTGGTGCCGCATCTGCAGTCCGGGGCGGAGGTCGAGATCATCGCCTCCGTGGCCGGTGAGCCCGCTCCGAAGCGGATCACTGCGCAGGTCATGGAGATCTCCGAGACCGGCGCCGGTGGGACGCTCGGTCTCGGAGGCGGCGAGGGCGGCGCAGTGGTGCTGGTGTCCCTACCCCCGGCGCGCGCCGCGGACGTCGCGCAGGCGATGTCCGAAGGATGGATCACGATCGCCGCGATCGGTTAGAGTCCCGATGGACCGCATACGGTCCGAGCATCTCCCCTCCCCCAGTAAGGAACACCCATGAAGGGCTTCAAAGACTTCGTCATGCAGGGCAACGTCATCGACCTCGCGGTCGGCGTCGTCATCGGCTCGGCATTCACCGCCCTCATCACGGCTTTCGTCGACAACCTGATCCAGCCGGTCATCAACGTGTTCGGCGGCGCCAACGTCGACGGTCTGGCCTTCACGATCACCAATGAGTCCACCAAGGTCGACATCGGTGCGATCCTCTCCGCAGTGATCGCGTTCCTCATCACGGCCGCGGTGGTCTACTTCGTGTTCGTGCTGCCGATCACCAAGGCGCGCGAGTTCGATCGCAAGCGCCGTGGCATCCAGGAGGAGGACGAGAGCGGCGGCACCCCCGAGGACGTCGTGCTGCTCTCCGAGATCCGCGATCTGCTGCGCACCCAGCAGGGTGGAGCGACCGGGCAGGGCCCGACCGCCACTCCTCCCCAGTTCTGATCCCTGGCCGAGCATCGGCTCGGCGCTGCACTCCCTTCGGGGCGGGACCCACCATCGGGTCCCGCCCCGAAGTGCGTTCCGGTCCATGTCCCCCTGCCCCGCTTCGCACCCCGCAGCCGTGCGGCGGGACGATCACGGATGAGATAGCGTCCCCCGGGTGACCACCTCCCCCGCCCTGCCGGCAACACCCCCGCTGGATGATGCGGCGATCGATGCCGTGATCACCTGGTTCGACCACGCCGGTCGGGACCTGCCCTGGCGGCACGACGGGGTCACGCCCTGGGCGGTCCTGGTCTCCGAGGTCATGCTGCAGCAGACACCGGTGGCGCGGGTCCTGCCGCGCTGGCTGGAGTGGATGGAGCGCTGGCCGGAACCGGCCGCCCTGGCAGAGGCCCCCACCGCGGAGGTGCTGCGGGCCTGGGACCGGCTCGGCTATCCGCGCCGGGCGCTGCGCCTGCAGGAATGCGCGCGAGCGATCGTCCACGAGCACGGGGGCGAGGTCCCCGCCGACCTCGAGGCGCTGCGCGCGCTGCCCGGGATCGGTGAGTACACGGCCGCGGCCGTGACCGCCTTCGCCCACCACGAGCGCGCGGTGGTGGTCGACACCAACATCCGTCGCGTGCTGGCCCGGGCGGTGACGGGGGCGGCGCTCCCGGCTCGCTCCTACAGCGCCGCCGAGCGCACCCTGGCCACTGCGGTGCTGCCGGCATCGCGCCCGCGGTCGGTGGCCTGGAACCAGGCGGTGATGGAGCTCGGTGCGCTCGTGTGCACCGCCCGCTCACCCCGCTGCCGGTCCTGTCCTCTGGCTGCTCACGGCTGTGCCTGGCTGGCCGCAGGGAGCCCAGCTCCACGCCCCGAGCAGCGGCGCACCCAGGCGTTCGAGGGGACCGACCGGCAGATGCGCGGCCAGATCATGGCCCGGCTGCGCGGTGCACAGACGGTGCCGGTCACCGAGCTGATGACGCTGGACACGCAGGACCCGGCGCGCGTGGAACGCTGCCTCGCCTCTCTGCTCGCCGACGGCCTGGCCCGCCGCGAGGGCGACCTGCTCCGACTGCCCTGAGCTGCTCTGCCTCGACTGCCGTGCCGGAGCCTTCTGTGCCCGTGCTGGGTCGCTGGGGCTGATGTGCCCGAGCTGATCGCCGGGGCTGGTCAGGAGGCGGTGTCCGGGAAGTCCTCGAGGGTCAGGATCATCCGGGTGTTGCCCAGGGTGTTCGGCTTGACGCGGGCCAGGTCCAGGAACTCTGCGACGCCCTCGTCCGCCGAGCGCAGCAGCTGGGCGTAGATCTCCGGATCGACCTCGTCGGTCATCTCCCGGAAGCCGTGCCGCGCGAAGAACTCCACCTCGAAGGTCAGGCAGAACACGCGAGAGAGCCCCAGCTGCAGCGCCCGAGCCAGCAGCGCGACCAGCAGCCGGTGCCCCAGTCCGGTGCCGCGCTGGTCACCGCGGACGGCGAGGGTGCGCACCTCGGCGAGGTCCTCCCACATCACGTGCAGCGCCCCGCAGCCCACCACGTCACCGGCGTCGTCGACGGCGACCTGGAATTCCTGGACCATCTCGTAGTAGGAGACCAGGTCCTTGCCCAGCAGGATGCCCTCGTGGCTGAGCGGCTCGACCAGGGCGTTGATCGCCCGGACGTCCCGCGGGAGGGCAGGCCGGATGGTGACGGTCATGAGCGGGCCTCCATGGTGGTGTCCTCCCCGGAAGGGACGGTGACCGCGTCCTCCGCGGCGTCGAGCTCGGCCTCCGGGTCGAGTCCGTGCCGGCGCGCCGCGCGGCGGTCCATGAGCTGGTGCATCGCGGTGATGGCCCGTTCGACGATCAGGGCGATCACCACCGCCGCGACCAGCGAGACGGTGATGGCCAGCAGGTGGTTGTGCTCGAACCAGGAGCCGGCCACGGCACCGATGGCGCAGGAGTAGATCGCCCACACCAGGGTGGACAGCAGGGAGCGGGGCCAGAACTTGTGGTGCGGGTACTTCACGGCGCCCGCGACCAGGTTCACGGCGGTGCGGCCGAAGGGGATGTAGCGGGCGGTCATCAGGAACAGCAGGGCCCGCTTCTTCAGGCCGCGCTGGGTGGACTCGACCGCGGCGCGGCCCTTGCCCTCGCGCAGGAAGCGGAACCGCTCCCAGCCGATCCTGCGCCCGATCAGGTAGCCGAGATTGTCACCGGTCCAGGCCCCGAGCCAGGCCATCAGGCCCAGCAGCACGATGATCGGGGTGCCGGAGGTCGACCACAGCGAGGAGAGGGTGACGATCACCGATTCGCTGGGGACCGAGGGGAAGAACCCGTCGATCGCAGAGAGCGCGTAGACGATCGGGTAGACCCACCAGGAATCGGCCGCGACCAGCGCCCACTCCTCGACCAGTCCGGTCAGGGAGAGAATCCGATCCACCCATTCCCGCATGCGCGGTGCTCCTCACCCTCGCCACTGCTGTGTCCACGGGCTGTCGCGGCCTCGCTGCCGCCCGTTCGTGATGCCCGTGTCCTCACCGCGCCGCCGGCGTCGGCGAGGAATCGACGGAACAGGGCCGGCCCCCGCGCACGGGGACCGGCCCTGATCGGTCAGGAGGCGTTGGCCTCGACGCCCTCGGAGGTCGCGGGGCCGCCGCCCTCGGAGTCGGGGTGGGAGACCTCGTCGGCCCGGGCCCGGGTCATCGACTCGATGTCCACCTCATCGCTGATCGGGGCGAGCACCCCGTCGCTGTCGCGGCGGGTGAAGGTCAGCTCGCCGAGCATGCCCTCGCCCTCGGCATCGACGACGATCGTGTCGCCCACGTGCACCTGGCCGAACAGGATCTTCTCGGACAGGACGTCCTCGATGTCCCGCTGAATGGTGCGGCGCAGCGGCCGAGCACCGAGCACCGGGTCGTAGCCCTTCTCCGCGAGCACGCGCTTGGCGGCCTCGGTGAGCTCGAGCTGCATGTCCTTGTCCGCCAGGCGAGCGCTCAGCTTCGCGACCATGAGATCGACGATCTTGGTGATCTCGTCCTGGGACAGCTGCGGGAAGACCACCGTGTCGTCGACACGGTTGAGGAACTCGGGCTTGAAGTGCTGCTTGAGCTCCTCGTGGACCTTCGACTTCATCCGCTCGTAGTCGGTGGACAGGTCGCCGCCGGCGGTGAAGCCGAGCTGGACGCCCTTGGCGATGTCACGGGTGCCGAGGTTCGTGGTCATGATGATCACGGTGTTCTTGAAGTCGACGATCCGGCCCTGCGAGTCGGTGAGGCGGCCGTCCTCGAGGATCTGCAGGAGCGAGTTGAAGATGTCCACATGGGCCTTCTCCACCTCGTC
>DXDT01000138.1 GCA_019115335.1 Candidatus Brachybacterium merdigallinarum
AGCCGGTGGTCCCGAAATCATTGACGGCCTGCACGAAGGCCGGCTCGTCCCGGGGCACGCCCAGGGGCAGGGAGGTGGTCCCCGCCGGGAGGTCCCAGGCGATCCAGTGCCAGAAGCCGGACCCGGTCGGCGCATCGGGGTCGTAGCAGGTGATCGCGTAGGACTCGGTGCCCTCCGGAGCCCCGGACCAGGCGAGGTCGGGGGAGAGGTTCTCACCGCCCAGCGCCGTGAACAGCTGCTGCGCCGCGACGACGGACCCGCTGGGCGTGGCCCGCGAGGACAGGGCGAACAAGGTGGTCTCGGTCTCATCCATGCCCTCCAGCCTAGGCGGGCGGGGGAGGGAAGTCGATCACCGGATGCACGTCCGCTGCGGGCGGCGCCCTGCAGGGCGGAGCCTCCCCGGTGATACGTCGGGAGCGATGCTCGGCAGCGGTGCGTGCTGCAGCGCGTCGGCCGCGGTGGCGCGCGAGCATCATCTCGGCATGGACCACGGCGTTCGATATGAGATCGAGGATCCTCGGCACGGTCTGGGAGATCCTGACGCCGATGCGATCTGGCAGCTGCTGAGGGCGGCCGACGAGGAGTTCGTGCCGCCCCTGTCGGCCCGGGGCTCGACGGTCCAGCCGGAGCTCGAACCGCAGCCGAGCGCGAAGCAGCGCGGGCCGGGAGAGCCAGGGACGGGGCAGGGGCCCGCCCGGTACTTCGACGAGCTGCGCGGCCAGCACTTCATCCTCGCCCGGGAGCGTCGGACCGATCACGTCGTCGGATTCCTCAGCTACCGCGAGCACCATCTCCTCCCGGAGGGGGCGCCGGGCGGGGAGCACCTCTACGTCAGCACCGTGATCGTCGATCCCGCGCACCGCCGCCAGGGGATCACCCGGGCGATGTACGAACGGCTGGATGCCGAGGCCGCCCGCTGCGGGCAGGGCATCGCCACGCGCACCTGGTCGGGCAACACGGGGCATCTGCGACTGCTGCAGGAGCTGGGCGTCCGGGAGGTGCTGAGGCTCCCGGACCATCGAGGTCCCGGGGTGGACACCCACTATCTCGCGCGCGGCCCCCGCACCACAGGGGATGGTCGATGATGCCCCGCATGACCTCCAGAGAGCAGCGGCGCCGGGAGCGTGAGCGCGGGCGTGAACGGCTCGGCATCCTGGGCAGGATCGTCGCCTTCCGCCTGCAGTCGAACGTCTACGCACTGACCGCCCTGACCGTGCTGACGGTCGTGTCGATCGTCTTCTACCTCGCGGCGCGCGACCAGGAGGGATTCGCGGCCAACCTGTGGCTCGCACTGGCCACGTCCCTGATGGCCTCGGTGCTCGTCCTGGCGTCGGAGACGTTCGTGAAGTACCGCCAGCACCGCAACGACATCTTCCTCGAGGGGATCACCAAGCTGGGGATCTCCAATCTGCACTTCGATCGCAGAGCCCTGCTCTCGGAGCTCCTCGAGGGCTGCGACCGCCGGTTCTGGGCCGTCGGCTATCGGCACATCCTCACCAGTTCCCTGGGAGACCGGATCGAGGCCGTCGCCGATCGCGGAGTCGCGATCCGGCTGCTCATCGTCCCGCCGTGGTCCACCTCGTTCCAGCTGGTGTACGGACCGCAGGAGCGGGTCACGGAGAACTACGTCTCGATCCTGCGTCGGATCGTCCACGGGCGGGACGACGGCAGCTTCGACGACATCGAGGTCAGGTTCGTCGAACAGCCTCTGTTCAACGACACGTACCTGGTCGACGACGTGGTCGTCACCGGGCCCTACACGCACAACGTCGACCGGGACCACGGGAAGATCACGGCCAACGACTTCTTCACCTACGAGCTGCACCGCTCCAGCCGGCTGCACGAGCTCGTGCTCGGCGAGTACGAGACGCTGTGGGGCATCGCGAACGCGCAGCTGGACTGGGGCCTGTTCACGGAGCGGCTCCCCGACCTCGCCACCCGCGATCTCAACGACGCCGAACGCCAGGAGATCCTGCGGGAGGCCTGCGTGCCGATCAGAACCCGTCCGCCGACGGACGCGGATAGTGCTGGAGGAACTTCTTGACCTGGTTCGCCTGCGCGGCGAGCACGTAGGCGCGACGCTTCGGCCCCTCCACCCCGTACGCGAGGGGGTGGACGGTGCGGTGCGCCGCGATGGCCTTCACCCGGCGGCGCATGTCGGGATCGACCAGGTACCTCCGCAGCAGCGCCCACGGCACGATCGAGTACAGCAGCTCCTCGCGGGGCATCAGGCGGTCCATCCCCCGCTGCTCGATCAGATCGGTGACCGCCGGGATCGAGACGTTCGCCCCGGCAGCGGTCATGTAGTAGTTGTTGCGGCCGATCCGCGGATTGACCTCGAAGAACTTCGCCACCCCGTCGCGCGGGTCGATCTTCACGTCGAAGTTCGCGTAGCCGCAGTAGCCGGTGTGGGCGAGAAACGCGACGGACTGGTCGAAGACCTCGCCCAGATCGGTGGTGTACATCGCCGCCGGGTTCCCCAGCGCCCCCGGGGTGTGCTCCTCCAGCAGCACCTGCGCACCGCCCAGCAGGGTGACCTCCCCGCGGGAATCCACGTAGCAGGTGACCGAGAGCATCGCGGTGTCGTCCCCGGGGATCATCTCCTGGACCACGAACCGATCGTCGTAGCCGGCCTCGGTCAGTCGCCGCACCAGGTCCTCGAGCTCGATGCGGTCCTCGATCTGGAAAACCTTGCGCTTGCCGGGGAAGGAGACCCGTGAATACGACGAGGAGCGGGAGGCCTTCGCCACCACCGGCCAGCCCAGGTCCAGCTCCGGCACCTCGGGGGCGGTGCTGCCGTCGAAGTCGAGCACCACGGTGCGGGGGGTGGGCACCCCGATCTCGGTGCACAGCTGGGTGAAGGTGGCCTTGTCCGCGACCGCCTCGAGCACGTCGTCGTCCAGCAGCGGCAGGTGGTAGAACTCCGCCAGCTGATCGCGGTGCTGCGCCAGCAGGCCCACCAGGAAGTCCGCGTTCGCCAGCAGGATCGGGCGCTGGGCCCCGGGGTGGGCCGCCTTCTGCGCGCCGATCTCGAGCAGGGCCCGGATCATCTCGTCCTCGCCGGCGCGCGCGCCCAGCTCGCGGGCCTCGAGGATGCGGGAGTTCGCCACCGGCCCGGACACGGTGCGGGTGACGACGGTGGCGATCGTGCCGTAGCGCTCGTGGAAGGCGCGCGCCAGCGCATAGATCCCGATGTCGCCGCCGAGCAGCACCAGATCCACCGTGGAGGTCCCCTCCGCGG
>DXDT01000139.1 GCA_019115335.1 Candidatus Brachybacterium merdigallinarum
CGGCGCACGACGCGGGCAGCGACTCTGCGTGCTGGGTCGTGGATGCGCCTGGCACCGATCATTGATGAAACGACTCAATAACGTTACCATCGTCACGTCGGGGCCGACAAGACCGGCGTGTGCAGCGCAGCCCTGATGCTCTCCCCGCCGCAGCGATCGAAGGAGATCGACCCATGCTCACCCGCCGCAGCGCACTGACCGCCCCGCTCGCCCTCGCACCCCTGCTCGCACTCGCCGCCTGCGGCCCGAACGCCCCGGGCGGAGCCACGGAGGACGGCGCGGCGGAGGAGGGTTCCCTTCGCTTCGCATGGTGGGGGAACACCAAGCGCGACGAGTTCACCCGCGCCGCGCTCGAGGCGTATGCGGAGGTCGCGCCGGAGGTGAGCATCTCGGCGGAGCCCGGTGACTGGGGAGCCTACTGGGACCGGCTCGCCACCCAGGTCGCCGGCGGTGACGCCCCCGACGTGATCCAGATGGACGAGGGGTATCTCGCCGAGTACTCGAGCCGGCAGATCCTGGTCGATCTCGAGGGCACCTCCCTCGCGACCGACGCCTTCGACGAGTCGGCGCTGGAGGCAGGCCGGGTGGACGGCGGGCTCTACGCGGTCAACGCCGGGATCAATGCCCCCGTGCTGCTCGTCAATCCGGCCCTGTTCGAGCAGGCGGGGGTGGAGCTGCCCGATGACACGACCTGGACGTGGGACGACCTGCTCGAGATCGCCACCACGATCTCTCAGAACACCCCCGAGGGGACCTACGGGACCCAGCAGTTCGGTGCCGCGGGCGGCCCGCCGCTGACCGTCTTCCTGCGCCAGCTGGGCGCGGAGCGCTTCGGGCCCGACGGCCTCGGCTACGACGCCTCCCAGATCCAGCAGTGGATGGACTATGCGCTGCGCCTTCAGGACAGCGGTGCGGCGCCGCCCGCGGACGTGGCCGTCGAGGAGACCGGGCAGTCCGTGGACCAGGCACTGTTCGCCGTCGGCCGCTGCGCCATCCAGTCCCAGTGGTCCAACCAGGTCGTCACCCTCGACAACTCCCTGGACGGCACCGTGCGCATGCTGCGGATGCCGTCGATGACGGGCAGCGCGGCCGATGCACAGCTCTGGTACAAGGCCTCGATGTACTTCTCGGTGTCCGCCTCGAGCGCGGACCAGGAGGCTGCGGTCGAGTTCGTGGACTGGTTGGTCAACAGCGTCGATGCGGGGAAGCTGCTGCTGGCAGAGCGGGGAGTACCCGCGAACCTCGAGGTGCGCGAGGCGATCCGCCCCGACCTCGCGGAGTCCGATCTGAAGGCTGTCGAGTACATCGAGGCGATCGCGGAGGAGCTCGGGGATCCGCCGCCGCTGACGCCGCCCGGGGGCGGGGCGGCGGATGACGCCATGAGCCGACACCTCGAGGACGTCCTGTTCGGCCGCATCGACCCGGTTGCGGCGAGCGAGGCGCTGGTCGAGGAGGGCAACGGACTGCTCGCGTGAGCCCGGGCGGTGAGCCGCACCGTGCCTACCGCTGCTCCGCGCCCGCGGCCGTCGCTCTCAGGAGGTGGCGGTAGCGGGTATCGGAAGCCGGCGACGGGCGCGGGAGGTGACGATCCACTGCACGACGGTGTGGGCCAGCAGCACGAGACCGATCGCGGGACCCGTGCCGACCACCATGACCATCATCAGCGCGCTACCCGTCGGGGAGAAGATCAACCCTGTGTGCAGCATCGTGAGGAGGTCCGGGGCGAGGAGCACGGCGGAGTACGCGAGCACTGCGAAGGCCGGCAGCACCAGCGCGAAGGGCGATCGGCCGGCGCCGGCGACCCCCAGCCACAGCAGCACCATCCCCACCACGAGCAGGAGCAGCACCATCACGTCCAGCGGCCCCGTGCCGAAGCTCTGGGCGAAGCTGCGCATCGCGGTCGCTGTGCCGTTCATGATCAGCAGGGTGCCGGCCAGCATCACCAGCGGCAGCACCACCGCCCCCAGCAGCGAGAGGGCCTGGTGGGGGCCGGGTCGTCGGCGCGCGATCACCAGCGCCATCCCCAGGCCGCCCAGCACCGGGTACAGGAGCAGGGCCGGACCCTGACCGAACAGCCCGCCGGTCGCCACCAGGAGGAACCGAGGGAGGACCTCGAACAGCGGGGTCAACAGCTGCGGCATGACGGTGAAGGCCAGCGGGACCATGCTCAGCGCGCCGACGCTGAGCAGCCCGGCAGAGCTCGCCAGTCCCGTGGCTACCACGGAGACGAGCAGCAGCAGACCGGCCGCCGACGCGAGCAGGGCGGTAAGGCCGCTCGGGGAGAGCAGCATCTCCAGCAGAGACCCGAGATCTCCGAGCCGCATCACCAGATGCTGCTGCCACGGGGCCCCGCCGTACACGATCAGTCCCGTGGCCAGCGGCGTCACGACCAGCGCATACAGCACGGTCAGGATGCGTGCGACGGCGCTCGAGCTCGTGGTCGCGGGCGCGGAGCCCAGCCCGGTGCCCTGCCCGGACGCCCGCTCAGCAGGCTCCGCGGGGAGGTCCCCGAACACCGGCCCGAAGGCCGGCTCCGCGCCAGGCGACGGGGTCGCTCCGGGCGCAGCGGAGGGATCCCCGGCTGCGCGGGAGGGATCCCCGGGTGCGGGGGTGCTCGGATCGGTGGTCATCATGGCCTCCTGGATGCTGCGGGCGGCGAGGGATCCCGACCCACCTCGAGTCGCCGCGCCCCTGCCTGTCCTCGTGAGGAGAGGATAAGCCGGTCGCGGCGCGATAGGGTCGCCTGATCGAGGTCCCGGAGCTCCGCGGGCCATGCTGATCTGCGAGAGGAGTTCCCGTGGCAGGGTCGCGCGTCGTGGGCATGAAGGACGTCGCCCGGCACGCCGGGGTCTCCGTCGGCACCGTCTCCAACGTCCTGAACCGCCCGGAGATCGTCTCCCCGGACCGGCGCGAGCGGGTCGAGGCGGCGATCGCCGAGCTCGGCTACGTGCGCAACGACGCGGCCCGCCAGCTCAAGGTGGGCCGGTCGCGCACGGTCGGCGCGATCGTGCTGGACTCCGGCAACCCGTTCTACGCCCAGCTCGTCGGCGGCATCGAGGCCGCCGCCGAGGACTCCCAGCTGATGGTGATCGCCGGCAGCACCGGCAACCGTGAGCAGCGCGAACGGCTCTACCTCTCCCTGTT
>DXDT01000140.1 GCA_019115335.1 Candidatus Brachybacterium merdigallinarum
CGGGGCGTCCACGACCCACACGAAGGCGAAGGCCTCGGGATCCACCAGGCCCAGTCGCTCGGCGATCTCGCCGCGCGCGGCGCCGAGCAGAGCGCGGGAGGGCTTCGCCTCGCCGGCGGCGAAGAACACGCAGTCACCGGGCTTCGCGCCGACCTTCTCGGCCAGGCCCGCCTTCTCCGCCTCGGAGATGTTCTTGGAGACCGGCCCGGTCAGGGTGCCGTCCTCCTGGATCAGCACGTAGGCCAGGCCCTTGGCGCCGCGCTGCTTGGCCCACTCCTGCCAGGCATCGAGCTGGCGGCGGGGCTGGGACGCACCGCCCGCCATCACGAGCGCACCGACATAGGGAGCCTGGAAGACCCGGAAGGGGGTCTCGGCGAAGTACTCGGCCATCTCGGTGATCTCGAGGTCGAAGCGTAGATCCGGCTTGTCCGAGCCGAAGCGGCGCATGGACTCCTCGTAGGTGATCCGCGGGATCGGGAGGCTGATCTCGTGACCGACGATCTTCCACACGTTGACCAGCAGCTGCTCGGCCAGGGCGATCACGTCCTCCTGGTCCACGAAGCTCATCTCGATGTCGAGCTGGGTGAACTCGGGCTGGCGATCGGCGCGGAAGTCCTCGTCGCGGTAGCAACGGGCGAGCTGGAAGTACTTCTCGATACCGCCCACCATCAGCAGCTGCTTGAACAGCTGAGGGGACTGCGGCAGCGCGTACCAGGAGCCGGGGGCGAGGCGCGCAGGGACCAGGAAGTCCCGGGCGCCCTCGGGGGTGGAGCGGGTCAGGGTGGGGGTCTCGACCTCGGTGAACCCGGCGTCCAGCAGCGTGTCTCGGGCGGCCCGGTTCAGGTCGGAGCGCAGGCGGATCGCCTGCGCCGGGCCCTGGCGACGCAGATCGAGATAGCGGTACTTCAGGCGCGTCTCCTCGCCGACCTCGGTGTGCTCATCGAGCTGGAAGGGCAGCGGCGCGGAGGTGTTGAGCACCTCCACCTCGCTCGCCGTGACCTCGATGTCCCCCGTGGGGATCAGGGGGTTCTCGTTGCCCTCGGGACGCTGGTCGACGGTGCCGACGATGCGCAGCACGTACTCCGAGCGCAGGTGCATCGCCTCGTCCTCGCGGATCACGACCTGGGCGACGCCGCCGGCGTCCCGCAGGTCGATGAAGGTCACGCCGCCATGATCCCGGCGACGGCCGATCCAGCCGCTGAGGGTGACGGTCTGTCCGATGTGCTCCGGGCGGAGCTCGCCGGCGAGATGGGTGCGCAGCACGAGAGGTCCTTCACGATCCGAGGGAGCGGGCCCAGGCCCGCAGGGCACTCTCGCCCCGGACCTCCTGGTCATGGACCGACTGGAGGGCTGAGCAGGCGGCTGGCCAGCGATCTCGGCGGCGGTCCCGGCCGGGGGCAGGGGCGAGCAGGCCCACAGCCTACCGCTCGAGGTGAGCGATCTCGCCACCGTGCCCCTGTTCGCCGGCACCCCGGGCCCGTAGAATCTTCACTTGTCCGACCTGCGGTATTGCGGGTCCTACCCGCCTGTGCCCCGAGTGCACGAGCTGAGCCCCGCGCTGTGAGCAGCTGCTGGGTGCCCCTCTACTCCCCTATCGCATGAGGATCCATGACTGACGCCGCCCCTGTTCACGACCCTGCGGACGATTCCCGCCCCGCTGCCGACCCCCAGCCCGTCGACGTCCCCGATGCGGCGGCTCCCGAGACCGCGGCCGCCGCTGAGCAGGCGGAGGCCCCGCAGGCCGAGCCGTCGCAGCCCGCGGAGGCGGCGGACGGCTTCGACGCCCTCGACCTGCCCGCGGCGCTGCGCCGCGCGGTCGACGATCTCGGCTTCACCCGCCCCTCCCCCATCCAGGCGCAGGCGATCCCGCCGCTGCTGGAGGGCCGTGACGTGATCGGTGTCGCGCAGACCGGCACCGGCAAGACCGCGGCGTTCGGCCTGCCCCTGCTGGCAGCCGTGGACCCCTCCCTCAAGGAGGTCCAGGCCTTCGTGCTGGCCCCCACCCGTGAGCTGGCGATGCAGGTCGCCGATGCCGTCGCCTCCTTCGCCGCCTCGATCGGCGGGCTCGAGGTCACCGCCGTCTACGGCGGCTCCCCCTACGGCCCCCAGGAGCGGGCCCTGTCCCGCGGGGCGCAGGTCGTGGTCGGCACCCCCGGTCGCGTGATGGACCACATGCGCCGCGGGAACCTGCGCCTGGACACGGTGCGCTATGCCGTGCTGGACGAGGCCGACGAGATGCTGCGCATGGGCTTCGCCGAGGAGGTCGAGGAGATCCTCTCGCAGGCTCCCGAGTCCCGACAGGTGGCGCTGTTCTCGGCCACCATGCCGCCGGCGATCCAGCGCGTGGCGACCACTCACATGAAGAACCCGGTCCAGGTCAGCGTGACCCCGCAGTCCTCGACGGTCAGCTCTGTCCACCAGTCCTACGCGGTGGTCCCCTTCAAGCACCGCACCGGGGCGCTGTCCCGGGTGCTCGCGACCTCCGACGCCGAGGCCGCGATCGTGTTCACCCGCACCCGCGCCGCCGCGGAGGAGGTCGGCACCGAGCTGGTCGCCCGCGGCCACATCGCCGCGACCATCAGCGGGGATGTCCCCCAGAAGGACCGCGAGAAGATCGTCGAGCGGCTCCGGGACGGCTCCTTGAAGATCCTGGTCGCCACCGACGTCGCCGCCCGCGGACTGGATGTGGACAAGATCGGCCTGGTCGTCAACTTCGATGTGCCCCGCGAGCCCGAGGCCTACGTGCACCGCATCGGGCGCACCGGCCGCGCCGGCCGCTCCGGTCGGGCCCTGACGCTGATCGGCGGTCACGAGCGCCGGGCGCTGAAGAACATCGAGCGCGCCACCAAGCAGACCCTCGAGGAGGCGGTGATCCCGTCCCCACGGGACGTCTCCCAGCACCGCCTGGCCGCCGCGCTGGCCACGGTCCCCGAGCGGGCCGAGCGGGGACGCCTGTCGCTGTACCGAGACCTGGTGGGCGAGTACGTGCGGACCACCGAGATGGATCCGCTGGAGCTGGCGACCGTGCTGGCGGCGATGGTGGTGGGTGATGAAGGCCCCGGCGTCGGCATCGAGGACGAGGAGCTGCCGCGCCAGAAGTTCACCGACCGCGAGGACCGGGGCCAGCGGGGCGACCGCCCCGGCCGCAGCCAGGGCGTCCCGCAGGCCGAGCACGGCTACACCCAGTACCGCATCGGGGTGGGCCACACCCACGGCGCGAAGCCGCCGTCGATCGTCGGCGCGATCACCGGGGAGGGCGGTCTGAACGGCAAGGACATCGGCAAGATCTCGATCTTCCCGTCCTTCTCCCTGGTGCAGATCCGCGGCTCGCTCGGCCCCGAGCAGCTCGAGCGCATCGGTCAGGCCCGGGTGGGCGGCCGTGAGCTGCGGATCTCTCCGGATCGTGGCCCGGGCGGCGGCCGTTCCGACTCCCGCGGCGGGGACCGTCCCTTCCGCAAGGATCGTGACCACGGCGGCAAGAAGCCGTTCCGGCGCGACCGCGATGGCGAGTCCTCGCGGCCCGGCAGCCGCTTCGAGACCAAGCGCAAGGGACCGCGCCGTCACGACGGCTGATCCCGGCCGCTCCGGGGATGCCCGGTGAGGCAACCTCGCCCGTGAGGCACGAAGGGCACCCACCATCCGGTGGGTGCCCTTCGTCATGTCATGCCGCCCGCCGGAGCGGATCGGCGGAGCTCAGGCTTGCTTCTCCTGCTCGGCGTACGCCTTGCGCACCTCGTCCATGTCCAGGTTCTTGACCTGGCCGATGAGGTCCTCGAGCGCGGACTGCGGCAGCGCTCCGGCCTGGGAGAAGACGGGGATGCCGTCACGGTAGGCCACCAGGGTCGGGATCGACGTCACGCCGTAGCGCATCGCCAGCTGCTGCTGATCCTCGGTGTCCACCTTCGCGAAGGTGACGTCCTCGTGGGTCTCGGAGGACTCCTCGAAGATCGGGGCGAAGCGCTGGCAGGGGACGCACCAGCCCGCCCAGAAGTCGATCAGGACGATGCCGTCCTCGACGGTCTTGTCGTGGTTCTCTGCGGTCAGGGTGACTGTAGCCATGACCGTCCCAACGCCGGTCCCGAGGACTTCATTCCCGCCTCGGAGAACGAACCCCGAGGCGGGGGATGAATCAGGTCACAGGCCGGATCACCGGCCGGTGGGGGCGATCCGGATCCAGCGGTCCTCGGCGGGCGGTTCCCAGGTGGTGGCGTCGGCCGGGGCCTGCTCGCCGCTGCGGATGTCCTTCACCTCGTCGCTCCCCTCGCTCGAGGGGAACCAGACGAAGGGGATGCCGCGGCGATCCGCGTACCGGATCTGCTTGCCGAACTTCGCGGCGGTCGGCGCGACCTCGCAGGCGATCCCGCGCCGACGCAGCGCGGTGGCGGCCGCATCGCTGGCCGGGCGCGCCTCCTCGTCGGCCACGGCCACCAGCACACAAGTGGGGACGGGGCGGCTGGGGCGGGCGAGATCGGCCGAGAGCATGCGCGAGACCAGGCGGGACAGGCCGATCGAGAGCCCCACCCCGGGATAGGTGTGGCGGTTATCCGCGGCGAGCTGGTCGTAGCGGCCGCCGGAGCAGATCGAGCCCAGCGACTCGTGCCCCTCGACGAAGGTCTCGAACACAGTGCCGGTGTAGTAGTCCAGTCCGCGGGCGATGGAGAGGTCGGCGCGGATCACCCCGGGCACGGCCGCCTCGACCCGGTGCATCACGGCGGTGAGCTCGGTGATGCCCTCCTCGACCGTCTCCCCGCTTCCGCCGAGGTCCCGCACCTGCTGGGCGAAGGAGTCGTCGCGCGTGCGTATCTGTGCGAAGTCCAAGCACTTCTCCGCCTGCTCGGGGCTCGCCCCGGCATCGCTGACCAACAGCTCGCGCACGGCCTCCCGACCGATCTTGGGGAGCTTGTCGAGGCTGCGCAGCACGGCGGTGAGGTCCTGCAGACCGATCGCGCGGAAGAAGCCCTCGGAGAGCCGGCGGGTGTTGACGTGGATCGTCACCGGCGGCAGCGGCAGGCGGTCGAGGATCTCGGCCATCACCACGGCGACGTCCGCCTCGATGTGGCCGGGCAGGGTGTCCTGGCCGATCACGTCGAGATCGGCCTGGTAGAACTCGCGGAACCGACCGTCCTGGGGCCGTTCCCCGCGCCACACCTTCTGGATCTGGAAGCGGCGGAAGGGGAAGGCCAGATCGTTCTGGTGCTCGAGGACGTACCGCGCCAGCGGCACCGTGAGGTCGAAGTGCAGGCCCAGGGTGCGGTCGGGATCCGCGGTCTCTCCGTCCCCCTCCTCCGCGTGCAGGCGGCGCAGGACGTAGACCTCCTTGTCGATCTCTCCCTTGCGCAGCAGCTGGGAGAGCGGCTCGACGGCGCGGGTCTGGATCTCCGAGAAGCCGTGCAGCTCGGCGACCTCGCGGAACACGTCGATGACGTGCTGCTCGACGAGGCGCTGGGCAGGCAGCCACTCGGGGAATCCGGACAGGGCAGAGATCTTCGCCATGTGGTGAGCGTCCTTCACGGAAGGGTCGGGTCGGGAGCGTCCATTATGGCGCGGAGGCTCCCGCGGGTCTGCGGAGCGGAAAGCCTGCCGGCCCGCCGCCTCCGCCACTGTATTGTTCCCTGATGTGGTTCGTCGCACGCCGACGCACCATCCCTGCCCGGCCGCCGGAGTTGGCGGCAGTGTCCCGCCTCGCAGCGGATCCGTTCGAAGGAGCTCATCGTGAGCGAGTCCGAGTCCCCCGTCCCCACGTCGCCCGCCGCCGAGGAAGCGCCCGTGGAAGCCCTCGAGAGCGCGGTCCCGGAGACGGACGTGCCCGAGAGCGCGGCCCCCGACGCCGAGGCGCCCGAGGACGCGGCCCCCGAGTCAGAGGTGCCGGAAGCGGCGGCGGCCGAGACCGAGGGAGCCGACACCGCAGCGCCGGAGCCCACGGAGCCTGAGAGCACGGCATCCGAGGCGGCAGGCACCGAGCCCGCTGCGACGCCGCAGCCGTCCGCAGCTGCGCCGCCTGCACCGGCGCCGAAGCCCTCTCCGGCACCGAAGCCCTCCCCGACGCCGCGCGTCCCCTCCCCCGCCGCGCTGGCCGGAAAGCGGACCACCGCGACGCTGATCCCGGTGGCCCCTCCGGTGGCCGAGTACGACGCGGCGAAGATCGCCGAGGCCGCCGCCTTCGGGACGGTCGCTGAGGACGGCACCGTGAGCGTGCAGGACGGCACCCAGGTGCGCACCATCGGCAGCGTGGAGCCCGGCGCCGATGCGGCCGGGGCGCTGGAGCCCTTCGCCCGCGGCTACCTGGACCTGGTCGCCTTCCTGGATCTGACCGAGGCGAAGCTCGCCGCCGGTGAGCACACCCAGAACGACCTCAACCGGATCCTCGAGAACCTGCGCAAGAACATGAAGGAGCCGAAGGTCGCCGGGGACATCCCCGCCCTGCGCACTCGTGCTCACGCCCTGCGCGAGACCGCCAAGGAGAAGATCCAGCAGCTCGAGGCCAAGCGCCTCGAGGACCGTGAGGCGGCCACAGCCCGCCGCACCGAGTTCGTGGAGTCGATCGAGGAGCTGGTCGCCAAGGACGCCGAGCAGATCTCCTGGCGCAATGCCGGGGAGACGATGCGTCAGATGGTCCCCACCTGGAAGCAGATGCAGTCCGAGGACGTCTCGCTCGACCGCAGCGTCGAGGACGGCCTGTGGAAGCGGCTCTCCGCGGCGCGAGCCACCTTCGATCGCAAGCGCCGGGCGTTCTTCGCCCAGCTCGACGAGAAGCACGAGGATGCGGCCAAGGTCAAGGAGGAGCTGATCAGCCGCGCCGAGGCCATGCAGCACTCGACGGACTGGGGGCCGACGGTCCGCGCCTTCCGCGACCTGATGGACGAGTGGCGCAAGGCCCCCCGGGGCAGCCGCAAGAAGGACGACGCCCAGTGGGCGCGCTTCAAGGCGGCCCAGGACGTCTTCTTCGATGCGCGCAATGCCGACCTCAAGGCCACCGAGTCCGAGCAGAAGGCGAACCTTGAGGTCAAGGAGGCCCTGCTGAAGGAAGCGGAGGCCATCGATCCGGCGAAGGACCTCGATGCCGCCAAGGAGGCGCTGCGCTCGATCCAGGACCGTTGGGAGGACGCCGGCAAGGTGCCGCGGGCGGACTTCCGCCGGGTCGAGGATCGCTTCCGTGCCATCGAGCGCTCCGTGAAGCAGGCGGAGGACGACGAGTGGCGCCGCACGGATCCGCGCACCAAGGCTCGGGTCGAGGGAGCCTCCTCCCAGCTGCACGAGGCGATCGCCAGCTACGAGAAGGACCTGGAGAAGGCGCGCCAGGGCGGTGACCCCGCCAAGATCGCCGAGGCCGAGGCAGCGCTGGAGGCCCGGCGGGAATGGCTCGCGGTGATCGAGCGCTCCGCCCAGCAGCTGGGCTGACCCCGCCCCGCCGCCTCCGATCGGACCGGTCCTCCCCAGGGCCGTCCGTCCACAGGAGGCGGCGCCGGCTTGTGGCAGGGCCGAGGGCGCGGCACAGTCGGTGCATGTCCGCACGGCGCCGCATCATCACCCTCCCCACCGAGCACATCCCGGTGCCGGTCTCGGGCGCTCCGTGCGGGGCCTGGTCCCATCACGCCGCGGAGCTCGCCGAATCCCGGGCCGCGCACCTGCAGCGCTGGCCGGAGAGCCCGACCACGCAGCGGCTGGTCGAGGAGGGCTTCCTGGAGCGGCTGCTGCCGGGGATCTTCTGCCCACCGGACCTGCTGGCCACCGCGGTGGATCGTGCCCTCTGCCTGGGGGCGGCGATCGGGGATCGGCTGCAGCCCGCGCATGTGCTCGCGGGGCCCTCGGCGGCCTGGGTGCTGCTGGGCGGCCGCGCCCCGGAGCCCGCGGAGCTGCTATCGAGCTCCCATCGCGGACCGGTGGCCGGGGTGATGATCCGGCACGGCCGCCTGGATCCCTCCGAGGTCGAGATCATCGGCGGTGCCCCACTGACCTCCCCGAGCCGGACGGCGGTGGATCTGCTGCGCTTCACCCCGGAACCCGCGGCGGTGCGGTTCGTCGCCCGCCTGCTGGCCTCCGGGCATCTCCGGCCGGCCGAGGTCCACGAGCAGCTGCAGTCCCGGGACGGCTACTCCGGTGTGCGTCGGGCCGAGGAGCTCCTGGAGCTCGCCGCGGCCTCCGTCTCGCGGTTCGCTCAGCCGGCGGCGAGGGGCGAGCCCGATCCGATCGGCTTGCCGTCCGCGGTGACCCGGTACGCGTCATAGACGCCCTCGACGCGGCGTACCTGATGGATCACGTCCTCGAGATGCGCGGGGTCCGCGAGCTCGAAGGAGAAGTAGCTGGTCGCCAAGCGGTCCGAGTTCGACTGCGCGGAGGCGGACTGCAGATTCACCTGCTGGTCGGCGATCACCACCGCCAGGTCCGTGAGCAGGCGGGGCCGGTCCAGCGCCTCGATCTTCAGATGCACGAGATACGCCGCGGAGTTGCGTCCCGTCCAGGCGACGTCCACCATCCGGTCCGCCTGCTGCTCGGTCAGCTGCACCGCGTTGGTGCAGGTGCGGTGATGCACCGAGACCCCGGAACCGCGGGTGATGAACCCGATGATCGGATCCCCGGGAACGGGGGCACAGCACTTGGCGAGCTTGACCCACAGGCCGCTCTGGCCGTCCACCAGGACCCCCTGGTCCGTCTCGGAGGTCCGCTGCTCGCTGCGACCGGCGCGGGAGCGGACCTTCGACGGCAGGGCCGCCTCGGCCATGTCCTCCTCGGCCCCGTCGGTCCCGCCGAAGGAGGCGCGGAGCTTGTCGACCACGTTCTGCGCACCGGTGTGCCCCTGACCGATCGAGGTGTAGAGCGCATCGACCGAGGGCAGGTTCAGATCCGCGGCGACCGAGGCGAGGGTCTCGTGGGTCAGCAGGCGGCGCATCGGCAGATCCTGGCGGCGCAGCGCCTTGGCCAGCTCATCCTTGCCGCGTTCGAGAGCCTCCTCGCGGCGCTCCTTGGAGAACCACTGGCGGATCTTGGTGCGTGCCCGGGCGGACTTCACGAAGCCGAGCCAGTCGCGGCTGGGCCCGGCGTCGGGGGACTTCGAGGTGAACACCTCGACCGTGTCCCCCGTCTCCAGCGCGGATTCGAGCGAGACCAGGCGCCCGTTGACCCGAGCCCCGATCGTGCGATGCCCGACCTCGGTGTGGACGGTGTAGGCGAAGTCCACCGGAGTGGCGCCCTGCGGGAGCGCGTGCACATCCCCCTTGGGCGTGAAGACGTACACCTCCTGGGTGGTGATCTCGAAGCGGAGGTTGTCCAGGAACTCGCCGGAATCGGTGGTGTCCTTCTGCCAGTCCATCAGCTGCCGCAGCCAGGTGGCCTCGTCGTTGACGGGACGGGCAGGGCTCGAGGTGGAGCCGCCCAGGGCCTTGTACTTCCAGTGCGCGGCGACGCCGTACTCGGCGCGGCGGTGCATCTCCCGGGTGCGGATCTGGATCTCGACCGGTTTGCCGGTGGGCCCGATCACGGTGGTGTGCAGGGACTGGTAGAGGTTGAACTTCGGCAGCGCGATGTAGTCCTTGAACCGACCCTGGACCGGGGACCAGCGGGCGTGCAGGGTCCCCAGCACCCCGTAGCAGTCCCGGACCGAGTCGACCAGGACCCGCACCCCGACCAGGTCGTAGATGTCCGCGAAGTCGCGGCCGCGCACGATCATCTTCTGGTAGATCGAGTAGTAGTGCTTGGGGCGGCCGGTCACCTCCGCCTTGATCCTCGCCTTCTTCAGGTCCTCGAGGATCTGGGTGGAGACAGTCTTGAGGTACTGCTCGCGGGCCGGGGCGTAGGTGGCGACCAGCTGCACGATCTCGTCGTACACCTTGGGGTAGAGCACCTGGAAGGAGCGATCCTCGAGCTCCCACTTCATGGTGTTCAGGCCCAGCCGGTGAGCGAGCGGAGCGTAGATCTCCAGGGTCTCCTTGGCCTTGCGCTCCGCGGAGGCGGCGGGGACGTACTTCCAGGTGCGGGCGTTGTGGAGCCGGTCCGCGAGCTTGATCAGCAGCACGCGCACGTCGCGGCTCATCGCCACGATCATCTTGCGCACGGTCTCGGCCTGTGCGGCCTCCCCGTAGGTGACCTTGTCCAGCTTGGTGACGCCGTCGACCAGGTTGGCGATGACCTCCCCGAACTCCTCGCTGAGCGATGCGAGCGAATAATCGGTGTCCTCGACCGTGTCGTGCAGCAGCGCCGCAGCGATCACCTCGGTGGGAGCTCCGAGCTCCGCCAGGATCGTGGCGACCGAGACCGGATGGGTGATGTAGGGGTCGCCGCTCTTGCGGGACTGCCCGCGATGCGCGCGCTCGGCCACCGTGTAGGCGCGCTGGACCAGGCTCAGGTCGTCCTTGGGGCTGACCCGCGTGATGGTCTCCAGCAGCGGCACCAGCAGCGGGTCGGTGCCGCTGGTCCGACCGCCGAAGAAGGCGAGCGGGTTGCGGGAGCGTCGGGGCGCGGGGGCCGGCCTCGGCGGCGGGGCCTCGCTCCCGGGGGCATCCGTGCGTGCCGCTTCAGTGCTGGACATCTCCGCCATGGCTCACCTCCTGGACGATCCCTCCAGTCTACGCGCGGCGCTGGAGGTCTGTGCACAGAGAGGGCAGGGGCGGGCGAGGCGAGCCGGGAGGGCTCAGTGCGGTGCGGGGATCAGTTCGGGATCGTCCACACCGCGGAGACGGGGAGGCCCGTCAGCAGGTCACGGCCTCGCAGTCCCTCGAGCTCGAGCAGGAAGGTCGCGCCCAGCAGCTCCACGTCGAACTGGCGGACCAGGGCGACGGTCGCCGCGGCGGTGCCGCCGGTGGCCAGCAGGTCATCGACCACCAGGGTGCGGGCGCCGGCGGGCAGCGAGTCCTCGGGGATCTGCACGGTCGCGCTGCCGTACTCGAGGTCGTAGCTGAGGGTCGCCGGGCTGCCGGGGAGCTTCCCGGCCTTGCGGACGGGGATGAAACCGGCCCCGATCTCATAGGCCAGCGGGGCACCCAGCACGAAGCCCCGTGCCTCGGTCCCGACCACGTACTCGATCCCCTCGGGCAGGGTGGAGATCCAGTGCTGGATCACCGTGCGCAGCGCCTGCGCGTCCCGCAGCAGCGGGGTGATGTCGCGGAACAGCACCCCCGGGGTGGGGAAGTCGGGGTACTCGGCGATGTGGGTGCGGCGGATCTCGGCGACCTGCTCGAGCGTCGCAAGCGGCTCGTCGAAGGGCGGCCGCAGGCTCGATCCCAGCAGTTCAGGACCTGTCATCGCCGTCCTCCTCGTCGTCAGCGGTGTGCTCCGCGTCGTGGTCCACGGCACCGCGATCCTCGGGGCCGTCGTCCTTCGCCTGCTCGTCCTCGGGGTCGACGTGCTTCGCCGTGTCGTCGGCCTGGGCCCCGGCGCCTGCGGTCACCGTCCCGGTGTCCGTGCTCGCGGGGCGACGAGCGGCCTCGACCGACTCGGTGTGGCGGCGGATCTCCGGCTCCCGCGCGCGCAGGTCGACCAGCAGACCCGGGGCGAGGAAGATCGAGGAGTAGGTCCCGGCCAGGATGCCCACGAACAGGGCCAGGGAGATGTCCTTCAGCGTGCCGGCACCCAGCAGGAACACACCGATCGCGAGGATCGAGCCGACCGGGAGCAGCGCCACCACCGAGGTGTTCAGCGAGCGCATCAGGGTCTGGTTCGCAGCACGCTCGACCCGTTCGGCGAAGGTGGCGGTCCGCTGCGCGGCGAGGCCGTCGGTGTTCTCGCGTACCTTGTCGAACACGACGATGGTGTCGTACAGCGAGTAGCCCATGATCGTCAGGAAGCCGATCACGGTGCCCGGGGTGATCTCGAAGCCGATCACGAGGTACACGCCGACGGTGAGCAGCATGTCGTGGATCAGAGCGATCATCGCCGCCGCGGAGGACTTGACGTTGCGGAAGTACAGCGCCATCGTCACGGCGACCAGCAGCAGGAACACCACCACGCCGCGCAGCATCTGGTCGGTGATGTTGGTGCTCCACACCGGTCCGACGTAGGAGGTGGAGACCGCGGAGGGATCGACCCCGTAGGCGGCGGCCAGATCGGTGGCCAGCTCGGTGGTCTGTGCGGACTCCAGCTGCTCGGTCTGGACCCTCATCGTGTCCGCGCCGAGCACCGTGATCTTCGGCTCGTTCTCCGGGAGGTGCTCGCGCACCACGTCGCGTCCGATCGCCGAGTCGGTCTCGGAGACCCCGGCGACCTGGAACTCGGAGCCGCCGGTGAACTCGATCCCCAGGTTCGGTCCGCGCAGCAGCGATCCCGCGGCGAGCACCAGCAGCACCGCGACGCTGATCAGGTACCAGGTGCGGCGACGGCGCACGATGGGGACGGCGCGCCGCCCCGCGTGGAGGTCGTTGCCGAGCTGGGAGAAGGTGGCGGTCATCGGTCCTCCTCCGGGGCCGTGGCGGAATCATCGGTCACGGCATCGGTCCTCTCCGCCGCCGGGGAGTCGCCGTCCGGCTCAGCGGCGGCATCCTGCAGCGCGGCGGCGTCCTCCTGCGCTGCGGCCTCGCGGGCGAGGCGGGCCTTGCGCTCGGCGAGGGACTCGCGCACGAGCGGCTCCTCGTCGTCGGCCACCGTGGCACCCCTGCGCTCGGGGAGGCTGCGGACGCGTCCGCGCCCCGCATAGGCGGGCATCTTGCGGCCCAGCATCGCCGGGTCGAGCCCGCTCCAGGGGTGCCCCTTGCCGAAGAACCGGGTCCGGGAGAGGACCTGCAGGATCGGGTGGGTGAACAGGAACACCACCACGAGGTCGAGCAGAGTGGTGACGCCGAGCACGAAGGCGAAGCCGCGCACTCCGCCGGTGGAGAGCAGGTACAGCACGACAGCGGCGATCAGGTTGACCGAGTCGGAGGCGAGGATGGTGCGCTTGGCGCGGTCCCAGCCGTGGTCCACGGCGGCGACGATGCCGCGGCCGTCGCGGATCTCGTCGCGGACGCGCTCGAAGTAGACGATGAAGGAGTCCGCGGTGAAGGCGACCGCGAGCACCAGGCCCACCACCCCGGCCAGCGAGAGGCGGTAGCCGATCTCGGGGATGTTCGAGAGCACGGTGAGCACGCCGTAGGTCAGCAGCCCCATCACCAGCAGGCTCGAGGTGGTCACGATCGACAGGGCGCGGTACTGGAGGAAGGCGTACAGGACCACCAGGCCCAGGCCGATCAGGCCCGCGATCAGGCCCATCTGCAGCTGGTCGGTGCCCAGGGTCGCCGAGATCTGCTGCTCGGAGGCGACCTCGAACTCGAGCGGCAGCGCACCGAAGCGCAGCTGGTCGGCGAGCTGCCCGGCCTCCTCCTGCGAGAAGTTCCCGGAGATCGACGCCTCTCCGCCCGGGGAGGGCTCCTGGACCGTCGGGGCGGTGATCACCATGCCGTCCAGCACCACGCCGAAGGCGGCGGTGGCGCCCTCGCCGTTGTACAGCGCGGACGAGAGAGTGGAGAAGTCATCGGCCGTCTCGGGGGTGAACTGCATGTTCACCACGTAGAAGCCGGTGGACTGGCCGGTGGGGGTGACGTCCGCGGCCACGCCCGCATCGGCGATGCCCGCTCCGGCGACCACCTCGGGGCCGAGCAGGAACTTCTGGGTGCCGGCCGGATCGCAGGCGACGACCGGTTCGTCGGGCAGCGCATTCGAGGCGCGCTCCTGCTGGGCCTGCTGGCCCTCCGGGGTGGAGCATTCGGCGGCGGCCAGCTCCATCTGCATGTCCGGGGTCAACCAGTCCATCGACCAAGCCGGATAGGGCAGATCGCCCTCGCCGGTCGCGGGCGGCGCAAGGGAGGAGTCGTCGCTGACCATGCCGCTGAACAGCTGCTGGGAGGGATCAGCCGGAGGGGCAGAGGTCTCCTCCGTGCCAGGATCGCCGCCGCCGTCGGAGGGGAGCGCCTCCCCGCTCCCCTGCGGGGCGACCACGCCCAGCACCGGGCGGAAGGACATCGCGGCGGTCTGCCGCAGTGCATCGGAGGTCTCCTGGCTCAGCTCGCCGGGGACGTCGATGACGATGTTGGTGCCGCCCTGGACGCTGATCTCCGTCTCGGCCACGCCGAGGGCGTTCACGCGCTGGCTGATGATCTGGCGGGCCTGCTCCATGGCCGCGGAGTCGATCGCGGAACCGTCCCGGGACTGGGCGGTGAGGATGACCTGGGTGCCGCCCTCGAGGTCCAGCGCGAGATTCGGGGCGGGGTTCCAGCCGCCCTTCCACACTCCGGCACCGATCCCGCCGCCGAGCAGCAGGATCAGCACCGCAAGCGCCGTCAGGGCAATACGACGTGCGGGCATGGGGCGAGGTTTCCTCCGGGAGCAGGGGCGCCGAGGGGCGGGGCGGGGTTCAGCAGCCGCAGGTCAGCGGTCGCGGCGGTCGTCGTCGACGGTGGCACCGGGCACGGAGCCGTCGGAGGACCGTGCGGACTCATCGGTCGCGGGATCGGCGGTCCGCTCCTCGGCAGCGCCGTCGCCGTCCTCGGCGATGCCCTCCAGGGACGGATCCTCGACCTTCATGGCGATGGCCTGGCGGGCCCACTTGGTCTGCGCGCCGTTCTCGGACTCGAGGATCACCACATCGTCGAACTCCTCGATGATCAGCCCGTAGAACCCGGAGTGGGTGCGGACCTCGTCGCCCACGCCGAGCGCTCTGACCAGTTCCTGCTGCTTCTGCTGCGCCTTGCGCTGGCGGCTGGACATCCACATCAGCGGCAGGATCATGACAGCGAAGATGAGCAGGAGGGGAAGGAGTTCCACAAGGGTCCTTTCGAGGGGCGGAGGCCGGGGCGACACGGGGCCCGGACGGCTCCCGGACGTCTGACCGTCCCACTGTACCTGCCGCTGCCTGACCGCTCCCGGTCCGCCCGCTCGGTGCCTGCCGCGGCCGGCGCGCCGGCGGCAGGGCAGGATCAGAAGCGGCCGAGCATCGGGGCGGTCTCGGTCCCGGACTCGGGCGGGGCGAGGCCCAGGTGCTCCCAGGCGGCGCGGGCGGCGCTGCGCCCACGCGGCGTGCGCAGCAGGAAACCCTCCCGCACCAGGTACGGCTCGACCATCGTCTCGACCGTCTCGGTCTCCTCGCCGACGGCGACGGCGAGGGTGGACAGCCCCACCGGGCCCCCGGCGAAGCGGGTGCACAGGGCGCTGAGCACGGAGCGGTCCAGGCGGTCCAGACCGCGCTGATCGACCTCGTAGACCTCCAGCGCGGCACGGGCGGCGATGAGATCGAGATTCCCGTCACCTCGCACCTGGGCCCAGTCCCGCACCCGGCGCAGCAGCCGGTTCGCGATGCGGGGCGTGCCGCGCGAGCGGGAGGCGATCTCGCCGGCGGCATCGGCGGTGATCTCCACCTCCAGCCGCTGGGCGGAGCGCTGGACGACCTGGAGCAGCTCGCCGGCGTCGTAGAAGTCGAGGTGTCCGACGAAGCCGAAGCGGTCGCGCAGCGGGGCAGGCAGCAGGCCGGCCCGGGTCGTCGCGCCGACGACGGTGAACGGCGGCAGCTCGAGCGGGATAGAGGTGGCGCCCACGCCCTTGCCGACCACGACGTCGACCCGGAAGTCCTCCATCGCGATGTAGAGCATCTCCTCGGCCGGGCGTGCCAGGCGATGGATCTCGTCGATGAACAGCACCTCCCCCTCGTCGAGGGAGGAGAGGATCGCCGCGAGGTCCCCGGCGTGCTGGATCGCGGGCCCCGAGGTGATCCGCAGCGGCGCCGAGATTTCGGCGGCGATGATCATCGCCAGGGTGGTCTTGCCCAGGCCCGGCGGCCCGGACAGCAGCACGTGCTCCGGGGAGCGCTCCCGGGCGGTGGCGGCGTCGAGCACGAGGGAGAGCTGGTCGCGCACCACCTGCTGGCCCACGAACTCGTCCAGCCGCTTCGGGCGCAGGGCGGCCTCCGCCGCGCGCTCGGGCGGGACGGCCTGCGGGTCGGTGAGCGATCCGGGGGGACCCTGCTCCTCGGCGTCCGGGCCGTTCATCGACTGCCTCCCAGATCACGCAGGGCCCGGCGCAGCACGAGCGCCGCCTCCGGCGCGGCGGCCTCGGGCACGGCCTCACGCTCCAGCTCGGCCAGCACCCGGTCGACGGCGGTCGCGGCGGGCTTCTCGGGCCAGCCCAGCCCGACCAGTGCCTCGATCACCTGCCCGGCGACCTCTCCCCCGGCGGCAGCACTCGCCGCCTCCGGCCCGTCGGCCCCTTCCGGGACTCCGGACTGCCCACCCTCGCCGGGGGCGGGAGCGGGCAGCTTCCCGCCGAGCTCGAGGAGCATCCGGCTGGCGCCCTTGGGCCCGATGCCGGGGACGGTGGTGAGGGTCTTGGCGTCCTGCTCGGCGACGGCCCGGTACAGCCGCTGGGGCTCGAGCACGGCGAGCAGCGCCAGTGCCGTCCGGGGCCCGACTCCGGAGACGGACTGCACGATCCGGAAGGTGTCCGCCTCCTCCGCGGTGGAGAAGCCGTACAGCGTCAGCGACTCCTCCCGGACGACGAGCTCGGTGTGCAGGGTCAGCTCGGCCCCGTGCCGGGTCGCGGCCAGAGACTGCGGGGTGGTGTGGATCAGGTAGCCCACTCCCCCCACGTCGAGCACGAGGGAGTCGAGGTCGATGCGGGCCACCCGGCCGGTCAGCATGGAGATCACGGCTCCACCCTAGAACAGACGTTCGATCAGTGGCGTGAGGTGGAGCGCTCCCGGGCGCGTCGCGCCTCCCGCTCGGCCTGTGCCCAGACCGCCTGGGCGCTGGTGCGGGCCCCGCCGGTGCGGTCGCGCCGCACCGGCCCGCTGCCGCGCCACAGCTGGGTCAGGGCGATCGCGACCGCGTCGGAGGCATCGGCGGGCTGCGGGGGAGCCGCCAGTCCCAGCAGCTTCACCAGCATCGTCTGGATCTGCTTCTTGTCAGCGCGCCCGCTGCCGGTCACGGCGGCCTTGACCTCGGAGGGGGTGTGCATGGCGATCGGGATGCCGCGCTCGGCGGCGGCCAGGATCGCGATCCCGGAGACCTGCGCCGTGCCCATCACGGTGGAGATGTTGTTCTGGCTGAAGACCCGTTCGACGGCGACCACGTCCGGCCCGTGCTCCTCGATGGCCGCGGTGAGGCCCCGGGAGATGGCCAGCAGGCGCTGGTCGATCGGGTCCTCGCTGCCCGAGCGGATCACCCCGGCGGTGACCAGGGTGGCGCGGCGCCCGCCGGCGGAATCGATCACGCCGATCCCGCAGCGGGTCAGCCCGGGGTCGACACCGAGCACGCGCAGGGTCATCCCGGGAGCGTCCTGTCTCTCAGTCCTCGTCGCCGAGCTGGGCGGCGACATCGTCGGGGATGTCGATGTTGGAGAAGACGTTCTGGACGTCGTCGCTGTCCTCGAGCGCCTCGATCAGCGCGAGCGCCTTGCGGGCGTCGGCGAGGTCCACGGGGGTGCGCATCGAGGGCACGAACTGCGCCTCGGCGCTGTCGTAGTCGATCCCGGCCTCCTGCAGCGCGGTGCGCACGGCGACCACGTCGGTGGCCTCGGAGAGGATCTCGAAAGTCCCGCCCTCGTCGTTGATCTCCTCCGCGCCGGCATCCAGGACCACCTCGAGCAGGTCGTCCTCGGTGAGCTCGCCCTTGGGGAGCGTCACCACGCCCTTGCGGTCGAAGAGATAGGAGACGGAGCCGGAGTCCGCCATGTTGCCGCCGTTGCGGCTGAAGGCCAGTCGCACCTCGGAGACGGCGCGGTTCTTGTTGTCGGTGAGGCATTCGACCAGCACGGCGATCCCGCCCGGGGCGTATCCCTCGTACATCAGCGTCTCGTAGTCGACACCGCCGCCGTCCAGGCCGCCGCCGCGCTTGACCGCGCGCTCGATGTTGTCATTGGGGACGGAGGTCTTCTTCGCCTTCTGGATGGCGTCGAACAGGGTCGGGTTCCCGGTGGGGTCGGGGCCGCCCATGCGCGCGGCGACCTCGATGTTCTTGATCAGCTTGGCGAACGACTTCGCGCGCCTGGCGTCGATGACGGCCTTCTTGTGCTTGGTCGTCGCCCACTTGGAATGCCCGGCCATGTCTCTCCTCCCGTCGCGTGCGCACGGATGCCCGGCGCACTGCCGGACCATTCTAGTGGCCCGGGGAGGAGACCGGGTTCAGCTGCGCACCACCGGCGCGGTGAGGGCGCCGATCAGGCGGCGATCGGCGGTGAGCCGCCCCAGTGTGTCGCGCTCCCGGCGGCGGGTCTTGGTGGTGGCGCGCCCGTGCAGGACGCTGTGCCGTTCGAGCCCCAGGTCGATCGCGGCGCGGATGAAGTCGCGCATGGCGATCCTGGAGACCGCTCCGTGGCGGCCGGCCCAGCGCACGGCGCGGCCGCGCTTGCGCATCGACACCAGCATCTCGACCTCATCGGGGCTGAACCATCCGGCCCGTCCGTAGTCGGAGAGCCGCCGGCGCAGGATCCGCTTCTCCCGCAGCCGCAGGAACACGACGATCGCGGCCAGGATCACGAAGATCGGCACCTGCACCGTCAGGTAGTAGCGGAAGAACCCGGCCATCGGGCTGTTCTCGTCGACCGGGATGAAGAAGGTGGAGCCGTTCCACAGGGCGTGCAGCACCATGCCCAGCGACAGCCCGCCGATGCCGAGCCCGAAGTACAGCATCAGGGAGCGGCGCTCCGCGGCGATGCCGAGGCCGAGCCCGCACAGCGCCGTGAAGGAGACGTGCGCGAAGGGAGAGAGGATCCCGCGCAGGAAGAAGGTCTGCCAGAAGACGTCCACCTCGCCGGCGGCCTGTGCCTGGTGGAAGGAGTTGCCGAAGTACAGGATGTTCTCGGTGAAGGCGAAGCCGCCGCCGATCAGGGCTGCGTAGACGACGCCGTCCAGGGGGCCGCCGATGAAGCGCCGACCCCAGCACAGCAGCGCCACCAGGCCCAGGGACTTGGTCAGCTCCTCGATCACGGGGGCCTGGATCACGGCCCCCAGGAAGCTGTTGATCACCTGGCCGATCTCGTCGGGATCCTCCAGCAGCGCATCAGGCGTGATCCAGCTGGTGAACCAGCCGCCCAGCAGCATGGTCAGCCCCACGGAGGCCGCAGCGCCCCAGAAGAAGGCGTAGGCGAGGGTCAGCATGGGCTGCGGGGTGTAGCGGTCCAGCCACCAGATCGCCCCGAACACGATCGCGACCGGCACCAGGGCGGCGGTGAAGGCGACCAGGGAGGTGCCCACGCCCATCGGCACGATGAATAGGAAGTACACCAGCAGGGAGACGCCCAGCAGGGTCAGGATCAACCCGCCCCAGAAGAGCCACTGCAGCCACGGCGGGCGCCGGGTGAAGCGAGTGGGCCTGGCCTCGCCGAGGCGTCCGGGCGCCCTCGGATCGGTGCGCTTGACGTCATAGCGGTATTCGTCCGCGGCGCGACGGGGCGCCGGCGATGCCTGCGGTGCCCGGGCCGGGCGCGGCGGTGTTCCGGTGGTGCTCATCCCTGGCGGCTCCTCCCCCTGCGTCGCAGCCGGGCCGTGCTCGCGGCACGGCCCCGGTCATGCTAGCTCAGGCCCAGGCCTCGGCGTACAGCCGGCGGGTGTCGGACAGCAGGATCGGGACCGCCTTGGTGCGCCCGACGATGGGCAGGAAGTTCGCATCCCCCTGCCAGCGCGGCACCACGTGCTGGTGCAGATGGGCGGCGATGCCGGCGCCGGCGACCTCGCCCTGGTTCATGCCCAGGTTGAAGCCGGCCGGCCCGGAGACCTCGCGGATCACCCGCATCGCGGTGCGGGTGAGCTCGGCGATCTCGAGCACCTCGTCCTGCTCGAGATCGGTGTAGTCGGCCACGTGGCGGTACGGGCACACCAGCAGGTGCCCTGCGTTGTACGGGTACAGGTTCAGGATCACGTACGCGGCCGTGCCGCGGTGGACGACCAGCGCGTCATCGTCGGAGCGCTGCGGCGCGGCGCAGAAGGGACACTGCGCGCCGTCGTCGGGATCCTCGGGCTTGTTCTCCCCGCCGATGTACGCCATCCGGTGCGGTGTCCACAGCCGCTCGGTCCCGTCGGGGACGCCCGCGAAGACGCGGGCGTCCTCGAGGACCGGGTCCGACGACCCCTCGGCCATCCCGGCCCCGTCGGTCATACCGTCGCCGGTCCTGCCGCCGCCGGCCGTGCCTGCACCTACGGTCATACCTGGACCTTGGTGGCGATGGCGGTGACGATCCGCTCCACGGCCTCGTCCACGGGGATGCCGTTGTCCTGGGAGCCGTCGCGCATCCGGAAGGAGACCGCGCCCTTCTCCTGGTCCTCGCCGCCGGCGATGAGGAGGTAGGGCACCTTCTCCTTGGTGTGGGTGCGGATCTTCTTCTGCATCCGGTCGTCGGAGGAGTCGACCTCGACGCGCACGCC
>DXDT01000141.1 GCA_019115335.1 Candidatus Brachybacterium merdigallinarum
TCCTCCGGGTCCAGCAGGCGCGAGGTCTCCTCGATCGACCCGGCGGAGAGCACGCCGAGGCTGCCGATCAGATCCGGCAGCGGCGTCTCTGCCGTGATATCGCCGGTGACCCGCGGGGCATTGCCGGCGGAGGGCCGTTCCGCGGCGAGCACGAGCTCGGTGCGCAGCGTCGTGAACTTCTCGATGCCGAGGGTCCGGCACAGCCGGGTCACAGAGGCGGCCGAGGCGCCGGCACGCTCGGCGAACTCGGTGATGGTCATCCGTCCCACCTCGGCTGGGGACTCGAGCGCGATCACTGCCAGGCGCTGCAGCTGCGGCGGCAGCGTCGGCAGGCTGGTGCGCAGCAGTGCGAGGACGGGCGGGTGCGAGTTCCCCGTGGCGTCGGGTGCGGTCGAGGGCATGTGGCCTTCCTGGTCGTGGGCCCGGACAGGTCCGGGCCCATTGTTCGGCATCATGGCATGCGGGGTGGGTCGGGCCCCTGCTCCAGAGCTCCCCCTACTTCAGGGCCCCGGCGCTCAACCCCTCCTGGACCTGCCTCTGGAAGAGGACGTAGACGATCAGCACCGGGAGCATCGAGATGATCAGTCCCGCGAACAGCTGCGCCATCGAGGTCGGCGAGGTCTCGTAGTTCTCTCCGAGCGCGAGCGCCGCCAGCCCCTGACTGAGCACGAAGTTCGAGCGCTCCTGGTCCTGCTGCGGGTTCAGCACCTGCGGGAGCAGGAACTGGTTCCACTGCCCGAGCACATTGAACACCCCGATGGAGACCAGGCCCGGCCGCGCCAGCGGGAGCATGATCCGGAAGAACACTCCGAAGTGTCCGGCCCCGTCGAGGAACGCCGCCTCCGCGAGCTCCTTCGGCAGGGTGCGGAAGAACCCGGTGAGGAAGAAGATCGAGAACGGCAGGGAGAACGCCGCGTACACGAGGACGAGGCCGAGATTCGTCGCGAACAGCCCCAGCGACTGCACGATCCGCACCAGCGGCACGATCGCCAGGAACACCGGGAACGTCATCCCCGCGAGGTACAACCAGTACAGCACGCGACTGCCTGGGAAGGGGTAGCGTGCCATGACGTAAGCGGTCATCACCGACAGCAGCATCGTGAGCGCCACCCCGCCGCTGACCACGATCACGGTGTTGGTGAAGAATGCCCCGATGTTCGCCGTCTGCCATGCGTCGACATAGACCCCCAGGCGCAGCTCGCCCGGCAGCCCGAAGGGGTCGTTGTAGATCTCCTCGTTGGTCTTCAGCGAGGAGGCGAGGATCCACACCAGCGGCACCAGCACCACCAGTGCCCATGGGAACAGCAGCAGATGCGGCAGGCCGGAGCCCCGGGGGCGGCGGCCGACGGGCTTCCGGCCGGGCCGGCTCGCGCCGATCGCGGGGCGCGGGGACCCGCGAGGGCTGTCGAGAGCCGTGGGCGCGGGCTCGGTCGGAGGAGACAGGGACATCAGTACTCGAGCTCCTCGCGCTTGGTGAGCCGGTAGGTGACCAGGGCCAGCGCCACGGAGCCGAGCATCATCACGGTGCCCATCGCCGAGGCGTAGCCGAACTGGGAGTTGAAGGAGAACGCGGTGCGGTAGAGGTAGGTCGACATGACGTCGGCCCCGAAGTCCGCTGCGGTCCCCGTCATGGACATCACGGCGACCAGCGCGTACGAGTCCAAGGTGCCGATCGCGAGATAGATCAGAGCCGTCTGGGCGTGCGACCAGATCAGCGGCAGCGTCACGTGCACGAAGCTGCGCAGCCGCCCTGCGCCGTCCAGGGCCGCTGCCTCGTACAGCTCCTGCGGCACGCCGCTCATGGCCGAGAGGAACAGGACCATGTAGAAGCCGACCGACGACCACACCGCTGCCAGCGCGATCGCCAGCAGGATCGTGCGCGAGTTGCCGAGAGGACCGTTGGGGATGACGGTGAGGATGTCGGTGCCCACCAGATGCAGCAGACCGTCCAGCAGCCCGCCGCGGGAAGCGTAGATGTAGCTGAACATGATGCCGATGATCACCACCGGCACGACCTGCGGGAAGAAGAACAGCACCCGGTAGGTGCTCGCCCCGCGGACGGCTCGGAGCGTTCCCGAGCCGCCGCGGGTGATCAGCGTGGCCAGCAGCAGCGCGAGCCCCAGAGTGACCACCGGGATGATCACCAGCAGCGCCGCGTTGTGCGACACCGCTCTCCACCAGGCACCGTCCTGGGCCATGCGCACGTAGTTGTCCAGCCCGACGTACTCGAGCCCGGGGGTGAATCCCGTCCAGTTCGTGAACGAGATCTGCACCCCCTGCGCGAAGCTCGACAGGACGAACACCGAGTACAAGACCAGACCGGGTGTGATGAAGGTGAGGATCAGCCACCACCGTCCGCGCAGGTGCATCAGCGGGTCTGCTTCGCGATCGCGTCGTCTCCGGCAGTGCGGTCCGCTGCGGCCTGGCAGCGGTTCAGGAAGCCGTCCACATCGAGGTCGTCGAGCAGCAGTGCGAGCAGTGCGGCCCGTGTCTCCTCCACCATCGCCGGGTACCAGGTCGGGTACTTCACGACCTGCCAGGGCTCGACCGCGTTGGAGCGATCGATCATCTCGGTCAGTGTCGTGAACGGCTCGCTCAGCTGCTGGTCGTCGTGGGCGCCGGCGACCATGGTCACGCTGTTGGACAGCTCGGCGTAGTTCCGCGAGGACTCCTTCGACAGCAGCACGCGCAGGAACTCGAACGCAGCGGGCTTGTTCGCAGCGGCCTCCGGCACGTACCAGCCGGCGCCCGGGTTGTTCGGGGTGAGATCGGCGAGAGCCGGATCGGGGGAGGGCAGCGCCGCGGCAGTCATGCGGAAGCCCTCGGGGATCGCGGACTTCATCTCGTTCTCCAGCCAGGCTCCGACGGGGATGAACACCGCCTCGTGGTTCAGCCACGCGGTCTGGGACTGGACGTGGGTCATCTGGGCGACACCCGGGAGGATCAGCTCATCGGTGCGCAGCTGCAGCAGCGCCTCCGCCGCCTCGCGCACGGCGTCCTGCTGCCAGGCGCCGTCCTCGAGGTTGTCGATGTTCTTCCACACCTCCTGGCCGCCGATCTTCGCCACCAGCGGCTGGAAGATGCCCTCGTCGGGGTAGTTCGCGTGCATGCCGGTGAAGGCCCAGGGGTAGATGCCATCGGCCTTGATCGTGGCGGAGAGGGACATCAGCTCGTCCCAGGTGGTCGGGAGCTCCCAGCCCTTCTCCTCGAGGAAGGCGGCGTCGTGCCAGATCGCCCAGGCGTACTGGACGGTGTTCAGGCCCACGAGGGTGCCGTCGACGGTGCCCGCCTCGCGCACGCCCGGGTTCAGGGACTCCTCGACGGTGATCTCGGGGTCGTCCCAGCTGGGGGCGGCCATCAGGTCCTCGAGCGAGGCGAGCTGGTCATTGGAGGACAGGGAGGTGATGTCGAGCGAGCCGGCGCCGGAGTTCTGGAACAGGTCCGGGGGAGTGCCGTTGACGAACTGGGGCTGGAGCGTGCTGAGGTCCTCGGTGCGCACGATGTCCGCATCGAGGTCGGGGTGCGCCTCCTCGAAGAGCTGCTCGGTGAGATCGAGGTACGGCACGCCGCCCCCGCCGTCGAAGACGAAGGTCTTCAGCTCGCCGGAGGCGACGCCGAAGGGGTTCTCCGGGCTGATGGCAGCGGCATCGGAGCCGCCGTCGGAGCCGCCTGCTCCGGCGTCGGGGACGCCGGAGGTCGCGCAGGCGGAGAGTCCGACAGCGCCGAGCGTTCCGGCGAGGCCGAGGAACGTGCGCCGAGAGGCGGGGGAGGCGGAACGGGTGGCAGGACGGGTGGAGCTGAGGGAGTTGCGGGCGACAGACACGGCGGGCCTTTCGACGTCCGAAGTGGGGGCGCGCTCAGCCTGCGGGGTTCAGGTGACAACCCGGTGACCTCCGCATGAAAAGAAAACCCACGTTTGAGAGTACAAGCGTGAACAATTTTCATTCAGGGGTGCGAAGGCATCGGGGTCGAACGGGGCCGAGGAGACCGGGGCGGCTGCCTCCTCACACCCGCCGCAGGATCGCCTCGACGAACAGCTCGGTCACCTCGGGTGCCAGGTGCAGGTTGAAGGTCGGCTCGAACAGCTCCGCCTCGAGCAGCACCAGGCCGTGCTCGGCCGAGTCGACCAGGTCGATCCGCCCGTACAGGGGAGCGGGCAGGCCGGTCACCTCGGCAACCGTGGTGAGCACCCGCTCGGCGAAGGCGCGCTCGCCCGCCGTCACCTCGATGAGCTTCGGGGACTCCTGGTACTCGCCGCCGTGCAGACCGCCGCCGCGAGCGAGCAGGGCGCCCTTGGCGACCGCATGCGTGAAGCTGCCATCGAGCGTGTACAGCGCCTTCTCCCTGCCGGCGGACAGCTCCGGCACCTCGGGCTGCAGCATCACCGTGCCGCCCGCGTCGAGGATCTGCCGGACGAGGTCGAGCGCGACGGGATCCTCCCGCGCGAACAGGCCCGTGCGCTGCGATCCGGCGCCGATCACGGGCTTGATCACCACGTGCGTGCCGTCAGCCGCTGCGAGCGCTGCGCGGATCGAGTCCTCCGTGCGGTGGTAGCTCGTGGGGATCACAGCGATGCCCGCGGCCTCGAGCTCGGCGAGATAGTGCTTGTCCATGTTCCAGCGGACCAGCTCGGGCTCGTTGAGCACGCGGGTCTGCCCCTCCACCCGCTCCAGCCAGGCCGCGAACTCGGCCGGGTGCTGCGAGTAGTCCCAGGGGCTGCGGATCACGACGAGATCCCATGTGGCCCAGTCGACCGACCCGTCGTGCCAGTCCAGCGACGCGGCCTCGACGCCCCGGGCCTGCAGTCCGGCGACCAGCGGGGCGCAGTCGCGGCCAGGGTCTGCGGCGGTGAAGGCGTCGGGAGAGGTGGTCACGATGCCGATGCGCGTCATGACCTCGAGGGTAGGTCGAGCGTCGGCCGGTCGGCCGGTTCGTCCATTGCCCTCATGTCCGCACCCTCGTGCCCGGCGCCCCCACCCCCGGTGCCCCCGCGCCCAGCGCTGCGCGGCACCCCCGTCGCTGCATCTGTATGCGACACATGCGCTGACGTCTCCACCATCACTGCCCTCCGAATGTCGGACAATCGGAAAATGCCGCATGGCCTGCACGAAGACTCGTTCGAGCGGTGACCGCCTGGTAATTCTCTGAACAGTATGCAAGTATCTATGCGACTCCACGCGTGATCGGGGATGGGGGAGCGGCCCGGGAGGGCTCGCCCCGTCCCGCTGTCAGGGCGCACCGACAGATGGTGCACAGGCCCGGGGCGCATCCCGCGGTGAGCCTGGTGCACCGACCGGTGGGCCGGCATGCCGCGCTGGGCGCACCCTTCCCGGAGCAGAGGCGAAGCCTCGCCCGGGCACGGCTCGACGGCACACCCGCGCAGGGGTCGACGCCGGTCAGCCCGTCGTTGGGAACCACTCTGGGTGCAGCGCGCCATGGCGCGCTGCGGACCGGCCGCACGAGAACGGTTGTCCGCGACGAGAGGAAGTCCATGCCGCCCGCGCCCCCTGGTGAGATCGTCCAGCTCGGAGCCATCGGAGTGATCCTGCTGCTGCTCCTGTTCTACGGCGGCACCATGTGGATGTCGGTGGCGATCTCCCGCAAGAAGGAGAACGCCGACGACTACATGACCGCCGGCAACCGCATCGGCTTCGGCGTTTCCGCCGCCTCGATGACCGCGACCTGGATCTGGGCGTCCTCGATGTACGCCTCGGTCACCGCCGGGTACACCTACGGCGTCTCCGGCCCCATCCACTACGGGCTCTGGGGCGCGCTGATGATCCTGTTCATCTACCCCTTCGGCAAGCGGATCCGCGCCGTCGCGCCCCGCGCCCACACCCTCGCCGAG
>DXDT01000142.1 GCA_019115335.1 Candidatus Brachybacterium merdigallinarum
GAGGCCCAGGTCGTGGTCTGGGACGAGGACGCGGACAATCGGCACTTCTGCGCCGGAGTCGGAGCTCTCGAGGACCTCGTCGCCCGGTTCACCCTGCTCAGTCCGGGAAGGCTGGCGATCCCGCTCGACTCCCTCAGACACGGCTACCGTGACGAGTCCAGCGCTGTCGAGGCCCTGGTCTCCGCGCTTGTGACCGAGACCGGTTGGGAGTTCTTCCCCGGCATCGCCGACACCGTCTTCGCCGCGGTGCTCGCCTCCGGGCAGGCCCGTCGGGTCGAGCCCGGACGGACCGTGGACTTCCTGGCTGACCAGTCGATCACGACCCTCGAATATGCCGGGGCCGAGGCGACCGAACTGATCGACGTCTTCCTGCAGCTGGGTCTGCGGACCCTCGGCGACCTGGCCCGGCTCGAAGCCAGGGACGTGAACTCACGCTTCGGAGCCGTCGGGCGGCATGTCCACGCACTGGCCTCCGGCGTGGCGGGCAGACCGCTGGCCGATCATGTCCGGGCAGAGTCCCTCGAGGTCGAGCTCGACCTCGACACGCCGACGACCCGCAGCGACACCCTCGGCTTCCTCGCCCGACAGCTCGGTGCAGAACTGCTGACCAAGGTGCGCAGGCAAGGGCTGGTCTGCACCCAGATCACGATCGAACTGGACGCGGCGGCCGGACAGTGCTCGTCCCGGACCTGGCGGATCGAGGACATGCAGGAGAACGCGATCGCGGATCGACTGCGGTGGCAGGCCGAAGGCTGGCTGGCCGGGGCGACCGCCCAAGCGCACACCGGGGCAGGGCCGAAGCCAGGACCACGGCGCGGGAGCGAAGACCCGCACCTTCTCGACTTCGTCGACGAACCGGCCCCCGATGTCGAGGACTTCTCCGCAGACGGCATCATCGCCCTGCGCCTCATCGCGGCGGAGCTGACCACCCCGATCGGGGCCACGAGGAGCCTGTTCGAGGAGAACACCGGTCAGATCACCCACACGCTCGAACGCCTGCAGGGACTGTTCGGCCCGGATGCGGTCCTCGTCCCGGGGATCCAGGGCGGTTGGGATCCGGCCGAGACGAATCTGTGGACCCCCTGGCAGCAGACAGCCGTGCCCGAACGCAGTCCCGCGGCTCCCTGGCCCGGTGCTCTGCACGCCCCCCGCCCGACCACCGTCGAACACTCAGCCGTCGATGTGCTCGCCGCAGACGGTTCGCCGGTGGAGGCTCGGCCCTCGGGACTGGAGGCCGCACCGGCGACGATCAGATTCCCCACCGGACAGACCGAGGCGATCACCGACTACTCCGGTTCCTGGCCCATCGAATCCCGGTGGTGGGATCCGGAGCGGGTCGTCTACCGGACCCGGCTGCAGGTGGTGACCGATTCGGGCCGAGCCCTGCTGCTGAGCAGGGAGCACGGCCAGTGGTATCTCACCGGCCGCTACCGCTGACCCGGCACACAGGAGGCAGACCCAGCCCGCAAGAGGCAGACGGCCTACAAGAGGCAGACGCACACAGACAGATGGAAGAGAGGAGGAGGCGCCGATGGGATTCTCGAACCCGCGCACCCCCTGGTCGAAGCTGGCCCGCAGGCTCGAGGGCAAGGACAGCCCTCCCGTCGACAGGCACGCGGACGGCTCCGATGCCCCGGCGTTCTCCCGCCCCGACCGCTACCGGGTCTCGGTCGGGCCCCGCGGCCCCGACAGTCGTGACCGATACCACGGTGCGGCCGCCGATGATGCGGGGACGAGCCGCGGACCGCGGCTGCGGACCGCGAGCGTGGAGTGGGCGGAGCTGCACGTGCATTCCCAGTTCAGCTTCCTCGACGGGGCCTCCGACCCCGAGGAGCTCGTGGCCGCCGGTGCCGCCGCCGGACTGACCTCCCTGGCCCTGACCGATCACAACGGTCTCTACGGTGCGGTCCGCTTCGCCCACGCCGCCGCCGAGGTGGGGCTGCCCACCGTCTTCGGTGCCGAACTGTCCGTGGGGCTGAAGGACAGGATCCCCGGGCAGACCGACCCCGAGGCCACGCATCTGCTCGTCCTCGCCCGCAGCGTCGACGGCTATCACCGGCTCTCCCAAGCCATCACCGAGGCGAATCTGCGGGGCGAGAAGAACCGTCCCGTGTTCGACCTCGAGGAGCTGGCGGCGATGGACGGGGACTGGACGATCCTCACAGGCTGCCGCAAGGGTCCGCTGCGGCGCGCGCTCGGCGACGCCGACGGCGGTCTCGGCGCCCTGCGCGAACTCACCAGGCTCTTCGGTCCCGACCGTCTGGCCGTCGAACTCAGCCGGGACGGGACCCCGGACGACGATGAGCGGCTGCGTCACCTCGGCGATCTGGCCCAGCGGATGCGCCTGCCGGCCGTGGCCAGCAACGCAGTCCACTTCGCCACCCGCGCCCAGTGGAGATCCGCGCAGGTGAGAGCCTCGGTGCGGTCGCGGCTGTCGCTCGACGAGCTGGCCGGGTGGCTGCCGGCGACGGCGAACGCCCGGATCCACACGGGCCAGGAGATGGCCGCGAGGTTCCCACGGCAGGCGCTGGAGAACGCGGTGCGGATCGGGCGGGAATGCTCCTTCGTCCTCGGCTCGGCCCGCCCCGATCTGCCCCGGGCTCCGATGCCCGATGACGGCGACGGCGAAGCGTATCTGCGTGGCCTCATCGCCGAACGCGGACGGCACCGCTACGGGTCGAAGGCCGAGAATCCGCGGGCCTGGGAGCAGCTGGACCGGGAGATGGACATGATCGCGCAGCTGGGTTTCTGCGGCTATTTCCTCATCGTCTTCGACATCACCGAGTT
>DXDT01000143.1 GCA_019115335.1 Candidatus Brachybacterium merdigallinarum
TAGATGATGAACAGCGGGTGCTCGGCGTCGAAGGCCTGCGCCTCGTGCTGCGTGCTCGCGGTCTCGACGCTCTCGTGCCACCACACGTCGCGGCCCTCGGTCCAGGCGATGTCCTGCCCGGTGCGGCGCACCACCAGGACGTGCTCGAGGTCGGGCAGGTCGCGGGCGGCGGCGTCGGCGGCGGACTTCACCTCCACGGCCCTCCCGCGGCGGAACTGGCCGTCGGAGGTGACCAGCAGCTTCGCCCGAGTGTCCTGGAGCCGGAAGCGCACCGCCTCGGCGCTGAACCCGCCGAACACCAGGGAGTGCACGGCGCCGATGCGGGCGCAGGCGAGGGTGATGACGATGGTCTCGACCAGCACCGGGAGGTAGACCACCACCCGGTCGCCGGGGCCGATGCCGAGCTGCTGCAGGGCGTTGGCGGCCTGGGAGACGCGGGCGAGGAGGTCCGTGTAGGTGACGGCCTCGCGGTCGCCGGGCTCGCCCTCGAAGTGCAGGGCGACCTTGTCACCGCGGCCGGCCCGGACGTGGCGGTCCACGCAGTTCACGGCCACGTTCAGCCGGCCGCCCACGAACCAGCGGGCGGCGGGCACCGGGATCTGCCCGGTCTGCGGGTCCGGGACCGGGGGCTCCCATTCGACGGCGGTGTGCCAGGGGGTCTCCCAGTCCAGGCGGCGTGCGGCGTCCTCCCAGAAGGCGATAGGACCTGCTGCGGCGCGGGCGTAGATGCTCGCGTCCACGTTCGCCTGCGCGGCGAACGCGGCGGGCGCCGGGTAGGTGCGGTGCTCGATCAGTCGCGCCTCAGGACCTGCTTCGTCGATACCTGCACTGGTGTGGTCGGTGATGCTCATGCCCACTTCTTCAGGAACTTCTTCTCGATCACGCCGAGCACGGCGTTGGTGAGGCTGCCCAGCAGTGCCAGCAGCACGATGGCCAGCAGGATCCGGTCCACGCGGCCGTTCTGCTGGGAGTCGTTGAGCAGGAAGCCCAGGCCCATCGAGGAGGCGATCAGCTCGGCCGCGACCAGGAACAGCCAGGCCTGGGCGAGCGCGAGGCGCAGCCCGGAGACCACCGCGGGCACCACGGCCGGCAGCTGCACGGTGCGGAACAGGGACAGGCCCTTCAGGCCGAAGCAGCGCCCGGCCTCGACCAGGTGCGGGTCGATGTGCCGCAGCGCGGAGGCGACGGTGGTGAACACCGGGAAGAACGCGCCGATCGCGATCAGGGTGATCTTGGATTCCTCACCGATCTGCAGCCACAGGATCAGCAGCGGCACCCAGGCCAGCGAGGGCACGGCCCGCAGGGCGGCCAGGATCGGGTTCAGGAAGGCGTCCCCGGCGCGGGAGAGTCCCACGATCGCGGCGACCGCGAGACCGATCAGGGATCCGATGGCGAAGCCGATCAGCACGCGCTGGATCGAGATCGCGATGTGCAGCCAGAGGGCGCCGTCCTCGGCCAGCTGGATCCCGGCGGTCAGCACGGTCAGCGGCTCGGGCAGGCGGTAGGCGGGGACAAGTCCGGTGGTGGTCGCGAGCTGCCAGGCGACCAGCAGGGCGAGCGGGATCGCGGCGCCGGCGGCGATCCGCACCCCGGTGCGGTCCCAGACGGAGGCGGGGGTCGGCGAGGTGCCTCGCAGGCGTGCCGCGGGGGCGCCCGCGGTCTCCTGAGCCCCGTCGGACCCGGCTGTCCCGCTGGGGAGGACCGCGGCGGCACCGGCACCGGGTGCGGCGGCTTCGTGCGCGGTCAGAGTGTCCTGGGCACCGATGCTCACTGTCCCACCGCCGCGGCCGCGAAGTCGGCGTGGATGATCGACTCGAGTGCCTCCTGCACGGCCTCGGCCCCACCGGCGACGTCCCCGGAGTCGGCGATGACCGGGGCGATCGTCTCGAGCACCGCGAGCTGATCGTCGCCGGGGATGCCGGAGACGTCGAGGTTGGTGCGCTCCTCGATCACGGTGGTGGCCACGGCCTCGTCGATCCCGGCGGACTCGGCGAGAAGTGCCGCGGTCTCGGCCGGGTGCTCGACGGCCCAGCTGCGGGCCTCCTCGTAGGCGTCGAGGACGACCTGCAGCACGTCGGGGTGGTTGTCGATGAAGTCCTCGGTGGCGTTGAGGAAGCCGTAGGTGTTGAAGTCGACGTTGCGGTACACCAGCTGCGCACCGGACTCGACCTCCGCAGCGCCCATGATCGGGTCCAGTCCGGACCAGGCGTCCACCGAGCCGCCCTCGAGGGCGGAGCGGCCGTCGGCGTGCTGGAGGGGCTGCAGCTCGATGTCGTCGAGGGTCAGCCCGGCCTCGGCGAGGGTCTGGATGAGGAAGAAGTACGGATCGGTGCCGGGGGTGGCGGCGACCGCGCGGCCGGCCAGATCCGCGGGCCCGGTGATGTCGCTGTCCGGGCCGACCACCAGGGCGGACCATTCGGGCTGGTCGTAGATGCCCACCACCTTGATCGGGGACTCGTTGGCGCGGGCCAGCAGGGCGGCGGAGCCGGCGGTGGAGGCGATCGAGGCCGAGCCGGAGCGCAGGAACTCGTTGGCCTTGTTGGAGCCGGCCGACTGCACCCACTCCACGGTGACGCCGTCGCCGAGCGCGGCCTCGATCAGGCCCTGGTCGCGCACGATGAGGCTGAGCGGGTTGTAGGTCGCCCAGTCCAGGGTGAAGGAGCTCGTGGACCAGTCCCCTCCGGCGCTGCCGGGAGCGCCGCCGGCACTGGAGGCGGAGCCCTCTCCGGCCACGCAGGAGGTCACGCCCATGGCCGCGGCCGCCGACAGGGCGAGGGCGGTCGCGTGGCGTCGGGTGAAGGTGCGGCTCATGAGGGGTTCTCCGTCGTGATGGTGGGTGCGGGGTGGGTGGGGGTTGTCGCGCGTCAGACTTAG
>DXDT01000144.1 GCA_019115335.1 Candidatus Brachybacterium merdigallinarum
AAGGTCGGGGTGATGTCGCGGACCTTCGCGGCCTCGAGCAGCCAGCGGCTGGTCATCCAGGCGAAAGGGCAGGCAGGGTCGACGAAGAGTTCGACGGTGCGGTCGCTCACGGGGTGATCCTCTCCTCGGGACGGAATGTCGGGACCCATTCTGTCACCGCCGCCCCGGAAATGCTCGCCGCCTCCGCGCACCCCGGGGGAAGCGCTCACCGCGCCCGCTCTCGGGCATGCGCGCTCGCCCGCGGAGTGACGACCGGTAAATCCTGTTGCGCCAGTGATCCGGGAGGGGTTGGATGCGTCGAGTGCTCGACTCGTCCTCGCGCTCCGCGCGCGCATCTGGCTCCTCCCCGTCGTCCCGACCCTCGGTGATGCGGTCGATCGTCCGCAACCATCGGCGGACCCTGCCCGGGCTCCTGGCGCTCTCCTTCGGGGTCGAGATCACGGAGATGCTGGTGCCCATCCTGGTGGGGTGGATCATCGACGTCGGCATCGTGCAGGCGAACCTCTGGTTCACGCTCGCCGGCGCCGCCGGGGTGTTCGCCCTGCGCCTGGTGAGCACCTGGGGATGGGCGGCGATGTTCGCCGCCTCGCAGCGCGCCCGCATGTTCGAGCGGCACCGGCTGCGGGTGGCGGTGACCGGGGCGGTGCTGGCCCCGGACTCCACCCCGATCCAGCGCCCCGCCGGGGAGGTGCTGTCGATCGCCACCTCGGATGCGGACAAGGCCTCCGACGTGATGGACATGCTGCCCTGGGTGTTCCCCGCCTCCACCGTGGTGCTCGCCAGCGCGCTCTGGATGGCGTGGGTGGATCTGTGGCTGGGGCTCGCGACCCTGCTCGGCATCGTGGTGATGGTGCTGGTGATCCGGGTGATCAGCCCGGTCCTCTCCGCCCGCTACGACGACCAGCAGTCCCGGGCCGCCGATGCCGCGGCGACCGCCACCGATCTGGTGCACGGCCTGCGGGTGCTGCAGGGCCTGGGGGTGCAGTCCCGGGCCCGGGCGCAGTACCGCCGCCGCTCCCGCATCGCGCTGCACGCGGCTCTGGTCAATGCGCGCTTCTCCGGGATCTCCGGGGGGCTGACCACGCTGGTGACCGCCGGCATGATGGCCGCGGTGGTGATCATCGCCGCCCAGCGCACCCTGCAGGGCGAGATGAACCTGGGCACTCTGATCGCGGTGGTGGGCGTGGCCCGCAACAACATGGGCATGCTGCAGGGGCTCTCGGGCGTCCCGGTGTGGTGGGCCTCGATGTCCACCTCCGGGCGCCGCGTGCGGGACCTGCTCGGCGACCTCGGCCGCACGCTCGATGACCCCCGGCTCTCCCTCGACCACCTCAGCACAGCACGGGATCAGCGCGGGGATGCCCGCCCCGGCGAGCGCCGCGACGGAGTGGGCGGCTTCCCCGTTCCCGGCCTGGACCTCACGGTCGCCGACGGGACGGTGCTGGCGATCGCCTGCGCCGATCCGCGCGACGGGGAGCACCTGGTCGCAGCGATCCGCCGGCACAGCAGCCTGGAGCGAGCCGATCTGCTGATCGAGCCGCATCTGGTGGACCTGTTCGACGGCACCGTCATCGAGCAGCTGGCCACCCGCGCCCCGGCCGGGTTCGATGAGGCGGACGCCGCGGCGGCGATGCACGCCGCCGGGGCCACGGACCTGCTGGAGATCCTGCCGGAGGGGTACGAGACCCGGATCCTGGATCGGGGAGCGAACCTCTCGGGCGGGCAGCGTCAGCGCCTCGCCCTGGCGCGGGCCGTCGCCGCCGATGCCCCGGTGCTGGTGCTGCATGATCCGACCACCGCGGTGGATGCGGTCACCGAGCAGCGGATCGCCGAGGCGATGATCGCGGCCCGCTCCCTGCCGGATCGCGCGACCGTGCTGATCACCCGTTCCCCGGCCCTGCTGCGCGCCGCCGACGAGGTGGTCTTCGTCCAGGACGGGGCGATCACGGCGCACGGGGGCCACCAGGATCTGATGACACTCTCGGACTACGGCAGGACGGTGCAGCGATGACCTCACGGACCAGAGCTCTGCTGGACTGGGACGCCGAGCCCGAGGAGGTGCTGGGCTCGGATGCGACCGCGCAGCGCCAGCTCGCCGAGCACGCCCGGATCCTGCCGGTCGCCGAGGTGGGCGCCACGGTGCGGCATCTGGGGCGGCGGCTGCTGCGCCATCGCGGGATGACGCTGCTGACAGCACTGGTCGTCACGGGCGGGGCCGCGGCGGCGGCCTGGCTGCCGCGGCTGATCGGCGGGACCGTGGACATCGTCCAGCAGGGCGGGACCACGGATCAGCTGATCCACCAGGCGCTGCTGATCATGGTCGCCGGGATCCTGCAGGCAGTGCTGACCGCGCTGGGCTGGACCCTGGTCAGCAGCCTGGGGCAGCGGATCCTGGCCGGGATGCGCGAGGACGTCATCGACCGGGCCCTGGACCTGCCGGCCCAGTCGATGGAGATCACCGGGATCGGCGATGCCCTCTCCCGGGTGGCCGACGATGTGGACGTCACCGCCCGCGCGGTGAACAACGTGGTCCCGAACCTTCTCCAGCTGGGCTTCTACATCGCGGTGACCGTGATCGGGATGCTGACCCTGTCGCCGTGGCTGCTGATCCTGGCCGCGGTGGTGCTGCCGCTGTACGGGCTCTCGGGCTGGTGGTACCTGCGCCGCACGGCACCGATCTATCGGCGGGAGAGGATCGCGATGGGGGCGCGGGCCCAGGGCCTGCTCTCGGCGATCCACGGCATCCCCACCGTGCACGCCTACGGGATCGAGCGCCGCGAGACCCGCCATGTCGCGGTGCTCTCGCAGACCGCCGCGGTGCTGGGGATGCGGGTGATGACGATGGTGACGCGGCTGATCAAATTCATCGTGTGGCCGGAGAACCTCGCCATCGCCCTGGTGCTGATCCTCGGCTACGCGATGGTGCACGTCAGCGACGCCCCGGTGGGGCTGGTCACGGCGGCGGCGCTGTACGTGGTGAGCCTGCTGTGGCCGATGCAGGCGATGATCTTCAGCCTCGACGACGTCCAGGCGGCGGCCGCCTCCCTGACCCGCATGGTGGGGGTGATCGAGGCGATCGACCCGGCCGCCTCCCCCGGCACCCAGCGACCGCAGGACGCCTCCGTGCGTCTCGAGCAGGTCTCCCACGCCTACGGGGAGGATGCCGACGGCATCGAGCGCACGGTGCTGCAGCCGCTGGATCTCGAGATCGCCGCCGGAGAGACCATCGCGCTGGTCGGGGCGTCCGGGGCCGGGAAGTCGACCCTCGCGGCGATTCTCACGGGCACGCTCGTGCCCCGGCACGGCAGGGTGCTGCACGGCGGCGCCGATCTTGCCCGGGCGGACATCGAGTCGATCCGCGCCCATGCCTCGATCGTCAGCCAGGACGTGCACGTCTTCCGCGGCACGCTGGCGGAGGATCTGCGGCTGGCCCGCGCGGAGGCGAGCGAGGCGGAGATCTGGGCCGCCCTGGACCGGGTGGATGCGGCCGGCTGGGCACGCGACCTGCCCCGCGGGCTGGAGACCGAGGTCGGGGAGAAGGGGATCCGGCTCTCCGCCGAGCAGTCCCAGCAGCTGGCCCTGGCCCGGATCGTGCTGCAGGATCCGGCGGTGCTGGTGCTGGACGAGGCCACGGCCGACGAGGGCTCCTCGGGGGCGCGGGTGCTCGAACGCGCCGCGTGGGAGGTGGCGCGGGGCCGCACCACGGTGATCGTCGCCCACCGACTCTCCCAGGCGCGGCATGCGGATCGGATCCTGGTGATGGCCGACGGGCGGGTGGTCGAGGAGGGGCCGCACGAGCAGCTGGTTGCCCGCGGAGGTGTCTACGCCCGGCTGTGGGAGGCGTGGAGCCGGTAGCCGCAGGGCTGTCCGCAGAGGGCGCCCGCGGAGGCCGCCCGCCCTGCCGGGGACCGTCGGTCTCAGCGGCGCCGTCGCAGCACCACGGCTCCGGTCACCCCGGTGACCAGTCCGGTCAGTCCCAACACTCCCGCGCCGAGGAACCTCGCGATCCGGGCCCAGCTGAACTCCCCGGAAAGCATCGAGGCGTCCTCGCCCATCTCCAGTACGGGGGGCTCGGCCGCGTCCTCCAGCGGTTCGCCCTCCACCTCGAGGGTCAGTATCAGCCGCACGGGGGCGGAGCCGCCGGGCTCGTCGTCCCGATCCCGCTGAAGACGCTGGACCTGCACGTAGTGGCGTCCCGGCAGCCAGGTCGAGGCGATGCTGCGGTTCTCCGAGCTGCGGTTGCCGAGGTCCACCGGCGCGGCCATCCCCCCGCCCTGGATCGCGGCGCTGGGATTGATCCCCCAGCGTCCGCCGTCCACGGCGACCTGGCCGCGGACCGCATCGTAGGCGCGCAGGGCGAGGTCCCCGGGATCCTCGGGCGCGGCGGTCACCTCCGTGCGCCAGCGCAGCCGCTGCCCTTCGGCGACGTCGATCGCGAGCATCGCGGACTCCCCCGGCACCAGGTCGAGGACCACCGACCCCGGTTCCAGGGGGGTGGCGCTGAGGAAGGAGCGGCCCGGGTCGAGCGCCTCGGAGTCCTCCGGGGCGACGGGGCTCGCGCCCTCGTCCTCGACCGGCTCGGCCACTGCGGGCTCCCCGCCCTCGAGACCGGCAGGCTCGATCGCGATCTGGATCTCCACCGGCAGCGCGGTCTCCTGGGCGCGCGGCCCCTTCCGGATCACCTGGAGGAACAGGGCATCGCCCGCGCACTGCTCGGGCCCGAGCGTCCCGGAGACCCGCGCGGTGGTGATCGGGCCGTCCCCGGTGCCCGTCTCCCCGACGGTGTCGGAGGAGTTCTCGTTGCAGTCTTCCCCGCCGGCCGTGACGAAGCCGAGCTCGACCTCGAGGGCGCTGTACTCCTCCGGCAGCCCCTCGCTATAGGCGGGGGCGTCGATCGTGGCCGCGCCGTGGATCCGCTCGCCCTCCTCGAGGTCGACCCGGTAGTACTTCACCGTGCCGTCCTCGTACACCTCGGCGGAGCCGGTCTCGAAGCTGTCAAGGTGCACTCCCGGGGTCACGGTCGGCGCCCCCGCGATCGAGGAGCCTCCCTCCACGGCAGCACCCTCGGCCTGGTACTCCCGCTCAGGGTCCGCCAGGGCGGCCTGCGGGGCGGCGAGCAGGATCAGCACGGCCCCCAGACCGGCCGCGAGGCAGGCTCGAGTGCGCGCGGGTGCCTGCCGGCGTGTCGAAGGGCGCCCTGCTGTTCGCAATAGTGAACCAATCCTCAGGTCCGGACCGCCACCACGGGGAGGGTGACCTAGCATGACTCCTATCATGTCCGATGTCATCGCCGGCCGCATCGAGCTACTCGATCCCCTCGCCCGGGGTGCCTCCGGGTCGCTGTGGCGTGCCATCGACCGTCGCTTCGGTGCGATCTGCGCCGCCAAGGTGATGCGCCAGCGGGACGGGGCGGACGTGCTTCGGTTCGTGCGCGAGCAGACCGTCGGCGGCTCCGGGAGCCTGGGCTCCCATCCGCACCTGCTGCCCCCGTACACCTGGGTCGCCGAGGACGACACCATCGTGCTGGTGATGCCGCTGGCGCGGGGCGGGACCCTGGCCGGGGCGGTCGCCGACCACGGCCCTCTCTCCCCCTCGCTGGTCGCCCAGCTGCTGCGCCAGCTGCTCGACGCGCTGGCGGCGATGCACGAGGCCTCGTGGGTGCACCGGGACGTGAAACCGGCGAATCTGCTGCTGGACCACACCGGGCTAGGGGCCCCGCACCTGCTGCTGGCGGATTTCGGGATCGCCCTGCATGAGGACGATGTGCGCCTGACCGCGACCGGCCTGGTCTACGGCACCCCCGGCTTCATGGCTCCGGAGGCGGCGCGGGGGGAGAACTCCTCGGCGAGCCAGGACGTGTGGGCCGCCGCGGCCTGCGCTCTCGAAGCTCTGCAGCCTCTGCCCCCGCGGGAGCGACCCTCTCCCGAGCACGCGCTGCGTCGGGTCGATGCGGTGCTCACGGGGTCCCCGGATCCCGGGGCGGACGCTCTCGCTCATCTGCTGCGCGCGCTGCTGGCGGAGGACCCCGGCCAGCGCCCCTCTGCCGCGCAGTCCCGCGACGCGATCCCCCTGCCGGATCGTCCCGTCGAGGACTGGTCACGGACCGCTGACGGGGAACGGTTCGAGGTCTTCGACCAGATCGAGCCGCTGCCGCCGGGGACTCCGGGGGCCACTGCCGCCCTGGTCCCGCTGAGCGGTCCCGGGGACCTGGCCGGGGTCCGCCCGAGCCTGCACGAGCGGATCACCACCCGGTCCGCGGGCCCCGGTCCGACGCCGTCCACCGACTCGTCGTCCGTGCCGTCACAGTCACCGGCGCAGCCGCCGACACCCCCCCAGCCCCAGCCGCAGCCGCAGCCGCAGGATCACGCTCCCCGACCCGCCCCTGTCCCGCAGGGCGCGGAGCTCCCCACCGAGAAGTTCCAGCGCATCGACACCCGCGAGGACCCCTGGCAGCAGCCGCACACCCCGCCGCGATCGCACACCCCGCCCCAGCAGTTCACCCCGCCCCGGCAGCAGCTCCACCACCCGCTGCCGCAGGAGGCCCCGCGGCCGAGGCACACCTCGGCGCCCTTCTCCTCGCCGTCGCCCTCGTCGTCGCGGCGGGGACGCTGGATGGGGTACGTGCTGCTGACCATCTCGCCGCTGTGTCTCATCGGTGCCGGCGTCCTCGTGATCGGAGCCCTGTGATGACTGCCCCCGACCCGCAGATCCAGGAGAACCAGCGCCAGCAGCGGGAGCTGTACGGGCAGACCCTCCACGACCGGCTGCGCGCTGTGATGGACTCCTACGGCATCTCGCAGCGACGCCTGGCGGAGGTGCTCGGGATCAGCGCCCCGATGCTCAGCCAGCTGATCTCCGCCCGGCGCGTGAAGATGGGCAATCCGCGCTCCCATGAGCGTCTGGTCGCGCTCGAGCAGCGGGCCGCAGAGCATCAGGCGCCCGGAGAAGGCGGCGGCCGGGCCGGCAGCGCCCTGCCCGCCGAGGTCGCCGCTGCGATCACTGCTGAGGTCGCCGCCCAGGAGATCTCCGACACCACCCATCTGCGTGCCCGTCACGCAGCGGATCTCACCGCGCTCAGCCGACAGGACCTCGTCCAGGCCCTGCGCGCCCAGGTCGGCGCCACCGAGCTGCGCGCCGCCCAGGACCTGCTCGCGCAGCACGCCGCCGCACCGACCCTGCAGGGTCTACTCGGCGACGCCCTCGACTGACGCTCCGGCGCCGAAGGGAGCGGGATGCTCCGGCGCGCCTGAGACACCGTGGAAGGGGAGGTTGTAGGGTCGGCCTCATACACCTTCCCCTTCACGGGCACTGCAGCCTCAGTCGACGGGCCGGATCGGCAGAGGCGTCCGTGGAGGCCGAGCCGGCCGGGACACCCGCCCATGACTTCGACCCCTCATTGGTCGCCCGGCGACCAGATGACCTGGACCTACTACACCACCCAGCACCCCACCCGCACCGTCCGCCCCGGCACCGTCGTGCTCGACGACGACCGCGGAGTGGTGGTGTGGATCGCCCCCGGCACCGAGGTGCTGCTGCCCGTGCTCGAGAACGGCGCCGCCCTGCGCCGTGCCGGGGACGAGGGCATGTTCACCGCGCCGCGCAAGCAATCCAAGCAGCTGTGGACCGGCAACGGGATCCTGATGATCGCCCTGCCCGAGCTGCCCTACTCGATCTGGCTGTTCTACAAGGACGACGGCTCCCTGGGCTGCTACTACGTGAACCTCGAGACCCCGTACGAGCGCACCGAGGAGGGTCTGCGCACCCGGGACCTGGTGCTCGACCTGGTGGTGCTGCCCCGACGGGACTGGCACTACAAGGACGAGGACGAGCTCGAGGGCGCCGAGCGCACCGGCTACTTCAGCCCGGAAGAGACGAAGCGGATCCGCGAAGCGGGCCTGCAGGCCGAGGAGCACATCGCACGCTGGACCTACCCGTTCTCCGCCGGCTACGAGTACTTCTTCCCCGACCCCTCCTGGCCGGTCCCGGAACTGCCCTCCCACTACACCTGGGACCTCGACCTCACACGGCGCTGAGCAGAGCACAGCAGCGGCGTGCGGAGCCCGTCGGCGACCGGCGAGGAGAGCTGCGACCGGCGGGGAGCGCTGCGTCGGGGATGACCGTTCCGGCGTGCTGGATGCGGCGGCAGTGGCAGGATGGAGGGCATGTCTTCGCCTTCCGAGAACCTCACCCGCGATGAGGCCCGCACCCGCGCCTCCTTCCTCTCCACCGACTCCTACGAGGTCCGCCTCGACCTCACCACGGGACCGGAGACGTTCCTGACCGAGAGCACCATCCGCTTCTCCGCCACCGAAGCGCGCGAGACCTTCGTCGACCTCATCGGCCGGGAGGTGCGGGAGATCGAGCTCAACGGCGAGCTGCTGGCCGATCCCGGCTCCCGCTTCGACGGGGCCCGCGTGCGCCTGCCGCAGCTGCGCGTCGGCGAGAACAGCGTGCGCATCCTCGCCGTCGGCGCCTACATGAACACCGGCGAGGGTCTGCACCGCTTCGTGGACCCGGTCGACGACGAGGTCTACCTCTACACCCAGTTCGAGGTCTCCGACGCCCGCCGCATGTTCGCGAACTTCGAGCAGCCCGACCTCAAAGCGACGTTCGCCTTCACCGTCACCGCTCCCGCGCACTGGCGGGTCATCTCCAACTCCCCCACCCCGGATCCGACTCCGGCCGCCGAGGGCACCGCGACCTGGTCCTTCGCACCGACCGAGCGGATCTCCACCTATCTCACCGCCCTGATCGCCGGCACCTACCAGGGCGGTGAGGGCGCAGTCACCACCCGTGACGGCCGCGAGATCCCGATGGGCGTCTACGCCCGCGCCTCGCTGGCCGAGCACGTCGATGCCGACTACGTCATCGACATCACCCGGCGCGGCATCGAGTTCTTCGAGGACGCCTTCGACCAGGACTTCCCGTTCCCCAAGTACGACCAGATCTTCGTGCCCGAGTACAACATGGGCGCGATGGAGAACCCCGGCGCGATCACCTTCGTGGAGTCCTACGTGTTCCGCTCGGAGGTCTCCGACGCGATCCGCGAGCGCCGCGACCTGACGATCCTGCATGAGCTGGCCCACATGTGGTTCGGGGACCTGGTCACCATGCGGTGGTGGGACGACCTGTGGCTGAACGAGTCCTTCGCCGAGTACGCCTCCACGCTCGCCAGCGTCGAGGCGACCCGGTGGACCGATGCCTGGACCACCTTCGCCGCCTCCGAGAAGGCCTGGGCCTACCGCCAGGACCAGCTGCCCTCGACCCACCCGATCGTCGCCGACATGGTCGATTTCGAGGCGGTCGAGACGAACTTCGACGGCATCACCTACGCCAAGGGCGCCTCCGTGCTGCGCCAGCTGGTCGCCTATGTGGGCAGGGAAGCGTTCTTCGCCGGGCTGCGCGCCTACTTCGCCAAGCACGCCTGGGGCAACACCGAGCTGAAGGACCTGCTGGTCGAGCTGGAGGCCACCAGCGGCCGCGACCTGGCCACCTGGACACGGCAGTGGCTGCAGACCGCCGGGGTCAACACCCTGCGGCCGCAGATCGAGCGAGATGACGCCGGCACCGTGACCCGCTTCGCCATCGAGCAGACCGCCCCCGCGGAGCATCCCACGATCCGTCCGCACCGCCTGCAGATCGGCGGGTTCAGCCTGCGCGACGGCGCCCTGGTGCGCACCGAGCAGCTCGAGCTGGACGTCGACGGCCCTCTCACCGAGGTGCCCGATCTGATCGGGAAGCGCGCCGACCTCTGGCTGCTGAACGACGGCGACCTCGCCTACGCCAAGATCCGGCTGGACGACGCCTCCCTGGCCGTGACGCTCGAGCACCTGCGCGACATCGAGGACCCCCTGGCCAGGGCGCTGCTGTGGTCGGCGGCCTGGGACATGACCCGCGACGGCGAGCTCCCCTCCGGCCGCTATCAGCAGCTGGTGCTCGCCCATCTGACCGGGGAGCAGTCCTCGAGCGTGGTGCGCACCCTGCTGCAGCAGCTCGAGTCCGTCGCCGGTCCCTTCGCCGCCGAGCCGCAGCGCGCCGCCCGCACCGCGAGCGCCGCCACCGCCCTGTGGGAGCTGGCGCAGCAGGAGGCACCCGGCACCGACACCCAGCTGCAGCTGCTGGAGTCGTTCTCCCGCCTGGCCTCCACCGCGGAGCACCGGCAGGCCCTCGAGGGCCTGCTGGAGGGCCGGATCAGCCTGCCGGGCCGCACCATCGACACCGACCTGCGGTGGAAGCTGGTGATCGCCCTGGCGGCCCTCGACGGGATCGAGGAGGACGGCATCGCCCGCGAGCTCGCCGCCGACGACACCCAGACCGGCCGCAAGAGCGCACTGACCGCCCGCGCCGCCCTTCCCCGCGCCGAGGCGAAAGCCGAGGCCTGGCGACTGGTCATGGAGCAGGACTCGCTCGCCAACGAATCGGTCACCGCGGTGGTGCTGGGGTTCCGGCGGGTGGTGGATCCGGCGCTGATCGCCGCCTACCAGGAGCGCTATTTCTCCCGGATCGCCGAGGTGTGGGCGCAGCGCTCCAACGAGATCGCGACCCGGCTGGCCAGCGGCCTGTTCCCCGCGGACTTCGGCGGGCAGGCGGTGCTCGATGACGCTGATGCCTGGCTCGCCGAGCAGGAGGAGGCGCCCTTCGGACTGCGCCGCATCATCATCGAGGGGCGCGCGACCGTGGCCCGTCAGCTGCGTGCACGTGAGGTCGATCAAGCCTCTGAGTGAGGTCGATCAAGCCTCCGCGCGAGCCCTGGTCGGGTCCCGGAAACGAGCGTTATCGTCAAGGACATGGACGATCTCCCCTCGGACCCCGGAACCCTGCTCACCACCCCGAGCACGGACGAGGCTCTGACGCTCGTCGAGAGCCTCGTCCGCTGGCTCGCCACCAGCGGCATCAGGATCGTGGTGATCCTGATCGTTGCCGCCGTGCTCACCTGGGTGCTCTCGTGGCTGGTGCGCCGCTTCATCCGCACCATGACCGAGTCCTCCTCGGTGCTGTCGAACGTCACCGGCGCGGTGGTCAAGAAGAGCCAGCGAGAGATCAAGGCCGCCAAGGTGCGGCGCGAGCAGCGCGCCCAGACCCTCTCCAACGTCGCGATCAACGTGATCCGCATGGTCGTCTGGGCGGTGGCGCTGGTGATGATCCTCTCCGAGATCGGGGTGAACATCGCCCCGGTGATCGCCTCGCTCGGTGTGGTGGGCCTGGCAGCCGGCATCGGTGCGCAGACGATCATCAAGGACGTCGTCGCCGGCATCGTGATGCTGTTCGAGGACGCCCTCTCGGTGGGCGACTGGGTGGACCTGGAATACGCCGAGGGCACCGTCGAGTCGATCAACCTGCGCGCCACCCAGGTGCGGGACCTCAACGGCGTGCTGTGGACCGTGCGCAACGGCGAGATCATCCGGATCGGCAACTATGCTCGCGGCTTCTCCAACGCCCTGGTCTCCCTGGACATCGACGCGAATGCGGACGACGACCGCGTCACCACCGTGCTCGAGGACGTCGCCGGCAAGCTCAGCACCGATCCCGACTGGGTGGACGTCATCCAGGGCCCGCCCGAGATCTCGGGCATGCTCAACGTGGACGCGAACCGCTACCAGCGCCGTGTGGTCATCAAGACCTCGCCCGGCGAGCAGTGGGGGCTGGAGCGCGAGCTGCGTGCCCGCGTCCGCGCGGCCTTCGCCGAGGCGGACCTCGAGTTCGCGATGCCCCGCTTCGTCGAGACCGTCAACAAGCCCTGAGCCTCGCGACCCCCTGAGTCGCATCAGGCCCGGAGCCGTCGCACGCTCCGAGCCTCCGCGCCCGATAAAGCTCCTTGGAGGACGCATGCCTGTGGATCCCTCGTTCTATGACGCCGTCGGCGGTCACGAGACCTTCGTGACGCTGGTGGACCGCTTCTACGAGGGCGTGGCCCAGGATCCGCTCCTGCGCCCGATGTACCCGGAGGAGGACCTCACCGGGGCCAAGGAACGGCTGAGGACCTTCCTCGAGCAGTACTGGGGCGGGCCGAAGACCTACAGCGAGCAGCGCGGCCACCCTCGGCTGCGGATGCGGCACGCCCCGTTCCCGGTCTCCCCCTCGGCGCGGGATGCGTGGCTGCGGCACATGCGCGATGCGATCGATTCCCTCGATCTCGCCCCGATCCACGAGGCGCCCCTGTGGGACTACCTCGAGCGGGCGGCTCACTCACTGCTGAACACGCACGACGGCGGCGAGGCCCCGGCCGCCGGGCAGACGATCCCCGACCGGCTCAGCTGAGCGCACCGGAACCTCTCCACGACGTCTCTGGCCGGTCGGTCCTGTCACCGGTCGGCCCAGTCGCCGGTCGGCCCAGTCGCCGGTGGGCCCTGTCGTCACGGCGGGGTCAGTCCCGGCCCGGCGGGATCAGTCCCGGAAGGTCAGCGGCTCCCCCGCGAACTCCTTCAGGGCGGCCCGCACCGACTCGTCCAACCGCACCGGGGCGCCGGTCTCGGCGTCGATCATCACCACCACCGTGCGGGCCCGCACGGCCGGGCGCTCGGCGCGGAGATCGTCCTGGGTCAGCACCAGGTAGTCGACGCTCAGGCTCGCCCCGCCCACCCGGGAGATCCACAGCCGCACCACCACCCCGTCGCGGCGATGCTCGAGCGTGCGCGCATACTCGATGCGCTGGGAGGCGATCACGGTCTGGACCGGGGACCCCGCCCCTCCCACCGGCAGCGGCATCGGTGCCGGTCCGCTGACGTGCTCGGCCTGCTCTGCGGGCACCGGCCAGAACGCGGCGATGCGCGCCTCCTCCAGGAGGGTCATCACCGCGGCGTTGTTGACGTGCCCGTAGGCGTCCAGGTCTGCCCAGCGCACCGGGACGGTCAGGTCGATCGAAGCCATGGACCCATCGTATGACCAGTACCATCAGCCCATGGATGAAACGCTCACCCCGGAATGGATCAGCGCGGATTTGGTCGACCTGCTCACTCTGCGCGAGGTCGAGCACGGCGTCTACGAGGGGGACTCCTCCCCGCAGCCGGGCGGGCACGTTTTCGGCGGACAGGTGATGGGTCAGGCCGTCTCCGCCGTGGGCCGCACCGCTCCCGAGGGCCGGGCGATCCATTCCATGTACTCCTACTTCCTGGCGCCCGGGGATCCGGCCCATCCGATCCGCTTCTCCGTCGAGCCGCTGCGGGACGGCGGCTCCTTCTCGGTGCGGCGGGTGCTCGCGACCCAGCCCGGTCCTGGCGGTGAGGAGCGCACGATCCTGGCGATGACCGCGTCGTTCCAGGAGCAGCAGAGCGGGATCGAGCATCAGGAGCGCGCTCCGGAGGCACCAGATCCGGAGGGGCTGCTGACCACCGCGGAGGTGCTGGACGGCATCGATCACCCCACCGCCCGCTACTGGGCGACCCAGCGGCCGATCGACATCCGCCACGTCACCGACCCGATCTACCTGCGGCCCGATCCCGGTTCGACCGAGGGCGAGGCGCAGATGGTCTGGATGCGCACCCTCGCCCCCGTCAGCGCCGCGCCGCTGCTGCACGATGCGATTCTCGCCTTCGCCAGCGATTACACCCCGTTCGAGCCGATCCTGCGCCGCCAGGGTCTGAGCTGGATGACGCCCGGGATGCGGATGGCCACGATCAATCACGCGATCTGGTGGCACCGCCACGTGCGGGCCGACGAATGGCTGCTGTACGTCCAGCGCTCCCCCTCGGCCTCCGGTGGCCGCGGGCTCACCCACGGCCAGATCTTCGACCGCGCGGGGGATCTCGTCGCGACCGTGACCCAGGAGGGCATGATCCGGATCAAGTCCTGACCTCGCCACCCCCACTCACCCGCGACACCACCCCCGATCTCGGCCACCCGCGACACCACCCCCGATCTCGACGACTCGCGGCCCCATCCCCGATCTCGTCGACGAGGTCTACATTTGCGCCGCTAAGAGCGCGCCATAGCGGCGCAAACGTCGACCTCGAAGAGGCTGCGGGCCAGGAAAGGCAGGAGAGGTCGGGAGCCGGAGGGGTCGGGCGGGCTCGGGGCGGGATTCGGTCGGCCGCAGTCTCAGAAGACCACAGGCTCAGGCGGCGCGGCCTGGCAGGAGCTCAACCGGCGCGGCGGGGCAAGGGCCAAGCTCAGGCGGTGCGGCCTGGCAGGAGCTCAGGCGGCGCGGCGGGGGAAGGGCCAAGCTCAGGCGGCCGCGGGCTCCGCCGTGCCGTGCGCCTCCGCCTCCAGCAGCTGCTTGAACCACTCCGCGGCGGCAGGGATCGCAGGGTGCTCGGCGCCGGCCTCGGCGTCCGCGTTGTAGTTGGTGTTGGTATTGATGTCGTAGGTGACGGTGCGGCCGTCGGTGGTGGTCATGAACTCGATGCCGGCCATCTCGATGCCGAGCTCGGCCAGCAGCGCCCCGTAGCGCCGGATCAGCGGGGCCTCGGCGGTGATCGCCGGGTCCACCTGGAACATCGGGGTGGAGGGGCCGTCGATCGAGCAGGCATCGGCCGGGCAGAGCTCGAAAGCGCCGCCGGAGGTGTCCACCCGCACCGCGTACACGAACCTCCCGCCCACGAACTCGGCGCGCGTGATGAACGGGGCCGGGGCGACCAGCAGCTCCTGCAGCAGGGTGATGCCGTCGGCCGCAGGCTCGAACTCGGGGCCGCGCACGTACTCCTCGAAGGAGTCGTGGTCCTCGAAGCGGCGCACCCCCAGGCCCTTGCCGCCCTGGTTGTGCTTGGTGATGAAGGGGGCGGGCAGACTGCGGGCGGCGGTGACCAGCTGCTCGGTGCCGACCACCGCGGTGGTGCGCGGGGTGTCGATCCCGGCGCGGCGCAGGGCGGCGTGCTGCGCGGCCTTGGAGACCTCGAGGTGGGCGACCGCCGAGCCGTTCACGACCCGGCGCCCCCAGGACTCCAGCCAGGTCAGGGTGGCGCGGGCGAGGTCCTTGGCGGACTCGGCGCCGCGGGTGTGGGAGGAGGCGGACAGCCGCGACCAGAACACTCCCTGCGGCGGCTCAGCATCGAGATCCAGCGTGCCCTCGTGCAGCGGCCATTCGATCAGCGGCACACCGGCGTCCTCGAAGGCACGGGCGAAGGGTCCGATCCACTCGGGGTTGTCATGCAGGACGTACACGGCAGGGGTGGTCATCGGCGGCCTCCTCGGGCGCATCACGGGGGTCCGGATGCTCACCAGGCTACGGGTGGACGCCCTCCCGCGTCGACAGCTCAGACATGGGAGGTCATAAGTTCACATAGGCGCATCGGAGATATGAGTCATGCCTGAGACGCATGTTCTGAGGTCGGGGATGCAGGGTGGCCGTCGGGAGCAGAGGCCTGGGGGTGCGCGACGGCGCTCAGCCGCTGACCTCTTCGGCCGCCTGCTGGGCCCGAGGCAGGGCGTCGGCGGCCGGGGCCTGCCCGGTGAACACCTCGGCGATGACCGGCATCGCCGCCTCGACCGCCTCGGCGCTGCGCAGGCCCGTCTCGGGGCGGGCCACCGTCTCGGGGACCGCGAGAGTGCTGACGTCGACGCCATGCCCCGCCCAGGCCTCGACCCAGGCGGCGCGCAGGTCGCGATGGGCGGGGATGCCGATCCTCGCCGCGGCCAGCGGGCGCTGACCATCGACGCCGCCGAGCCATTCCAGCAGCGCCGTGATCTGCTCGGCGCGCTCCTCGTCATCGCTGTCGATGCCGACGGCGCCGATGGCATGCACGACGGGATGCGGGCCCTGCGGCCCGGCGACGACCGGATGGACCGACCAGGGGAAGGCGCCGTCGATCGCGGCGGAGAGGGTGCCGAGGTCATAGGTGCCGGACTGCAGCAGGCCCAGTCGCCCCTGCCCGAACAGGTCGCGGCACAGGTTCGGGGCGGCGGCGGTCTCCCCGCCCGCGGGGGCCAGGTGCTCACCGGCCAGGTCAGCGAGGTACTGCACGGCCGCGATGCCCTGCTCGGAGGCGAACACGAAGCTCTCCTCCTCGTCCTGCCAGGTCCCGCCGTTGCCGGCGATGAAGGGGCCGATCACCGCGGTGCGGTCCGGGTGGGCGCTGAACCCGAAGGTGGAGCGGCTCGCGGCATCGAAGCCCTCGTCACCGGGATGCCTGCCCTCCCCGTCGGCCGTCAGCGCCCGGGCCGCATCGCGCAGGGGATCGGTGGGGGCGGCGGGGTCGAAGGCCAGCGCGGCCGGGTCGACGCCGGCGGCGGCGAGGAGATCGTCGTGGGCGAGCAGCAGGGACTGGTCGTACACCTGGGGGACGGCCCACAGGGCGTCCTCGCGACGGTACAGGTCGGCGGCGACCTGCTCCCACTGCGCGGAGAGGTCGCCGAGCGCCTCGCCGATGTCCAGCAGCTGGCCGGACTGCTGGGCCTGGGCGAGCTGCGCCGTGTTCATCCACAGCACGTCGGGCAGGGACTCCGCGGCGACGTCCAGCGGGAGGGTGGACCAGTACTCCTCCCAGGGCAGCACCTCGAGCGCGACCGCGATGCCGGTGCGATCGGTGAACTGCGCCAGGGAGGTCTCGTACGCCGACGCGGCGGCCTCGGACCACACCCGCATCCGCAAGGCGTCCTCGGCCGGGGCCTCCTCCTCGCCACCGCCGCGTGAGCATCCGGTGAGGGTCCCGAGCCCGGCCAATCCTGCCGCGGCGGTGGAGAGCAGGAGGCGACGGCGGGTAGGCACGGGTTCGGGGTCCTTCCGGTTCTGCGGTTCAGGCGGTGGCGATCAGTCCCAGCTCGGCGCGGGAGGCCAGCACCGGATGCTGCGGGGTGACCCGCACTGTATAGCCGACCCGGCCCGGGATCGAGAGGGCGAAGCGCGCGGCGTGGCGGCCGTCCTCCGCACGCTGCAGCGGGATCAGCTGGGGGTCGATGATCTCACCCTCCGCGTCGACCTCCCCCAGGATCGCCTCGACCAGCAGGTCCTCGTCCCGCAGACCGCCCGGGGCGATCTGGGCGCTGAGCGTGACCTCGGCACCGGTGGCCACGGCATCGCCATCGGCGCCGTGCAGGGTGACATCGGTGACGGCGACCTGCGGCCAGGCCCGGGTGATGCCCTCGCGCCACGCGGTGAAGTCCGCGGCCAGGCGGGGGTCCGCGGTGAAGGCACCGGCGGCGCGGGCCGCGGGCACGTACAGCTCGGTGACGTAGTCGCGGACCATCCGGGCGGCGGTGATCTGCGGGGCCACCTTCACCAGGGAGGAGCGGACCTTGTTCATCCAGCCGCGCTGCATGCCGCGGGCGTCGCGCTCGTAGAACAGCGGCACGATGCGGCTCTCGAGGATCTCGTAGAGCGCCTCCGCCTCGAGCCGGTCCCGCTCGGCCTGGTCCGCCAGCGATGCGGTGGGGATGGTCCACCCCGCCTCGTCGTCCTTCAGCTCGTCCCACCAGCCGTCGGAGATGGAGAAGGAGAGGCCGCCGTTGAGCACGGCTTTCATCCCGGAGGTGCCGGAGGCCTCCTCGGGGCGGATGGGGTTGTTCAGCCACACGTCGGAGCCGGCGATCAGCACCGAGGCCATGCGGATGTCGTAGTCGGGCAGGAACACGATCCGGTGACGCACGCCGTGATCGTCGGCGAACTGCACCAACTGCTGGAGGAACTCCTTGCCCGGGCGGTCCGCGGGATGGGACTTCCCGGCGATGACGATCTGGACCGGCCGCTCCTCGTCCAGCAGGATGCGGCGCAGCCGCTCGGGATCCTGGAGCATCAGGGTCAGCCGCTTGTACGTCGAGACCCGTCGGGCGAAGCCGATGGTCAGCGCGCCGGGATCGAGGATGCTGTCGGTCCAGGCGAGTTCGGCCTCGTCCGCTCCCCGCCGCAGCCAGGACGCCTTCACGTGGCGGCGCGCCATGTCGACGAGGTCGGAGCGCAGGTGGGTGCGCGCCTCGGTGAGCTCATGGTCGGTGAGGGTGGCCAGGGCGCTCCAGTCGCTCAGCGAGGAGACGTCCACGTCGCCGAGCGCCTTCTTGAACAGGTCGTCCATGGCGCTGGAGGTCCAGGTGCGGCGGTGCACCCCGTTGGTGACCGAGCCGATCGGCACCTCGGGCACGTCGAACCCGGGGTAGAGCTCCTGGAACATGGCGCGGGAGACGGCACCGTGCAGCTTCGCCACGCCGTTGGAGCGCTGGGCGATGCGGAAGCCGAGGTGGGCCATGTTGAACACGTCGCCGCCGTTCTCGGTGCCGAGCGCGAGCGCGGCCTCGACGGGCAGGGCGGGGATCAGCCGCGAGCTGCCGGACTCGTCGGCGTCCAGGTAGCCGCGCAGCTCGTCCGCGGCGAAGCGGTCGATGCCGGCGGGCACCGGGGTGTGGGTGGTGAACACGGTCCCGGCCCGCACCTCGGCGAGGGCCTGGGAGAACTCGCTGCCGTTCTGCATCAGGCGGCCGATGCGCTCCAGGCCGGAGAAGCCGGCGTGGCCCTCGTTGAGGTGGAACACGGTGGGGGCGGGGAAGTCGGTGGCCTGCGCGTAGGCCTCGACGGCGCGCACGCCGCCGATGCCGAGCACGATCTCCTGGCGGATACGGTGCTCGTGGTCGCCGCCGTAGAGGCGGTCGGTGATCTGCCGGGCCTGCTCGTCGTTGGACTCGAGATTGGTGTCCAGCAGCAGCAGCGGGATGCGGCCCACCTGGGCGCACCAGATCGCGATCTCGACCTCCCGGGCTCCGGGGAGGGTGACCGTGACGGTCAGCTGCTCGCCGTCGGCGCCGAGGACCGGCTCGACGGGCAGCTGGTCCGGATCGTTGAGCCGGTAGTCCTCCTGCTGCCAGCCGCTGCGGTCCAGTGACTGCGAGAAGTAGCCCCACTGGTACATCAGGCCGATCGCGACCAGCGGCACCCCGAGGTCGGAGGCGGACTTGAGGTGGTCCCCGGCCAGGATGCCGAGGCCGCCGGAGTAGATCGGCAGCGTGGGGGTGACGCCGAACTCCATCGAGAAGTACGCGACGGAGGTGGTCGGGCCGGAGGCCGGGACCGTGCGCTGGAACCAGCGGCCGGAATCGAGGTAGGTGCGCAGGTCCCCCACCTCGGAGCGCATGCGGGACAGGAACGACTCGTCCCGGGCGGCTTCGGCGAGACGGCTGGCCGGCACCTGGGGGAGCATCGCGATCGGGTTCTCGCCGCTGGCGACGAACACCCCGGGATCCAGGGCGCGGAAGAGGTCGACGGTCTGACGGCGCCAGGTCCAGCGCAGGTTCAGGGCGAGCTCGCGCAGAGGGGCGAGAGCCGCGGGCAGGTCGGAGGACACCGTGATCGTGGAGATCGGCTTCATGGCTGTACCGTACCCGGAGCGCACCTGCCGGAGTGCGTCGTTCGCGCCGTGGCTACCAGGCCGTCACCCGAGCGTCGTCCCCGCTCCCGCCACCGGGACCGAGGGCCCGTTCGCGCCGAGATGCACCTCACAGGGGAGGCGTGCTGCACGCCGCCGCGGGAACCCGGCACCGCGACCGTGATCAGCGACTACCCTTCCAGGGAACCCAGTCCCCACATCACGGAGGATGCCCGATGGGCGGCGAGACGATGACCGGCGAGATGCCCGCCATCCCCGAGGACACGATCGACCTCGGCGAACGGCTGGACCCGGTGCGCACCCTGCTGCGCCGCGCCGCCGCCGGGGACATCTCCGCTGCGAGCTCGATGGTGGACGTGATGGGCCCGCGGATCCACGGTCTCGCGCTGCACGTGCTGGGATCCTCGACGAAGGCCACGAAGCTGACCGTGTGGGTGCTGCGCTCCAGCCTGGACGATGCCGCGCAGCTCGCGGCCAGCGGCCTGCCCGGTGAGGCCGCCGTGCTGGACCGGGCCCGCCGGGCCGCACTGGCCACCTCGCCCTCGGGGGACGTGCGCTCCCTGGTCGCCCCGGACATGGTCGCCGATCGGACCCGTGATCGCCGGGAGGTGGACGTGGTGCGGGTGCTGCTGGCCCTGGACCCGGCCCAGCGCGCCGTGGTCGAGTCCGCGGCGCAGGGGCGCTTCGCCTACACCGGGGCGGAGCGCGAGCAGGGAGCGCAGCTGCTGGCCCACGTGCTCGATCAGCTGGTGCCCTTCGGGGGCACCGAGCAGCAGGCCGCGCCGCAGCTGCGCGGGCTGGCAGCGCTGGACGCCCTGGCCCTGGCGGACGAGACGGAGCGTCGCCGACTGCGCGATCTGGCCCGCGGCACCGAAGGGGCGGTGGTGCACCGGCACGCGATCGAGGCGGCCGCCCGGCTGACGCTCCTGACCGCTGTCGCCCCCTCCCGCGACCTCCGCATCGCGGTGCTCGAGGGCTTCGCCCCGTCCGCTCCCCCTGCCCCCGTTGCTCGCCCGGCCCCGGTGCCGCCACGATCGGGGCCGACGGCGTCGGCGCAGCCGGCGGAGTCAACGCTGCCGGCCGGGTCGGCGACCTCGGCGGAACCGGCGATTTCGTCGGAACCGGCGACGTCGGTGGGGTCGGCGGAGCCGGAGACGGCGTATCACGGGGACTACGCGACCCCGGTGCTGGGCACCGATTCCCAGCGCCGCATGGTGGGCCCGCCCGCCGTGGCCGGTGGAGTGCGTGCCGAGCCCGTCGCCGCACCGGTGCCCGCGGCCGCTCCCCCGCAGGCGACCACGACCGCCGGAGGCCCCTCCCCGGCTCCGGCCTTCGCGTTCAGCGCGGCCGACGAGGCGCAGCGCCGCAAGCGGGCCGAGCGCACCGCCCGCCGGGAGGCCCGGGCGGCGCGCCGACGCCCGCCGTGGATCTCGCGCTCCCTCGCCGTGGCCGGGCTGATCGCGGTGGTGGTGCTGTCGCTGCTGCTGGTGGACGCCCGCCGCGATGTGCACGAGAGCGAGGAGTTCGCCACCACCTGGACCCAGCTGTCGGTCTCCCCCGATGCGACGCTGGTCTCGGGGGTCAGCGACAACGGGCAGTGGTCCGCGGTGATCACCCCGATGGGCCTGGCGCTGAGCGCGGGCGAGGTCTCGGAGTACTCCGATGACGAGGTCCTGCAGCTGTGGGGCGAGGTGGACGGCGACCCCGTGGACCTGGGCCCGCTGGAGGTCGGCGCCGATGGCTCCATCGAGTTCTGGGCCGAGACCGCGGTGGACTCCCTGTTCGTGACCCGCGAGAGTGCGCCCGGAGCCCAGTCCGGCACCCCGTCCAAGCGCCTGGTCGCGAGCCTCGACCCCGCGCTGATGGACAGCTGAGCCCCGAGACCCTGTCGGTGGGGTCCCGGGGCTCTGCGGTCGCCGTCGGCGCTGTGGTCGCCGTCGCGCGGCGGGGTCAGTCGCGGGTCAGGCGGCGGTAGGTCACGCGGTGCGGGCGCGCGGCCTCCTCGCCCAGGCGATCGACCTTGTTCTTCTGGTAGGCCTCGAAGTTGCCCTCGAACCAGTACCAGTTCGCCGGGTTCTCCTCGGTGCCCTCGTAGGCCAGGATGTGAGTGGCCACGCGGTCCAGGAACCAGCGGTCGTGGGAGACGACCACGGCGCAGCCGGGGAACTCCAGCAGCGCGTTCTCGAGCGAGCCGAGGGTCTGGACGTCCAGGTCGTTG
>DXDT01000145.1 GCA_019115335.1 Candidatus Brachybacterium merdigallinarum
AACAACCAGCAAAAACTGCTGTATCGTCCATCAATCATTTGCCAAACAAAATTTGGCATCAACAAACAGACACGCTATTGAGATATCAAACAACATGCGCACATCCTCGATGCACCGCTCTGCGGTGCAACTTCGGAGGCGTTGCGCCGACCAGATTTCTCTGTCCGACTTCTTTGCTTCGTCGGCCCGGCGCGAGTCACTACTCTAGCAGTTCTCCGCGGCGGTCTCAACTCCGCTCCGTGTGCTCCTGGCCACTCCGTGATCGCGGTGCGATCGTAGGGTGTGAACCTGGATCCACGACCGATCCCGGGGGACCGGATCCTCGCGTCGTCGGCGTTCGCTCCGTGCCCTTTGCGGCCCCTCCCTCAGGAGGTTCCAGGCCCGTCGCTCTCGCTTCCTCGGCGCTGACAAGGGAAGACATTACGGGTCCCGGGCACCCTCGTCAAACCCGGCTCTTCAGCCTCTGTTCACCCTCAGGGCGGCGCATCACTGCAGGTCAGCGCTATGTTTTGCCTGTCGGAAAGCGCTCTGTTCACCCGAATGTGACCTGCGTCTGAGAGCGGCATCACCCTTTTTGTCATCATGGCCTTTTCTCGATGCGCAGCCGGCCGGCGACGATCCCGACGGCCCCCGGGCAGGCATCGACCCCCGCCGGCTCCGTGCCGACGGGGGTCGATGTTCATAGGGGGTCTGCATCGCTCCGAGGAGCGATCGGACCGGGGGTGCGTGTCAGCCCTGACGCCGCACCATGGCCGCGTTCTTCTTTCCGCGGCGCAGCAGGAGGTGAGCGCCGGGCAGCGCGGTGAGGTCCCCGAGCTCCTGGGAGAGGTCCTCGACGGACAGCTTCTCCCCGTTCACGGAGAGTCCACCCTCTTCAGCCGCCCGGCGAGCCGCCCCCTTCGAGGTCACGATGCCCGCTTCGAGGAAGGCATCGATCAGTGCGGCAGTGCTCGGAAGCGCGGCACCCGGGAGCTCCTGCGCGATCGCGCGGATCGTGGACTCGTCCAGCTCCCGCACATCCCCCCGCCCGAACAGCACTGCGGCGGCCGCGGTGGCCTGAGCGGTCGCCTGCTCACCGTGGACCATCGTGGTGAGGTCATCGGCCAGAGCGCGCTGGGCGGCCCGCCGGTGGGAGGCCTCCTCGGTGGCCCGCTCGAGCTCGGCCAGCTCCTCTCGGCCGCGGAAGGTGAAGAAGCGCAGGTAGTTCATGACGTCGGAATCCGCGGCGTTCAGCCAGAACTGGTGGAAGGCGTACGGGCTGGTCTGCTCCGGGTCGAGCCAGACCGAGCCGCCCTCGCTCTTGCCGAACTTGGTGCCATCCGCCTTGGTGACCAGCGGCGTGGTCAGTGCATGGACATCGGTGCCCTCGACCTTGTGGATAAGGTCGACGCCGGAGAGCAGGTTGCCCCACTGGTCGTTCCCGCCGTACTGCAGGGTGACCCCGTACCGACGGTGCAGCTCGAGGTAGTCCAGTCCCTGCAGCACCTGGTAGCTGAACTCCGTGTAGCTGATGCCCTCATCGGAGGCCAGCCGCCGAGCGACGGTGTCCTTGGCGAGCATCGTGCCCATCCGGAAGTGCTTTCCGATGTCCCTCAGGAACTGGACGGCGTTCATCTGCCCGATCCAGTCGAGGTTGTTGACCATGGTGACGCCGTGCTCGCCCTCCAGATCCAGGAAGGTGGAGATCTGATCGCGCAGGTTGTCCACCCAGCCGCGCACGGTCTCCTCGTCGTTCAGGACCCGCTCCCCCGACATGCGGGGGTCGCCGATCAGTCCCGTCGCGCCGCCCACCAGCGCGACCGGCCGATGGCCCGCGAGCTGGAAGCGGCGCATCGTCAGCACCTGAGTGAGGTGGCCGACGTGCAGGGAGGACGCGGTGGGGTCGAAACCGCAATACAGCCTGATCGGTCCATCCGACAGAGCGCTGCCGAGCGCCTCGCGCCCGGTGGTCTGCACGACGAGGCCTCGCCAGGCGAGCTCGTCCAGGATGGTCTGCATCGATCAGGTCCTCTCAGTCGTCGATCGCGGCGCCCGGTCGGGGCCGCGGCCATTGTCCCCCACTCGCGGGGTGCTGCGCGCGGTCGGTGTGAGCAGCGGGAGCGGCCAATGGATTGGCACCGCGCCGCGGGTCAGCCCTCGGCGCGATCCCGGGTGAATCCGCGCAGTCCGGTGATCGCAGAGCGCACCGCCTCCGCCTGCTCCGCCACTCGGACAGGTGCAGTCCCGCCCTTGGCGTCGCGAGAGGCGATCGAGCCCTCGACCGAGAGCACCTCCCGCACCGAGGAGTCCAGGTGCTCGGAGATGCCGGCCAGTTCCTGATCGGTGAGGTCCCACAGCTCCTTGCCCTGCTCCTCGGCCGCCTTCACGCAGGCTCCGGAGATCTCGTGGGCGCTGCGGAAGGGGACCCCCCGCCGCACCAGGTGATCGGCGATGTCGGTGGCCAGGGAGAAGCCCTGCGGGGCCAGTTCCGCCATCCGGTCGGTGTGGAACGTGAGCGTGGCTATCATCCCAGTGAACGCCGGCAGCACCAGGTTCAGGGAGTCGACCTGGTCGAACACCGGCTCCTTGTCCTCCTGCAGATCGCGGTTGTACGCGAGCGGCAGCGCCTTCAGCGTGGTCAGCAGACCCACCAGGTCGCCCAGGATCCGGCCCGACTTGCCACGGGCGAGCTCGGCGATGTCCGGGTTCTTCTTCTGCGGCATGATCGAGGAGCCCGTGGAGTAGGAGTCGTCCAGCGTGATGAACGAGAACTCCTTGGTGTTCCACAGGATGATCTCCTCGGAGATCCGGGACAGGTCGATCCCGATCATCGCCAGCACGAAGGCGAACTCGGCGGTGATGTCCCGTGAGGCGGTGCCGTCGATCGAGTTCCACACCGAGTCGTGGAAGCCCAGCTCGGCGGCCACGGCCTGCGGGTCCAACCCCAGGCTGGAGCCGGCCAGCGCCCCCGAGCCGTAGGGGGACAGCGCGGCGCGGTGATCGAGATCCCGCAGCCGTTCCACGTCCCGCAGCAGGGGCCAGGCATGGGCCAGCAGGTGATGGCTGAGCAGCAGCGGCTGGGCGTGCTGGAGATGGGTGCGTCCCGGCATCGGTGCGCCCTGGACCTCCAGGGCGCGGGCCAGCAGCACGTCCACCAGCTCCAGCACCTGTTCACCGATCGCGCGGGACTGGTCCCGGACGTACAGCCGGATCAGGGTGGCGATCTGGTCATTGCGGGAACGGCCGGCGCGCAGCTTGCCGCCGAGCTCCTCCCCCGCCCGCTCCAGCAGGCCGCGCTCGAGGGCGGTGTGTACGTCCTCGTCCTCCGGGGCCGGGGTGAAGGCGCCGGAGGCGACATCGGCGGCGAGCTGGTCCAGCGCTGCCTGCATGCGGGTCAGCTCGTCGACGGTCAGCAGCCCGGCGGCGTGCAGCACGGTGGCGTGGGCCTTCGAGCCGCGCAGATCGTACGGGGCCAGGGCCCAGTCGAAGTGCGTGGACACCGAGAGCGCCGCCAGGGCATCCGCGGGACCGGAGCCGAAGCGCCCGCCCCAGAGGGAGGCGCGCTCTGCGGCGGCCGTGGGATCCGGTTCCGGGTGGGTGGTCATGCCTGACCCTGCGCGTCGGAGCTGAGGTCCTCACCGTTGCCGAAGCGGACGTCGCGGGCGGTGGCCTGCTTGGAGGCCAGGCCATAGATGTCGATGAAGCCGCGGGCGCTGGACTGGTCGAAGGTGTCGCCCTCGTCGTAGGTGGCGAGGTTGAAGTCGTAGAGCCCGGTCTCGGAGCGGCGTCCGGTCACGGTGGCGCGGCCGCCGTGCAGGGTCATGCGGATATCACCGTTGACGTAGCGCTGGGTCTCGGCGATGAAGGCGTCCAGCGACTTCTTCAGCGGAGAGAACCACTGGCCGTCGTAGACCAGCTCGGTCCAGCGGTCGCCCACGGTGCGCTTGAAGCGGGCCTGCTCGCGCTCGAGGGTCACGCGCTCGAGCTCCTGGTGCGCGGTGATCAGGGTCATCGCGCCGGGCGCCTCGTAGACCTCGCGGGACTTGATGCCCACCAGGCGGTCCTCGACGATGTCGATGCGGCCGATGCCCTGGGCGCCGGCGCGGCGGTTGAGCTCCTGGATCGCCTCGAGCGGGCTGACGGCGCGACCGTCGATCGCGACCGGGACACCCTGCGCGAAGG
>DXDT01000146.1 GCA_019115335.1 Candidatus Brachybacterium merdigallinarum
GCGTTCCTGGGCCTGCTGGGCACCACGGTGCTGGCCGGGTTCGTGGAGTCCGGCGCGGTCGCGTTCTGGTGGCTCGCCGCGCCGCTGACACTGATGGGCCTCAGTCAGGGAATGACCATCTCCCCGAACCAGACCCTCACCCTGAACTCGGTGGATCCGCGGTTCGGCGGCGTCGCCGGCGGCATCCTCCAGCTCGGCCAGCGGCTGGGCGCCGCGATCGGCACCGCGATGATCCCCGGCATCATCTTCTCGCTCACGGGCGGGGGCCACGCCTGGCTCGAAGCGTTCACGATCGCCCTGGTGATCATCATGGCGCTGACCCTCGCGGCGATGGGCGTGAGCTTCGCCGACAGGGCGCGGGAGAAGGCGAACCCCGGGGCGCTGTGACCCTCACCCGCCGTCACCGCGGACTCGGCACTCACCCCGGGCCCACCCTGGACGCCGCGACGCCGCACAGGGCGACGACGCACGAGGATCAGCCGAGGAGGTCCGCCAGCTCCCGCAGCATCATCGGCTGCCACCACGCCCAGTCATGGCCCCCGGTGAACACCTCCAGCGTGGCGTCGACGCCGCTCGCCTGCAGGGCCTCGACCAGGCGGCCGGCCTGCTGCGGCATCGCCCCCTCGAAGCGCCCCGCATACAGGCGCAGCCGCACCGGAGCGCGCTGCGCGGCGAGCACCAGCGGCCGAACCAGGGAGCCCTCGGCGTAGCGCCACAGGGAGGCCGGCTGAGCGATCGCCGCCCCGATCCTCTGCGGTGCCCGGGCCGCGGCGAACAGCGCGGTCAGCCCGCCGAAGCTCGATCCGGTCAGGACCGTGCGCGCGGGATCGGCGGTCACCGCCACTGCGCCTTCGCCCCCGGTCCCTCGACCCTCCGGGGCGTGGTGGCGGAAGCGGACCCGGGCGGTGTCGCCGTGCACGGAGAGCACCGCGGTGCCTCCGGCCGACGGGTCGTCCCCGCTCGGTGCTGGATCGCTCGGTGCTGTCCCGCGTCGGGAGGCTCCCGACGGCTCATGCCGCTGGACCGGGACCTCCTGGATGGCGCGGTGGTCCCGGGGCAGACGCTCCCAGCGCTCGGGGGAGAGCAGCTCCTCCGTCGTGCCGCCGCCGGCAGCCGTCCGACGGTCGTCGCTCTGACAGCCATCGCTCTGGCGGTCGTCGATCCGGCGTCGTCCTGGCGATGAGACGGGGTCAGCCGCCCAGGCGCATCCAGCGGTCATCGCGCACCCGCAGGCCCAGGGACACGGCGCGGGCGATCATGAAGATCAGGGTGCAGGCGATCCACAGCGCCGCCAGCGCCCACGGCCCGGACCAGTCCGAGACGTGCACGATCGCGGCGAACGGCACCGTGACCAGGGCGTTGATCACCCCGACCTTCGCGAGGTAGGGCGCATCGCCCGCCCCCATCAGCACCCCGTCCAGCACGAACACGTACCCGGCCACGGGCTGGGCGATCATCAGCACCCACAGCGCGGCGCGCAGGCTCTCCTGCACCGCCGGATCGGGAGTGAACACCGAGGGCAGCACATAGCTGGTGGCCAGCAGCAGCGCCCCGGTGGCCATGCCGCCGCCCACGCCCCACGTCATCAGGCGCCGGGTCACCGCCCGCACCGAGGCGGGGTCCGAGGCCCCGAGGAAGCGGCCGGTCAGGGCCTGCCCGGCGATCGCGAGCGCATCCAGGGCCAGGGAGAGCAGGTTGAACACCGTCAGCGCCACCTGGTGGGCGGCGAGCTGGACCGCGCCGAGCTGGGTGGCGACCAGGGTGCCGGCCAGCAGCACCACCCGCAGAGAGACGGTTCGCACGAACATCGGCACCGCATCGCGACCGGCGGAGGCCACCTGCCCCAGGTGCGGCCGCAGGGCGACGCCCTCGCGTCGGGCCGCGGCAGCCACCATCGCCAGCAGCACCAGTCCCATCCCCCACTGCGCGATCACGGTGCCCAGCGCGCTGCCGGCCATGCCGAGCTCCAGCGCGAAGATCAGCACCCAGTTCAGCGGGATGTTCAGCGCGGCGCCGGTGAGCGCGACCACGAGCGGCACGTGGGCGTTCTGCAGCCCGCGCAGCAGGCCCGTCGTCGACTGGACGGCGAGCATCGCCGGGACTCCGAAGGCGCTGATCCGCAGATAAGTGCTCGCCTCGGCCAGCACTTCCGGGGAGGGGCCGAACAGGGCGAGGATCCACGGCCCGCCGATCGCGAGCAGCAGCATCGCCCCGGCACCGATCATCAGGGCGAGCCAGGAGGCGTCCACCCCGCGGGTGATCGCCTCGCGCCGCCTGCCGGCCCCGAAGGCACGCGCCACTGCGGCGGTGGTCGAGTAGGCCAGGAACACCGACAGGCCGATCACCGTGGTCAGCACCGCCGAGGCGAGGCCCAGCCCGGCCAGGGAGACGGTGGAGACGCGCGCGATGAACGCGGAGTCGACCATCAGGAACAGCGGTTCGGCGATCAGGGCGCCGAGGCTCGGCACGGCCAGGCGCAGGATGTCGCGGTCCACGACCCGGCGCGCCCGCGCACGCTGATCAGGGGGCACGTCGCTCACCCGGCCATTGTCGCGCAATCACCGACGGAGGTCGGATACGGGCGCTCAGGTGCGCGTGAGAGAGTTCCCCAGGGCCCGGGGCCGTGCCCGTCCCGGCACACCGGACGGACTGTGCCGCCCCCCCCCGCTGCATGCCCGATCTTCCGAGGAGTGCCATGAACCGCTTGGCGACGCTGAGCCTGAAGAACCGATCCTTCATCGCCCTGGTGTGCATCGCCGCATCGATCCTCGGTGTGTTCGCGATGACGACCATGCGCCAGGAGCTCATCCCCTCGGTGTCCCTGCCGCAGATCCAGGTGATGACCACCTCGCCCGGCTCCTCCTCGGAGCAGGTGCGCGAGCGGATCACCCGGCCCGTCGAACAGGCGGTCAGCGGCCTGGAGAACGTCGAGCAGACCTCCTCGACCTCGCAGGCGAACATGTCGATGGTCACGGTCGAGCTCACCTACGGCACGGACATCGCCCGCTCCTCGAACCAGGTCGAGGCGGCGCTGAACCGCATCGAGGACCAGCTGCCCGAGGGCTCCGAACCGCAGGTCATCTCCGGCGGCACCAGCGATCTGCCCGCCGTGGTGCTCTCGGTCTCCTCGGACCTCGAGCCCGCCGAGCTCGCCGCCCGCCTCGATTCGATCGTGCAGCCGGACCTGGAGCGCGTCGACGGCGTCGCCTCGGTCGCCGTGATCGGCGCCCCGGAGGAGATCGTGCAGATCACCCCCGATGAGGACGCGCTCGCCGAGGCCGGCCTGACCGCATCCGACATCACCACCGCGCTCGACGCCCATGGCCTGTCCCTGCCCGGCGGCACCGTCACCGATGGCGACGCCACCCTGGACGTGGTGCTCGGCCAGCCCGTCGAGAGCCTGGAGAGCCTCGAGAACATCGTGGTGATGCCCGCGGACGGCGGCGACTCCACGGGCACCGAGGGCGAGGAGGGCCAGCAGGGCGGTGAGCAGGGTCAGCCGGGTCAGGGCGAGGACACGGCGCCCGGCATGGACCAGGACGGACAGCAGGGCCAGCAGGGGCAGTCCGCTCCCGCCGAGCCCGTCACCCTCGCCGAGATCGCCACCGTCGAGCGCACCACCGAGGAGCCCACCTCGGTCTCCCGCACCAACGGCCGCGAGTCGCTCGTGGTGATGGTCACCGGCTCCGCCGACGGCAACGTCGTGGACATCTCCGAGGACGTCGAGGCCGTCATGGCGGACCTGCTGCCCGGCGTGGGCGGCAATGCCACCTCCGACGTCGTGTTCGACCAGGCCCCCTTCATCCAGGAGTCGATCCTGGCTCTGGCCGAGGAGGGCCTGCTGGGCCTCCTCTTCGCCGTCGGCGTGATCCTGCTGTTCCTGCGCCGCGTGCGCCCCACCGTGGTCACCGCGATCTCGATCCCCACCTCGCTGCTGATCGCCTTCATCGGCATGCTGGTCACCGGGTACACGCTGAACATGCTGACCCTGGCGGCGCTGACGATCTCGATCGGCCGCGTGGTCGACGACTCGATCGTGGTGATCGAGAACATCACCCGCCACTACTCCTACGGCAAGACCCGGATGCGCGCGATCCTCGACGCCGTCCAGGAGGTCGCCGGCGCCATCACCGCCGCGACGCTCGCCACCGTGGTGGTGTTCCTGCCGATCGCCGTGGTGGGCGGGATGGCCGGGGAGCTGTTCCGGCCCTTCGCCCTCACCGTGGGCCTGGCGATGATGAGCTCGCTGCTGGTCTCCCTGACCATCGTGCCGGTGCTCGCCTACTGGTTCCTGCGCCGCCCGAAGTCCGAGGCGGTGATCGACCCCGACGACCCCGTTCAGGTCGCGCAGGTCCAGCAGGCCGCGGAGGCCAAGGAGGAGCGCTCCTGGCTGAGCCGCCTGTACGCGGGGGCGCTGCGCGCGAGCGTGGACACCATGCCCAAGCGGCTGGGGACCCTCGCGGTCTCGGTGCTGGTGCTGGTGGGCACCGCGTTCCTGTATCCGCTGCTGAACATCAACTTCCTCGGTGACACCGGGCAGAACCTCGCCTCGATCACCCAGACCCTCCCGGCCAGCAACACCCTGGAGCAGTCCTCCGAGAAGGCCACCGAGTCCGAGGACGCGCTGCTCGGGGTCGACGGCGTCGAGACCGTGCAGACCACCATCGGCGGGGGCGGGTTCGGCTTCGGCGGCGGCGACAACGAGATCAGCTTCTCGATCACCACCGATGCGGATGCCGATCAGCAGGCGCTGCAGGACGAGATGGTCGCCGCCCTCGAGGGCCTCCCCGAGCCGGGCGAGATCGAGGTGGCGGACGCCGCCGCCCTCACCGGCGGCACCTCGGTGGACATCCTGATCACCGGCCCCACCGCGGAGGACCGCCAGGCGGCCAGCGATGCGCTCCTGGCCGAGCTCGACCCGCTGCCCGAGGGGGTCAGCGAGGTCAGCAGCGACCTCGAGGGCGATCAGCCCACCGCGGTCGTGACCGTGGACCGCGAGGCGGCCGCCGCGATGGGACTGACCGAGGAGGCCGTGATCGGCCTGGTCGCCCAGCAGATGTACCCCGGAGCGATCGGCACGATCACCCTCGAGGACAACGAGCTGGACATCTACGTCGAGCAGGGCGAGGCCATCGGCACCCTCGAGGAGCTGCGCGACATCCAGCTGCTGGGCATGATCCCGCTGACCGACGTCGCCGAGGTCTCCGAGCAGGACTCCCGGCCCTCGATCTCCACCCGCGACAGTCTCGAGACCGTCACCGTCTCCCTCACCCCCGAGGGCGAGGACGTCTCCACCGCGACCCAGGCGGCGACCGAGGCGATCGACGCGGCGGACCTGCCCGAGGGCGTCGAGGCGACCACCGGCGGCACCGCCGCGGACATCGACGAGACCTTCGGACAGCTCGGCATCGCCATGCTGGCCGCGATCCTGCTGGTCTACGTGCTGCTGGTGTGGATCTTCAAGTCACTGATCCAGCCGCTGATCCTGCTGGTCTCGATCCCCTTCGCGGCGACGGGGTCGCTGGGCCTGCTGGTGCTGACCGGGGTGCCGCTGGGCCTGCCCTCGATGATCGGCCTGCTGATGCTGGTGGGCATCGTGGTCACCAACGCGATCGTGCTGATCGACCTGGTGAACCAGTACCGGCGCCAGGGGATGGCGCTGAACGAGGCGATCCACCAGGGGGCGGCGAAGCGTCTGCGGCCGATCCTGATGACCTCGGCGGCGACGATCTTCGCGCTGATCCCGATGGCGCTGGGCATCACCGGCAACGGCGGCTTCATCGCCCAGCCCCTGGCCGTGGTCGTGATCGGCGGCCTGGTCACCTCGACCCTGTTCACCCTGGTCATCGTCCCGGTGCTGTACCGGATGGCCGAGGGCCCCGGGGAGCGGCGCCGGCTGCGGGAGGAGGCGGAGTCCGCTGAGCGCGCGGCCCGTCGCGAGGAGCGCAGCACTGCCCGGAACCGCACGACGACGCCCGACGCCGGGGCGGTGGATGACGCCACCGCCACCACCGACGCCGGATCCACTGCCGACGACGGATCCACTGCCGAGGCCGGATCCACTGCCGAGGCCGGGTCCGCCACCGAGGCTCCCACCTGCCGGGCCGAGGGATCGGCGCGCCGCGGCAGCCTCAAGGAGCGCGGGGGACTGATCAGGATCCTGAGGGAGAGGTTCCGCCGCCGCTGAACCGGACCGGCCCCTCGAGGCCGCGCCCCTACGATGACCTCATGACCACCTCCCGCGCGCGCAGCCCCGAGGACCCCTCGGCACGCCGCGCGTGGACGGTGCGGATCCGGGTGCTGACCACGATGCTCACGTTCATGGCGATCGGACTGGCCGCCACCGGGGTGCTCACCTATGTGGTGCAGTTCCGGGTGCTCGAGGACCGGGTCACCGGGGAGCTGAACCAGGAGATCAGCGAGCTGAGCCAGGTGGCCGACACCCGGGAAGAGGACGGCGCGTTCGCCCACACCTCGGTGGACTCGCTGCTGGCCACGGCCACCATCTCCGCCGTGCCCTCGGACAACGAATCGGTGCTCGCCCTCATCGACGACGAGCCGCGCTACAAGCCCCAGGTGCAGGATTTCGACCTCTCCACCTACCCGCACGTGGTCGAGGCGGTCATCGCCGCCCACGAGCAGGGCCGCACGGTCCCGCTCACCGTGGAGATCGAGGGCCGCGAGGTGCGGATGCTGGTGGCCTCGGTGAACGTGGCCGGAGACCAGTCCCAGGGGATCTTCGTGGTGGCCAACGACATCAGCACCCTGCGCCGGGACCTGTGGCGGTCGGCGGCGACCTTCACGCTGCTGTCCGTCGCGGCGATGCTGGTGGCCGGCTGGGTCGGCTACCTGGTGATCGGTCGGCTGCTGCGGCCGCTGGAGAACTTGCGGGCCGCGACCGAGGAGATCACGGTCGAGGACCTCAACTACCGGGTTCCCGTCCCCGAGGAGAAGGATGACATCGCCGCGCTCGCGGAGAACTTCAACCGCATGCTCGAGCGCATCCAGAACGGGTTCTCCGAGCAGCGTCGCTTCATGAGCGATGTGGGCCATGAGCTGCGCACCCCGCTGACCATCGTCTCCGGCACGCTGGAGATGACCGACCCGGACGACCCCCAGGAGGTGCGGGAGAGCCGGGACATCGCGATGGACGAGCTGGACCGGATGAGCAGGATCGTCGGGGACCTCTCGGAGCTCGCCGCCTCGGCCCGGCCGCACTACGTCACCCCGGCCCCGCTGGACATGGCCCCCTTCGCCCGGTCGGTGTTCGCCCGGATCGAGCGGATCGCCGAGCGGGATTGGATCCTCGAGGACGCGGTGGACGTCGTCGCGGATGCGGACGAGCAGCGCCTCACCCAGGCCGTGGTGCAGCTGGCCGCCAATGCCGTGCGCTACAGCGAGGAGGGGACCCGGATCCGCTTCGGCGTGACCCGGGTGCTGGGCGCCGCCGGCCCCGAGATCCACGTCAGCGTCGCCGACGAGGGGATGGGCATCGCCCCGGAGGACCAGCGCCGCATCTTCGAGCGCTTCACCCGGGTGGATCCGGCTCGCACCGGTGGGTCCGGGCTCGGTCTGCCGATCGTGCTCGCCATCGCCGAGGGGCACGGGGGCGTGGTGCGGCTGCTGTCCGCACCCGGCCGGGGATCCACCTTCACGCTCGTGTTCCCGCAGTTCACCATGGATAATGAGAGCGGTGCCGGAGACGATCCGCCGGAGGCGCCGGCGACGACGGGGAGGAAGAGCTGATGAGGATCCTCATCGCCGAGGACGAGCCGAGGATCGCTCGCTTCGTGGAGAAGGGGCTCAAGGCCAACGGGTACGCGAGCACGGTGGTCGAGGACGGCATCAGCGCCCTGGACCTCGCCTCCAGCGGCGACTTCGACATGCTGATCCTCGACGTCGGCCTGCCCCGCATGGACGGCTTCCAGGTGCTCAAGGCGCTGCGCGGCATGGACGTGCAGATCCCGATCCTCATGGTCACCGCCCGCACCGGGGTGGACGACACCGTGCAGGGCCTCGAGGGGGGCGCGAACGACTACATCGCCAAGCCCTTCCGCTTCGAGGAGCTGCTGGCCCGGGTGAAGCTGCGCGCCCGTGAGGCCAGCGCGGGCGCGGGGAGCACCAGCCGGGACGTGCTCGAGCTGGGTGACCTCTCCCTGGACCTGCGCACCAGGATCGCCACCACCCGCCAGGAGGGCGTCGAGCGCTCGGCGGAGCTGTCTTCCCGCGAGTTCACCATGTGCCGGGTGTTCCTGGAGAACCCGCAGCAGGTCCTCACCCGTGACCTGCTGCTGTCGAAGGTGTGGGGGTACGACTACGACGGCGCCTCGAACGTGGTCGACGTGTACATCGGCTACCTGCGCGGCAAGCTCGGTGCGAAGCGCTTCGTGACCGTGCGCGGGGCGGGCTACAAGCTGGTGGACCCGGACGCGTGATGAGAGGTCTCTCATGAATGCTTCATCGGGTCTTCATCGCTGTCGGGGATGCTCTCGGGCATGAAGAACCTCCGCACGCTCGGGATCATCGTGGCCGTCATCCTGGCCGCGGTGTCCCTGGCTCTGCTGCCCGATCTCGACGATGCCTCGGAGTCGATGCCGGGGATCGTGGTGGGCGGTGACCCCTCCGACGCCGGCGGCGCCGAGCCCGGCACCGAGAACGGTGCGGGAGGTGCCGGTGTTGGTGATGCGGGCGGTGCGGCCGGTGCCGACGCCGGCGGGGCCGTGGCGATCCCGCAGCCGAGCGCGACCGCGCAGCCCGTGGAGGGCATCCATTCCGAGACCGGGGTCGGCACGCTGTCCTCGAAGCCCTCGCCCACCCCGCCGCCCGCCCCGGCCCCGACGCAGCAGCCGCGCTCGGGCGGTTCCTCCGGCTCCGACTCCTCGAGCTCGGGCGGTTCCTCGAGCTCCGGCTCCTCCGGGACCCGTCCGCCCGCGCCCTCCGGCCTGTGTGAGTGGGACGACGGCGAATGGGAGTGCGACGATGATGATGATGATGACGACGACGATGACGATGACTGATCCTCACGGGGGATCGTGACGCCGGATCGCCGACGGTGATCCGCGCGAGCGAGCCACGCCCCCCAGGGTGCCTCGCCGAGGGGCTCAGCCCTCCGGGACCTGCCTCTCCTCCGGCCCGTCGTACAGCGACAGCGGGCGGATCAGGGCATTGCTCGCCCGCTGCTCCATGATGTGCGCCGTCCAGCCCGTCACGCGCGCGGCGATGAACAGCGGGGTGAACATCTCGGTGTCGAAGCCCATCAGGTGATAGGTGGGCCCGGCCGGGTAGTCGAGGTTCGGCTTGATGCCCTTGGCCTCGTCCATCGCCTGCTCGAGCCCGTTGTACAGCCCCAGGATCTCGGGCCGACCGACGTGCTCGATCATCGCCTCCATCGCCTGCCGCATGGTGGGCACGCGGGAGTCGCCGTTCTTGTAGACGCGGTGGCCGAAGCCCATGATCCTCTTCTTCTGCGCGAGCGCCTCCTCCATCCAGGTGCGGGCCCGCTCCTTGGCCTCGGCCTCGGACTCCTCGGGCCGGATGCCGATCTCGTCGAAGGTGTGCATCACCGCCTCGTTCGCCCCGCCGTGCAGGGGGCCCTTCAGGGCACCGATCGCGCCGGTGACCGCGGAATGCAGGTCGGAGAGGGTGGAGGTGATGACGCGGGCGGTGAAGGTGGATGCGTTGAAGGAATGCTCTGCATACAGCACCGTCGAGATACGGAAGGCGTCGACCACCTCGGGCGCGGCCTCCTCGCCGAAGGTCATCCACAGGAAGTTCTGGGAGTAGTCCAGATCCTCCTGCGGCGGGATCGGATCCGTCGGCCCGCCCGCCCGTCGGCGCCGCTGCTCATAGGCGATCACGGCCGGCAGCTGGGCGAACAGCCGCTTGGCCTTCTCCAGCTCCGCTGCGGGGGAGGAGTCCGCTGCCGACGGGTCCAGCGCCCCGAGCACCGAGACCGCGGTGCGCACCGTGTCCATCGGATGGCAGGTGATCGGCAGCGAGTCGATCGCTGCCCGCACCTCCGCGCGCAGCGCGCGATGGGAGCGGCCGTGCCGGGTGAACTCATCCAGCTGCTGTGCATCGGGCAGCTCACCGGTCCACAGCAGGTGCGCCACCGCCTCGACGGTCTGGGTCGCGGCGAGCTGCGGAACCGGGTAGCCGCGGTAGAGCAGCGAGTTGGTCTCGGGATCGACCTTGGAGATCGCGGAGACGTCCGCGATCACGCCGTTGAGGCCCTTGCGGACCTCGCTGCGCTCAGCGTTCGGGGGGCTGTGCTCTTCGGTGCTCATGGTGTGCTCCTGGGGTCGACGTCGGTGTCGGGGAGGATCCTGCGGAAGGGTGGGTGAGGGTGACCAGCGGTGGTGACCTGCGCTCCGGGTGCTCAGGTGGTGGGGCGCTCGGTGGGGATCTCGAAGTCGAACACCGAGCTGTCGAATCGGGTGTACCCCTCGTAGTCCACCAGCTCGTAGAGCCGAGCGCGAGTGAGCATCTCTCCCACCCGGGATTCCTGGGTGCCCTCGGCGAGGATCGTCTCGAGCACACGCTCGGCAGCGCCCATGGCCGAGCGCAGCAGGGTGACCGGGTAGATCACCATCGCCACCCCGGCCGCGGCGAGCTGCTCCCGGGTCAGCAGCTGCGACTTCCCGAACTCGGTCATATTCGCCAGCACCGGCACATCCAGCGCCGCGCAGACCTGCTCGAACTCCCTCAGATCCTTGAGCGCCTCGGGGAAGATCGCATCGGCCCCGGCATCGACCAGGGCCTTCATGCGGTCGATCGCGGCGGGCAGGCCGTCGGTCGCGCGCAGATCGGTGCGGGCCATCACCAGGAAGGCCGGATCCCGCCGACCGTCGGCCGCGGCACGGATCCGTCTCGTGGCCGTCTCGAGATCGACCATGGTCTTCCCGTCCAGGTGGCCGCAGCGCTTGGGGTTGACCTGGTCCTCGATGTGGCAGCCGGCCAGGCCCGCGTCCTCGACCTCCTGGATCGTGCGGGCCACGTTCATCGGCTCGCCGAAGCCGGTGTCCGCATCGATCAGGCACGGCAGGTCGGTCGCCCGGGCGATCTGGGCACCGCGGGCCGCGACCTCCGTGAGGGTGGTCAGTCCGATGTCCGGCAGCCCCAGCTCGTTCGCGATCACCGCCCCGGAGATGTACAGCCCGGGGAAGCCCTTCTCCTCGATGAGCTTCGCCGACAGCGGCGTGAATGCCCCGGGGAAGGGCTGCGCCGCACCCGGGACCAGCAGGGAGCGCAGGTCCTGGCGCTTCTGGGAGGGGGTGCGGGTCGCAGAGAGCATCAGAGGAGTCCCTTCGGGTCGGCCGACGGGTCGATCACGCCGGGGCCGGCCTGGATGTTCAGCCGGTCCAGCTCCCCAGCGGGCAGCTCGGCGAGATGCTTCGCGGCGTCGAGGAACCGTTCGATCTCGGCCTCCTCGATCACGCCCTCGGCGAGGCTGCGGAACTTGTGGACGTACTGCTCGCGGGCGAAGGGGCGGGCACCCTGCGGGTGGGCGTCGGCCACGGCGATCTCGTCCTCGATCACAGTGCCGTCCTCCATCGTGATCACGACGGCACCGCCGAAGGCCTTCTCGCCCAGGTCCAGGGAGTGGTAGCGGCGGGTCCACTCCGGATCCTCCTCGGTGGTGACCTTGTGCCACAGCGCCACTGTGTCCGGTCGGCCGGCCCTCTCGGGGGCATAGGAGTCCACGTGGTGCCAGGCGCCGTCCTGCAGAGCGACGGTGAAGATGTACGGGATCGAATGGTCGAGCGTCTCGCGGGAGGCGGTCGGATCGTACTTCTGCGGATCGTTCGCGCCCGAACCGATCACGTAGTGGGTGTGGTGCGAGGTGCGGATCAGGATCGAGCGGACCTGCTGCGGGTCCGCAGTCTCAGGGTGTTCGCTGTGCAGCCTGCGGGCCAGGTCGATCCAGGCCTGTGCCTGGTACTCGGCCGAATGCTCCTTGGTGTAGGTCTCCAGGATTGCGCGCTTGGCCTCGCCGGCCTCGGGCAGCGGCACCGTGTAGCGGGCGCCCGGCCCGTCCAGCAGCCAGGCGATCACGCCGTCCTCGCCCTCGTAGATCGGCACCGGGGAGGTCTGGCCGCGCATCGCCCGATCCACTGCTTCCACGGCCATCTTCCCGGCGAAGGCCGGAGCGTGCGCCTTCCAGGTGGAGATCTCGCCCTTGCGGGACTGCCGGGTGGCGGTGGTGGTGTGCAGCGCCTGCCCGATCGCCTGGAAGATCGTCTCGGTGGGCAGGCCCAGCAGGGTGCCGATCCCGGCGGCGGCCGACGGGCCGAGATGGGCGACGTGGTCGATCTTGTGCTCGTGCAGGCAGATCGCCCGCACCAGGTCCACCTGCAGCTCATAACCGGTGGCGATGCCGCGGATCAGGTCGTGGCCGGAGCGGCCGGCATGCTCGGCGACGGCGAGGATCGGGGGGATGTTGTCGCCGGGATGGGAGTAGTCCGCGGCCAGGAAGGTGTCGTGGTAGTCCAGCTCCCGCACCGCCACGCCGTTCGCCCAGGCGGCCCACTCCGGGGAGGTGCGCTGTGTGATGCCGAGGATGCTCGCGCCGGCCCCGCCGGTGGAGGGGGGCTGGCTGAGCGCCTGGGCGCGCGCCGCGACGATCGGGGCGCGGGTCAGTGAGGCGACGGCGACCGCGGCGTTGTCGATGACCCGGTTGATGATCATCTCCGACACCTCCGGGTCGACCTCGACGGGGTCAACGGCGACCTCGGCGAGCTTCCACGCCAGCTGGTTCTGCCGGGACAGGTTCTCCTCGGAGCGGTGGACGCGGACCTCGTGGTTCCTCATACCGGGCTCTCCTTCGATGCGGCGGTCGGTGCGGCGGAGCATCGACAACGGTTCCTCCGACATTCTGGCGTGCATCGAGCGGGAATGCATGCGCTGCGGCATCTATCGCGGGCCGTCGACTGCTCTTCGCGGGGCCCGATCGCCCCGATCTGGAGGTTCTCCGTCTCAGCGGGTCCTCCCCAACGCATGGTTCTCCACATCGACGGGGCCACCCCGTCCTCCGTCGGAGGCTGCTGGTGGGATGAGAGCACAGACCCGACGTCGGCGAGGAGGCCGTCATGTCCCGGACCATGCACAGCGAGAGCCCGCTGGAGCCCGAGCCGACCGAGCCGGCGCTGACGGCGAGGATGAGCCGGGCCGATGCCGAGGCGCTGGGGGAGCGGATCCAGCGGCAGGCCGCACGGATCGCGGAGGCGACCTGCGAGCTGCTGGAGATGGTCTCCGAGTTCGACGGCCGCGGCGGAACCGGCTGGTACGTGGGGCTGAAGTCGACGGCGCACTGGCTGGCGTGGGCGTGCTCGATGTCCCCGGGCACGGCACGCGAGCACGTGCGGGTGGCCCGGGCCCTGCCGTCGATGCCGCTGACCGTCGCGGAGTTCCGTGCCGGGAGACTGTCCTCCTCGAAGGTCCGTGAGATCACGCGGGTCGAGGGCCAGGTCGAGGAGGAGCTGCTGGTGGAGATGGCACGTGCGATGACCGCCTCGCAGCCCGCCCGGGCCAACTCCTCGTTCCGCGCGGTGGACGGCAGCCGCCTGGGACAGGATGCGATCCGGGCGGCCCGCTGGCAGACGCGGGAGGACGGCATGGTCGAGGTCCGTGGGGTGCTGCCCGCCGAGATCGGGGCGGAGGTCGTCACCGCTCTGGAGCTCGCCCTCGGGCGTGACGGCCACGAGCCCGACCCCGGATCGTCCGATGCCCCCGGCTCCCGAGTCGCCCGAGACCGCGGCCAGGGAGGAAGCGGCCCGCACGACGGTCACCCCCACGCTCGATCAGCGTCGCGCAGATGCACTGCACCAGGTGGCCCGCGCCTCTCTGGACACCGAACCCGGTGACCGTTCCGGCGAGGACCGCCATCTGGTCATCGTCCAGGTCAGCGCAGAATCGCTGCCCTCGGGCATTCCCGCGGGAACTTCGTCGGCGCACGACGATCACGTTCCCGCGGGAACGCTTCCGCGATGCGGCGTGGTCGGGCAGGGGCGGCTCGAGGCGCGCACCGCCGAACGCCTCGCATGCACCGGCCGGGTCGCCGTGATGGTCACCGACGCCGACGGGGAGGTGCTGCACCTGGGGAGGTCGCGGCGCCTGGCCTCACGTGCCCAGCGCCGAGCGCTGCGTCTGCGCGACACCACCTGCACCTTCCCCGGCTGTCACCAGACCCGCCACCTCGATGCCCCCCCACATCACGCCGTGGTCCGTGGGAGGCCTCACCGACATCGAGGGGCTCGCGCTGCTGTGCCGTCGCCACCATGTCCTGGTCCATGAGGGTGGCCTCCGGCTGGTGCGGGCACCGTCGGCAGCGCCCTCCTCGGGGAGCCGTGTCCACGCGAGGTTCCAGGTGCTCGACCGCAGCAGCTCGCCGGTCCAGGCCCGCTGGCCCGCCATGTTCGAGCGCGTCACTGCGCGGCCGGTCCACTCCGAGCCTCCCGGGGTGAGGACGGCAGGCCCCGAACCCCTGCGACACGAATCCACCGACCAGGATCCAGTCCGGATCGCGGCTACCACGGGAGGGGAGGGGTTCCGTCTCGCCGACGTCGTGGACGCTCTCGTGCACAGCCCTCGTCGCCACCGTGCCCGCTCCCGCAGCACTCTCGACGTCGCGGCCTGAGCGCGGAGCCGGGCCCGGCCTCACAGCGAGATCCGTGCCGCCACTCAGCCGTCGTCGTCCCCGTCGTGCCCGGCGCCGACGCCGGCCAGGGCCTCGCCCTGCTCCGGCTCCTGGACGGGAACCTGCAGCTGGTGCTCGCGTGCTCCCAGGCGGGCGGCGAGCTCGTCGCTGCAGACCATCACCACCGCACCGCGATAGTCGGCCAGCACCCGCTCCAGGGTCCACCGGCCGGCGTCGTCGAGATCCCCCTCCAGGCCGTCGATCAGCAGCAGGGGCGGCGCGCCGTAGACCGCGCGGGCCAGGGCCAGGCGGGCCTTGTCGCTGCGGGAGAGCGGATCCCCGCCCCGGCGCAGGGTGGTGCGGGCACCGCCGGGCAGTCGGCTCACGTCCAGGCCCACGAGGTCCAGCACCTCCTGGTCGTACGCCGCATCCAGATCCGGGCGGCGGTAGTGCAGAGCACGCGCCACCGAGCCCCGCTCGAAGACGGACCCGGCGGCGGCATGGCCCACCAGCACCCGGATGCGCTTGGCGTTGAGCGCCCGCAGGTTTTCGCCGTTGACCCACACGGAGTCGGGGAACAGGTGGTCAGGGCCTGGGGAGAGCTCCAGCAGGCGACGCATGAACAGGTGCGGCGCGTCCGGGTCGTCCGAGACCAGGCGGATCCGCTCCCGCGGACCGGCCTCCACCGGATTGCCGGAGACGGTGAGCCCGGGCAGCTCGAGATGGACCAGCAGGGACCCGTCGGGCCCCGGATCAGGGGCGTCGACCTGGGCGGCCGCCCTGCGCTGCTCGCGGATCCGGTCCCGGCGCCGGTCGGCCTGGGCCAGCGCGGGGCCCAGCACCATGCGGGCGGCCCGGTAGGTCTGGCGGTACTCGACGATGCGACCGAGCTCCAGCACCGGGGTCGAGGCGATGCCGGCCACCAGCATCGCGGCCATGGTCACGCCCGGATCCAGGCCCAGATAGGTGCCGGCCGCGGCGACCAGCAGGGTGACCAGGGTCGAGGCGACGATCCCGGCCGCCCGGATGGTGCCGATCGTCTCGGCGCGGTCCACGGCCTTCTCGACCAGCTTCCCGGAGGCGTCGCGGATGTTCTTCAGCTCTCGCCGGGTACCGCCCGCGGCCAGGATCGTGTCCGTGGCGGTGACGGTGTCGGCGATGCGAGCCGAGAGCCGGCCGCGGGTGCGGCGCATCTCGCGGGTCTTGATCAGGGCGCTGCGCGACCAGACGATCATGCCCAGACCCAGCAGCACCAGCGGCAGAGCCATCGCTCCGGCCAGCTCGAGGCTGAGGAAGGACAGGGTGCCCAGGGTGCCCAGGATCAGCGGGATCCCCACCGCGAGCGGGGCGATGCCCTGGCTGACCCAGTTGCGCACCGCAGAGAGATCGTTGGAGGTGCGGGTGACGGTCACCCCCAGGGACGTGGAGTGGCCGGGGGTCAGGACGTCCCCGAGCAGGGTCAGCCGCAGCTGGTGGACATAGTCCTGGCCGAGCCGCTCGGCGACCACCCGCTCCTGGATCTTCAGTGCCCCGACGGCCAGCGCCGCCAGCACCAGCACCAGCAGGGAGCGCAGCAGCAGCGGGGAGGCGCCGACGGGAGCGGCGTTCATCCGCAGCAGCGCCCAGGCGGAGAGGGCGCCCAGGGCGGCCTGCCCCAGCCCCAGCAGGATCATCATGAGCATCCAGCCGCGGCGCCTGCCGCGCATCAGCTTCGGCAGCGGCGGAGCGTTCTTCAGCAGGCCGTTGGCCAGCTTCTCCGGCTCCTTGGCCGGCTTCTCACGCCGTGCCATCGGCACCCGCCTCCGCGCTGGCCCCAGCCCCGGTCTCGGCGCCGCGTCGGACCGCGGGCACCAGGTCCTCGACCAGGCGCGAGGCGACCTCCCCCTGGGCGAGGTCGAAGGTCGGCACGACGGGCACCGCGATCGCGCGCCGGGCCTCAGCGGTCGCCAGCGGGGAACCGGTCACCACCCCGGAGACGAAGTCGGGGGCGCGGCCCAGACCGGCGAGCGCGCCGACCCCGCCGACCGCTCCCAGGGCGTCCCCGGCCGCGAAGACGATCCGGTCGGTGACCTCGCCGAACTGTGCGTCCTCCAGCAGTCGGGAGGTCTCGCCCTGGAAGAGGCCGTCGGCGATCTCGACGAGGACCACGTCCGGTTGTACGGAGCCGCCGGCCAGCTCGTCGACCATCGACAGGTAGAGGTCGCGGACCTCCTCGAAGGGGGTCTGGAAGGTGGAGGAGTAGCCGAAGTCGGTGAAGTCCAGCACGCGGTGGGCGCCGGAGTCGAGGAAGTAGTTGTAGTCGTTGCCCGCGCCGGTGCCGGTGGCCTTGCCGGCGGCGACGCGCAGGCCCGCCTGGGCCAGGCCGTGCGCGAACTGGGCCAGGACCGTGGACTTCCCGGAGTTCATGGAGGTGCCCAGCACCGCGATCACCGGGACGTCGTGCCCGGGGCGGTGGGGGCGCTCGCCGACCCCGGGGATGATCCGGTGCGCGGCGGCGCGGGCCAGGGTGATGGGGCCCTGGTCGTCGGCGAGGACGCCGATCGGCTGGATCTCGGTGGCGTCGGAGACGGCGGCGTTCTTGTCGACCACGCGGGAGGCGAGGCCGCCGGCGGCGGCGAGATGGCAGGGGCCGAGGTCGCCGGGCAGCAGAGCGAGGAACTGGTCGGCGGCGTAGCGCGAGCCGTAGGCGACCAGGATCTCGTCGCCGTCGAACAGGATCTGGCGGCGGGAGACGGGGCTCTCGAGGCGCTTGTGCTGGCCGATGCGGGTGACCCGGGCCAGGACCACCTCGCCCGCCTGGGGGACGTGGTCGCCGGTGAGCAGGCGGAGGTTCTCGCGGCGGCGCAGGAAGGGGCCCACGGCGCGCGTGGAGAAAGCGTGCTTGGCCAGCTCGATCCGGGAGCGGAGCATCGCCGGGGCGGCGTCCGGGGCAGGCAGGGCAGCGGCGTCGAGCGCCGGGTGGGCTGTCGTGGCGCGCTGGGGGGTCTGATCCAGAGTGGTCATCGTGATGCTCCTTGTGGGTCGAAGGGCGGGGCACCGGAACGGTTCCCTGCCGACACCACGTAGTGAACGAGCAGCCGATGAGTCGGGGATGAAGGGACGATGAGAGGAGTCTCATCGGCGACACTGCAGGTCAGAAGGCTTTGCGGGGCTGTGGGGCAGTGCGGGGCGGGGCTGTGAGGAAGGCGGGGAGGTGGTGGGGGCGGCTCAGGCGATGCCCAGCTGGCGGAACGCCGAGCGGAAGATCGTCAGCCCCTCGAGCCCGGGGAGCTTCTGGACCCGGTTGTCGAGCTTGTCGAGCTCCTCGGGCACCCCGCGGAAGAGGTGCCCCATCACGTGGCGGACCTCGGATTCGGCCATCACCCCGGAACCGACCGGCCGCCACACCTTCGACAGCGCCAGGCGGGTGAGCTTCTGGGCGCGCGGGGAGCTCTCCAGGTGCTCGCGCGCCTGGGTGGTGTAGAAGGCGACGTGACGGGTCTCCTGCTGCGCGATGCGCCGCAGCAGGGGGGAGAGGATCGGGTGGTCGGTCTGGGCGGCCATCCGACGGTATGCGGCCACGGCGGAGAGCTCATTGGCCGCACCCCAGGCCATGTGCACCGCGACGAAGTCCTTGCCCACCAGGTTGGAGAGGGAGGACTGCTTGAGAGAGGCCAGCGAGTTGTACCAGCCGAGCTTGAGGCGCTTGGCCTTGATCTCGTCGTAGTCGATGACGATCCCGTGCCGGTTCAGCACCGCGGAGAGCGCCTCGCCGTGCCAGTACTCCTCACGGTTCCACATGGTCATGAAGCCGCCCGCGGCCTCTTCGCGGTGCGAGGGTGTGACCAGCAGATCGCGGAGGTAGCAGGAGGTGTGGTGCTCCACGTCGCACATGTAGCGCAGGGAGCGCAGGGTCTGCAGGTCCAGCGGCTGCTCGTCGAAGACGTCGAGGTCGAGGTCCTCGTACTGCAGCGGCAGCGAGGCCTCGGCGAACTTGTCGAGGTCGAAGGCCATCTCACGCACCACCCTTCGACAGGGCGCGCAGATACGGGTCGGGGAGGGCGGGCCCGGGCAGCAGGCGCGTGATCTCGAAGCGAGCGCGGTGCAGGGCGGCGCGATCCGCGGCCTGCGCCCCGAGCACGGCCAGGGCGGCCGGCAGGTCCGGGTCCACGACGCCGCCGCCGTCCAGGGGGGAGTTCAGGCTCAGCAGCACGCGGGCGGTGACCGCCTCTCGGCGGGAGCGGGTGATGCGGGCGATCGCCTCGGTGGTGAAGAAGCGCACCGCCGGTTCGTGATGGTCGCCGACCACGTCGACCACACGCCGCGCCTCGCCGCTCAGGTGCGGGGCCAGGGCGCGCAGCCCGGCCAGCAGGGAGGCTTCCTGGATCGCCATGCGCGCCATGTGCCCAGCAGTGGTCGCCTCCCCGGCGCCGAAGGTCCACAGCGGCGCGATCAGCGGCTGCAGGCGGTCCACGTGCACCCGGCGCAAGCGGGCGGCGAGCGTCGGCGCGGCGAAGGGCAGCGGGCGCTCCACCGGGTCGTCCCCGGTCAGCACATCCCGCAGGGCCCGGGCCTGCCAGTGCCGCTGCACCATCCACGAGGCGAGGAAGGCGGTGATCCGCGCCTCGTTCCCGGTCCAGGTGGGGAGCATGGCGCGGGACTCGGCCAGGGCCGATCCCTCCAGGCGGTGCAGCACTGCCAGCGCGGTGCCCACCGCGGGAGGGATCTCGGGGTCGGCGGCCAGCGCCTCGAGGTCCACCGGGATGCGCACGTGCTCGCGGCGGGTGTACGCGTCGACGTCGACATCGGTCCGCAGGACGGTGGAGGTGGTCTCGTCGGAGTGCATCCGCACGGCGATCCCGCGGGGCACGAGCTCCCCGGCGGCGATCCAGCTCTCCTCGGTCCCGTCGCCCGGGACCGTCACCGTGCGGTGGAACCGGGCGGGCGGCGCGGTCGCGGGGGAATGGGTGGGGCCGACGGCGGAGGCGGTGGTCACCGAGCGGACTCCCTTCTGCGTGTCGGCCAGTGCGGACGCCGCCCCGAGGTGCGGGGCCTGCCCGCAGGGGTGGCAGCTGGTCGGCGTCAGTCCTGGATGTGCCCATTGTAGGGAGGGGCCCTGGGGTTCCCGTCGGTCCGCGGCGGGGGTGTGACTGGCTCGTCATCGGGCGCGGGCGCAGGTGGAGCACAGGTGGAGTACAGGTCGCCGGGGCTGTCGACGGCAGTTCGAGAAGGCTTCGGCCGGAGTTGGTAGGTTTCGGCCCATGACTGCTCGTGGCGCTGCATCGATCCCCTCGTGGGAGGCAGGCAGCGACCAGGCGACACCCCCGACGCTCGAGGCGCTGCGGGTCGCGCTGCGGCCACCGGAGCTGCCGCTGCCGACCCCCCGCACCGTGCGCGAGGCCGCGCACCGGGTCACGGATCTGGTGCACGCCGAGCAGCTGGCGGAGGCGCGCCGGCTCGCGGACCGCTTCCTCACGATGCCGGCGCCGCCCCCCGACCGCCTGGCTCTGCATCGAGCCCGCCTGGAGGCGGCCGCGATCATGGACGACCCCGAGCAGCTGCGGGAGGCCGCCTTCGACCTGGTCGGCGTGCTCCGGGAGGCCGGGTGCGCCGATCAGGCGGAGGCCACCGTGCGCGTGCTCATCGAGCGCGGGCCGGGCCGGACGCGGGGGAGCGCCGGCTCGGAGCGAAGGCGCACCGAGCGCCCGGCAGGCTCGGGTCGGCGCCGCAGCGACGAGGTGGCGGTCTCCCCGTCCCTGGCCGCGGTGGTGCGCGGGCTCGAGCTGACCTCGCTCGCCGGGGCCTTGGAGCACGGGGCGGACGCCGCGGATCCGCGCCGCGCCCAGCAGGTGCTGGGCGCCGCCCTGCGCGCGCTGCCGGCGGTGCGGGACCGGGTGCACGGCGACCCGGAGCCGCTGCTGCGCCTGCGCCTCGCCCAGGCGCTGGAGGGCCTGGGGCGGCGGGAGGAGGCCACCACCCAGGCCCTCGACGTGCTCGAGCTGCTGGAGCAGGAGCTCGAGCGGTCGGCGTGGCAGGAGCCCTCCCCGGCACCGGCCGACGGGGACATGCAGCGCCTGACCACTGCCGCGCACGCCGTCCTGGCCCGCACCCTCGGCCAGGTCGAGCCGATGCTCGCCGTGCAGCACGCGATGGAGGCGCTCGCGGTGATGCCCGAGGTCGACGACCCGCCCCTGCGCGTGGGTCTGATCACCGACCTGCTCGATGCGCTGATGCACGCCGGGTTCGAGACCCATGCCTCCTTCGTGGCAGGCCGGCTGCTGTCCCTGCAGCGCACGCTGCGCAGGGACGAGCTGCGCACCCGCCCACTGCTCGCCGTCGCCGCCCAGCGGATCCGGGCGCAGCGCTACGAGGCGGCCCAGGTGCCGTTGGACCAGGCCCGCCGGATCGCCCGGGAGCAGCGGGACCGGCGGGCGTCCCTGACCGCCGCCCGGCTCGCCGCGGTCATGGCGGAGCAGACGGGCGATGCGGCCGGGTCCCTGGCCGCGCTGCGTCAGGTCGCGGCGGATGCGCGCTGGCTCGCCGGCGACCTCGTCACCCCGACCCAGGAGCAGGGCCCGCTGATCCGCACCGAGCTGGACGCCCTCGCACTGGTGATGCGCCGCGCGATGGACCAGCGACGCTGGAGCATCGCCCTGGCCGCCGCCGAGCAGATCGAGCGCCGCACCCTGCGCGAGGAGCAGCGACCGCCGCTGACCCCCGAGCTGCTGTGGGACCAGCGGGTCGACGCGGTGGTCGGACGGTTCATCATCGTCGCCACCCGGCGGGTCGAGGGCGAGCAGGCGGTGACCGACGCCGAGTACCGCACCGCCCGCGCCGCAGCCTTCCAGGCCATCGACGAGGTCCCCGCGGGGCACGAGGCGCGCGCCCGCTACTGGGCCACCTACGTCGATGACCGCCACGCGGCCTTCATGGCCGAGCGCGGGCAGGTCGGCGCCGCCCTGCGCGCCGCACGCTCGGCGCGCGAGGGCTGGCGTCTGCTCGAACGGGCCGAGGACGCCGAACGCATGGCCTCCCTCACCGTGCAGCTCGAAGCGGCGGAGGAGGCGGCGCAGGCGGCGGCAGGGAGTGCGAGGGCGGCCGAGGAGTCCGCAGGGGGTGCGGCGCACTCCTGAGCCGACGCCTCTTGCGGTGACGCCACAATGACGCCATGGTGACATCATGGAACTCGGAGCTGTGACCCGCACCGTCCACGAGCAGCTGGCCGCCGCCGCAGCGATGGGCGATGAGCACACCCAGCACGCCGCCCAGCTGCTGTCGATCTCCCTCGACCCGGCCCTGCGGATCGCCCTGCAGGACGCCATGTCCCAGGTCGCGGGGGAGATCTCCGCCCAGCTCGCGCCCGGCCGGGTGGATCTCGCCCTGGTGGGAGGCGAGGTCGAGGTGCGCGTGGTCCCGCCCCCGCCCGCCACGGAGGACTCCTCCCCGTCGGCCCCGCAGTCGGACATCGCGCAGCCGGGAGCGTGGCAGCCGGCGGATGACGCCGCCGGGACGCAGGGAGAGGACAGCGCCACCACCCGGGTCTCCTTCCGCCCCCCGCAGCGCCTGAAGACCCGGCTCGACCAGGCCGCCGCCGCCGAGGGGCTGAGCCTGAACGCCTACCTGGTGCGGGTGCTGGGCA
>DXDT01000147.1 GCA_019115335.1 Candidatus Brachybacterium merdigallinarum
GCCGCGGCCGATGGCCAGGAAGCCGACCACCAGCACCAGGGCCAGGCCGGTCAGCTCGATCAGGGTCAGCACCACGTTCGCCTTGATCGACTCCGAGACGCCGTAGAGGTTGATGCAGGCCACCAGGCAGATGAACACGATCGCGATCGCGGTGACGGCGGTCGCGGAGCCGGCCTCCCCGAGGGCACCGGTCAGCCCGAAGGCGACCAGGAAGTTCTCGGCCAGGAAGATCGAGCTGGTGGTGGCGGAGGTGACGCCCGAGGAGAGCACCGCGAAGGTCACCATGAAGGTCAGGAAGTGGATCCCGAACGCCTTATGCACGTACAGGGCGGCACCGGCGGCCTGGGGGTACTTCGTGACCATCTCCGTGTAGGAGAGGGCGCTGAGCATCGCGATGCCGAAGGCGATCATGATCGGCAGCCAGCCGGCGCCGCCCACCTCGCCGGCCACGTCGCCGGTCAGCGCGTACACGCCGGTGCCGAGGATGTCGCCGACGATGAACAGCAGCAGCAGCTTCGGGGTGATGACCTTCTTCAGCGCAGGCTGGTCCCCGCCCGCGGCGGTGGGGTCACCGGCACCGGCAGGACCGCCGCTGCCGGCAGGATCACCGCTGCCAGCGGGCCCGCCGACGCCGGTGGGCTCGCCGGGGCCGCTGGATCCGGGGTGCTGATTCATGGGCTTCCTCCACGACGGTGATGCTGAGGCGTCGGCCTCCGGGATCGCCGCTGCGGGGCCGCAGCGCCACGGGAGGGATCGACCGACGACCCGGGCACTCTACGCCGTTGTGGCTGCGATCACACCTCGTCGGAGGCGTCCTCGGGGATCCTGGCCGGCAGCCGGAGGGTCTGGACCCACATCCGGGAGGCGTCCGAGGAGATCGCCAGCACGCCCAGGGCGGAAGCGCCGACGGCCACCAGAGTGCTGTGGGCGACGTCGCCGTCCAGTGCGGTGGCCAGCGCCAGACGCGCGAAGGCGTCGACGCTGAACAGACCCATCAGCGCGATCCGGGCCCAGCGGCTGCGTCGCAGCACGCCGACCGTCATCAGCAGCAGCGCCGCCGCGAAGGCGGTGCTGAGCAGCAGCGAGTCGTCGTCCCGGAACAGCAGGGAGGCATCGGCGGTGAGGGTCGAGAGGTCCACCCCCATGGCGCGACCCACCCACTGCGCGAGCACCAGCGCGGTCTGCAGGAGCACCAGCAGCCCGGTGAAGGCGACGGTCGGGGGCGGCAGATGGTGATCGACGGCTCGGAAGACCGCTTCCTGCAGGTCCTCACGGGTCCCCTGCCACTGGGCGGCGATCTCGTCGGCCAGCTCCTGTCGCACGGGGACGGCGACCCCGGTGCCGCCGTCGCGCCCGAGGGGCCCCTCGACGCCCTCGCGGCGCCGCACCCCGGCCGCGGCCAGCGCGGACTGGGCGGCGGCGTGGGCGCGGGCCTTCATGACGGTGGTGCCGGTGGGGCGGTTGCGCAGCAGCATCACGGCGGTCGCACCCTCGGAGCGGGCGGCGACGCCGTGGAGGTTCAGGATCGGCAGGTGACCGTCGGTGCGGATCGGGTCGCCCTGGCCGTTGCGGTCGGCGTAGGCCGCGGAGAACTCGCGGATCACGTCCCCCTCGACCTGCGGGTCGGCGTGCCGGATGGTGTCGATGACGTAGTCGCGCTCGACGTCGGTGTTCTCGTCGATCCGGTGGGTGATCTGCAGGGTGAAGAAGGAGAACCCCACGGCACGGTCGTAGGTGCCGGCAGCCAGCCAGTCGACCCGGTAGCCGCCGGGCAGCGCGAAATCGGAGGGCATCTTCCAGAAGCGCACGTGATGGCGCTTGTCGGTGGTGCCCCCCACCTCCTGCTGATAGGTGAAGTCATGGCGCCTGCCCAGCAGGTACAGCGGGGAGACCGGCGCGGCGGGATAGGAGCGGCGGCGCAGCGTGGAGTGCACCATCGCCCAGCCGGAGGCGACGGTCCGCTCCTCAGCCAGCACCCAGCCGGCCTTCCGCATCGCGACGTGCAGGTCCTGCTCGGTGCCGTCGAACGCGAGGTTGATCGGATCCGAGAGCACCCCCTCCGTGGTGCGGGTGCGCCCGAAGAAGTAGTCCGGCAGGTAGATCCAGGTCAGCAGCTGGTGCAGGCGCGGCAGCGTGATGTAGGTGAGCAGGATCCAGAAGCCCACCAGGTACAGCATCCGCACCGGGGTCAGCGAGAAGCCCTCCACCAGGTACAGCAGCGCGAGCCAGATCGAGATCACCAGACCGGCCACGATGAACAGCGTGTCCAGCAGCCCGTAGACGTTCAGCCGGAAGCCGCGGTGGGTGTGCCCGGCGGCGTGGTCGTACTCGGGCTGCTCGATGGGGACGGGCCGCTGCAGCGCGGTCAGGCGTGCGACGCGGGTCGGAGTCATCGCACCGGCCCCGTGACGGCGCGCCCAGAGATCATAGGGCCATCGTAGAGCGCTCCCGTGATCTCTTCGCTGAGAACTTCACCCGCTCATCCGCCACCGCAGAACCTGTCCGCATCGACTCGCAGTACATGATCCGTTCGCCAGCGGCGCGGCCGAATCGGCCCGAATCCCTGCCGCTTCCCTGCAGATCCGGACCCTCGGGAGCGCGGTCCTCTCCTCGCACTCTGTGCCGGATCGCGAGCCGCAGCGACGACATGCCGCGACGTCGGAGACCACGTGTGCCCTTGCAGTCAGTCCCCGCCTTGGCGGCAGAGCATCAGGAAGCTCGGGCATGCGCTCTCCGCAGCCCCGTAGTCTGGTCATGACTCCGAGGAGAGGAAGCTCCATGTCCGCATCGCATCCTGTTGTCCCTGCTCTCGAACTGCGCGGAGGCCAGCCGATCCCGCAGCTCGGCTACGGCGTGTTCAAGGTCGATCCTGACATCGCTGCCGACGTCACTGCGCAGGCGCTCTCGGCGGGCTACCGCCACATCGACACAGCGAGGATCTACGGCAACGAGGAGGGCGTGGGCCGCGCGATCGCCGAATCCGGAATCCCGCGTGAGGAGCTGTTCGTGACCACCAAGCTGTGGGACGACGCGCATGAGTTCGACGACGCGATCGCCGCGTGCGAGGCCTCCCTCGAGCGACTCGGCCTGGACTACGTGGACCTCTATCTCATCCACTGGGCCGTCCCTTCACAAGGGAAGTACGTCGAGGCGTGGAAGGCGCTGATCACGCTGCAGGAGCGGGGCCTGGTC